>JAFLBB010000152.1 GCA_017304135.1 Acidobacteriota bacterium | reverse complement strand
GTTGCACGGTGGCGGCGGCGATGGGTTGGACGCGCTCGGCTCCGGCTTTGAGGATGCCATCGAGGTAAGCGGGGTCGGCCATCATTTCGCGGTAGCGCTGCTGGAAGGGCTCGATGTGTTCGATGGTCTTTTCGGCGACGGTCTTTTTGAGGTCGCCGTAGCGCATGCCGGCGAAGCGTTCGCGCAGGGTGTCGTCGCTCGATTCGTCGAAGGCCTGGTAGATGGCCAGGAGGTTGGCGACGCCGGGGCCCATGGTGTCGAAGTCGACGGCGGGATTGGAGTCGGTGGTGGCGCGCATGATCTTCTTCTTGATGAGGGAGGGTTCATCGAGGAGGGCCACGGCGTGGCCGGCGCCGGTAGCGGACTTAGACATTTTCTTATCGGGCTCGTCGAGGCCCATGATGCGCGCGCCGACGCTGGGGAGGCTGGTTTCCGGCATGACGAAGGTTTCGCCGTAGAGGGAGTTGAAGCGCTGGGCGATGTCGCGCGTGAGCTCGAGGTGCTGCGCCTGGTCGTCGCCGACGGGGACGACTTTAGCTTGATAGAGCAGGATGTCGGCGGCCATGAGGACGGGATATTGGAGCAAACCGTCGCCGATGCTGTCCTGGGAATCGGACTTCTCACGGATGGTCTCGCTCTTGGCCTTAAACTGCGTCATGCGGTAGAGCCAGCCGATGGGGGTGACGCAGGTGAGCATCCAGGCGAGTTCGGCGTGCGCGGCGACCTGCGATTGAACGATGATGGAAGAGAGCTGAGGGTCGATGCCGGCGGCGAGGAAAAGTCCGGCGATTTCGCGGTTCTTCGCCCGCAGCTGGGCCGGTTCCTGGTAGATTGTAATTGCGTGCAGATCGACGATGCAGAAGATGCTCTCATAGCTGCTCTGCAGGCGCACGAAGTTCTTAAGGGCGCCAAGGTAGTTGCCGATGTGCAGGTTTCCGGTTGGTTGAACCCCGGAGAAGAGTCGTGATTTCATGCTGAAGAAAGGTGAACTCCTATCGTAAACGAACTCCGCATTGAAAAATGGGTTTTCGGTGGAGATGGGCTGGCGCGCAGCACCGAAGGCGTGGTGCTGGTGCCGTTCTCCCTTCCCGGTGAACTTGTGCAGGTGGAGCCTGCCGACGCGCGGCATCATGTGAAGCGCGGGAAAATCTCCAGCGTGCTGGAGCCATCGCCGGAGCGCATTGACCCGGCGTGCCCGCACTTTATTCGGTGCGGCGGGTGCAGCTATCAGCACTCGAGCTATGCCTACGAGGTGGCGCAGAAGGTGGAAGTGCTGCGCGAGGTGATGGAGCGTGTGGGCAAGTTCGATGCGCCGGAAGAGATTCCCGTGATCACGGGTCCGGACTGGGGCTATCGGAACCGCATCCAGCTTCATTTCGAAGGCGAGAAGATGGGCTTTCACGAGGGCAACTCGCACGAAGTTGTAAACGTGGAGCAGTGCCCGATTTCGTCACCGAAGCTGAACGAAGCGATGGCGGTCCTGCGCGGGCATCTGAAGGAGCGGCGGTGGCCTTATTTCCTGCGGTCGCTGGAGCTGTTCACCAACGAGGAAGTGGTGCAGGTGAACGTGCTGGACGCGGGCGATAAACGGCTGGCGAAGTCGTTTTTCGAGTGGATCGACCTGGACCTGCCGGGGGCGACGGAGCCTTCGCTGGAATACGGCGAGTTTCGCGTGAGCCACCGGAGTTTCTTCCAGACGAACCGTTTTCTGATTGACCAGCTCGTGGAGACGGCGCTGGATGGCGCCGAGGGCGCAACGGCGTGGGATCTGTATGCCGGTGTCGGGCTGTTTTCGCTGGCGCTGGCGCGACGCGACTTCGAGGTGACGGCGGTGGAGGCGAGCATCAGCGCCATCTCCGACCTTGGCCATAACATGGAGCGGGCCGGCTTCCATTTTCCGGCGTATAAGGCGTCGGCGGAATTGTGGATGGAGGAGCAGACCGAGGTGCCGGACTTCGTGCTGGCTGATCCGCCGCGATCGGGGCTGGGGAAGAACGGCGCGCGGGCGTTGGCGCGGTTGAAGCCGCGTCAGTTGAACATCGTTTCGTGTGATCCCTCGACGCTGGCGCGCGACCTGGCGACGCTGCGCTCGGTTGGCTACGAGATCGAGGGCATGACGATGATCGATATGTTCCCGCACACGAGCCACATTGAGACTGTGACGAAGCTGCGCATCGGATGAGTGTTCCCGAGGCTGTGCGCTCATTGGCGGAACGGTATACCGAGGCGTGGTGCAGCCAGAGGGCGGCGCGCGTGGCGGGGCATTACGCGGCGGATGGTTCGCTGCGGGTGAACGACGGCGCACCGGCGGTGGGACGCGAGGCGATCACGGCGACGGCGCAGAGTTTCATGACGGCGTTTCCAGACCTGCAAGTGTTGCTCGATGAGCTGCGCGCGGAAGGGGACGGATACCTTTACCACTGGACGCTGGTGGGGACAAACAGCGGCCCAGGGGGCACGGGGAAGCGCGTGCGCATCAGCGGCTATGAGGAGTGGACGATCAGCGCGGATGGACTGATTGCGCGCTCGCTCGGGCATTTCGATGCGGCTGAGTATGCGCGGCAAGTGAGCGAGGGTGTGGAATAGCGGGCATTGCATAGAGGCCGTCAGTTGCGGCCGGGGGCATCACGCCACATGCCGCGCAGGCCGTATAGATTTTGCAGGTGGCGCAGCATAATCTTCTCGCCGGCGCCGACTTCAATGCGCGTGGAGGCATCGGCTCCGTAACCGCCATAGGCAGCGGTGCGGAGGTCGGGGATGTAGCCGGCCCAGGTTCCACCTGAACTGAACGTGTAGCCGTAGAAGAGCGCGTGCGGCACGTCGGCCTGCGACTTCCACGTGGTTTGCAACTTGTGCATGGCCTCGCCGGGTACGGCGGCGATGGCGATGCTGGGGCCAATAAGCACGGTGGTGATGCCGACATCGAGGGTCTTGTCCTTTTCCCAGCGGTCAGCGAAGGTGAGGAGGTCGGATTTGGCTTGGATGGAATCGGCGGCGACGGGTTGGAGGGCTTTGTTTGCCTTGATGACCTCGGCGGCCAGGAGTTGGCCCACCTTGTCCATGACGGCGAAGTCGGCGTCTTCGTTGCCGGAGCGGCCCATGGCAAGGGGGTTGATGTCGCCTGCGCCGCCTTGAACGAACATCACCTGCGTGCCGGTGAGTTGCTGTTCGGCGGTGCGCTGAAGGACGCCGGGGAAGTCGCCGGAGTATTTGCAACTGGTGGGTCCGAGGACGACGGCGTGTGTGGCGTAGTGAACAAGCAGGGCGCGGGCACGGCCATCGGCGTCGTCGACGCGGAGGAGGATGAATTCGGGGTCGACGGGTCCGTAGGGGACGCGCTCGGGGTTATCGAAGAGGGCGCGGGCGCGGCCGTCGTCGCGCAAGAGGAGGCGGTTGTAGCCGATTTGGAGCGAGCCGCGGCCGACATTGAGCTTGGCGGGGAACATGCTTTGCGCAGCGCGTTGGATGGCGGCAAAGACCTTGCCCTCCATTTCCGTGCGGTAGGCGTGGGCGGCTTCGTTGCTCGCAGGGGCGCTGCCGTAGGGCAGGAAGGCGGGGGCGGAGTGGGTGTGGGAGGCGGCCAGCAGAAGCACGGGGATGTTGAGTTCGGAAGCGACGCGGCGTTGCAGATCGGGCGAGACGATGCTACCGAGATCGAGCGTGACGATGGCCATCTTGGAGGCGCCGGCTTCGAGGACGAGCGCCTTGGCCATGAGCGGATCGTGGGTGCCGTTGGCGGGGCCGCAGCGGCGGTTGGAGTAGCCGTACATGGGCATCAGGGCGGAGGGGGTGATCTCGACGTTGGCCACACCGGCGCGGAGTTGAGCGTGGGCATCGGGCGGCGCGAGGAGCGCGAAGGCGAGAAGCGGCAGGAAGCGTTTCATGCAGCAGACATCGTATCGCGGCGGCGGGGGCACTATACTGGCCGGGTGAAGCGAAACTGGCTGGGCATGGGCGCGGTGTTGGTGGCGCTGTGTGCGCGCGCGGAGGATTGGCCACAGTGGCGCGGGCCGGGGAGCCAGGGAGTCTCTAACGAGAAGGGCCTGCCTACGGAGTGGAGCGCGACGAAGAACCTTGCCTGGAAAGCGAAGCTCGCGGGCACGGGCGTTTCGTCGCCGATCGTGACCGATATCTTCGTGATCGTGACGTCGCAGGTGGGCGGTGGCGCGGCGGGCGGCGGCGATCCGAGGCTGGCACGCGATGACCGGGCGCTGGCGGCGCGGGAGAACGCGATTGGGGCCGTGCCTTCACCGGATGGCAAAGTGCGGCTGGCGGTGGAGGCGTTCTTGCGGTCGGACGGCAAGCGGCAGTGGAGGTATGAGACGGAGGCGGTGGGCGCGCAATCGGATCTGCATGAGAAGCACAACCTGGCGACACCGACGCCGGTGACCGATGGCGAGCGGTTGTATGTATGGTTCGGCGACGGGCAGGTGGTGGCGTTGAACGGCGAGGGCAAGGAGATTTGGAGGCGGAACCTGACTCGCGACTATGGCTCGTTCGACAACCAGTGGGGCCATGGAAGCTCGCCGATGGTGTACAAGGACCTGCTCATTCTGCTGTGCGACCACCGGCCCGTGTCGTATTTGTTGGCGCTGGACAAGGCCACGGGCAAGGAGCGTTGGAAGGTGGACCGCGGGCGCGGGCGCGTTTCGCACAGCACGCCGGTGGTGGTGACGGGGCCGAAGGGGGATGAGTTGATCATCAATTCGGACCAGCGGATCGATGCGTACCGGCCGGCGACGGGCGAAGCGCTGTGGCATGCGGGCACGGAGCGGCAGACGCCGATTCCGTCGGCGGTTTCGCATGGGGGCATGATCTACTTGAGCCGGGGCTACCGCAACAGCGACATCCTCGCGCTGCGTCCGGGGGGCGCGGGCGATGTGAGCGAGAGCCATACGAAGTGGCGGATGCCGAATGGTGGATCGTATGTGCCGTCGATCGTGCACTACGAGGGTTTGCTTTACATGACGAACGAAGTAGGCGTAGTGACGTGCGCCGAGGCGGAGACGGGCAAGATGGTGTGGCGCGAGCGGTTGGGCGGGATCTTCTTTGCCTCGCCTGTGGCCGCCGACGGCAAGATCTATTTGCTCAGCGAAACGGGCGAGACGTTCGTGCTGAAGGCCGGGCGCACGGCGCAGGTGCTGGCACGGAATGAACTGGGGGCGCGGTTTCTGGCGTCGCCGGCGATTTCGGCGGGGATGATCTTCTTGCGCAGCGACGATACGCTCTTCGCCATTGGGCGCGAGCGCTGAGGGCTACTTGCCGGTGGCGAGGATACGCCGCATTGTGCCGCCGAAGATGTTGGCCTGGGCTTCGGGGGAGACGCCGCAGGCGCTGAGCATCTTCTTGTAGCGGTCGATGGAGTCGTCGAATTCGCGGATCTCGCCGCCGAAGACGTCGGAGCCGAAGATCACCTTTTCGAACGCGCTCACCTGCGATTTGGGGGTGTGCGGGCTGGCGACGCTGGACCACCAGAAGATGGACTTGAAGAAGGTGGGATCTTCCTGCTTCTTGATGAGCGTGGAGCCGGAGAGGTCGAAGTAGAGGTTGGGGTTCCAGCGGGCGATTTCGCCGGCCCAGGCGTAGTCGGGGTTGCCGAGGTGGGCGCCGATGATGGTGGTCTTGGGATAGCGGCGGGCGATGTTGTCGAGGAGGGTGACGCGGAGGCGGTCGACGCTGACGTCTTCGGCGATCTCGGGGCGGCCGCGGTTGACGATGCCGGTGTGGAAGAGGAGCATCATGCCGTATTGCGAGGCGCGGTCGTAGATGGGCGTGTAGGCGGGGTCGTTGAAGTCCTTGCGGGTACGGCTGATTTCGCCGAGGCCGCGGAAGCCGGCTTTGTGGAAGGTGTCGATCTGGGCGAGGACGTTGGGGTCGTCGAGTTCCACGTCGCCGAAGCCGATGAGGCGGCCGGGATGTTTGGCCATGTAGGCGGTGACCTGTTTGAGGTGAGCCGGTTTGACGAGGAGGAAGGCGATGCCGTCGTGTGGCTCCAGGCGCGCCACAAGCTCGTCGAGGAACTTCACCTCACCGTTGTGGTGAACGTGGGCGTCGACGAGCTTGGACGTTTGGGCGGCGAGCGCCGCGGTGAATGTGAGAAGAAGAATGGCAGACCGCATCTGCGAATTCTACTAGTTTGAGAGGCGGAAGTTCACATCGACGACGAGGATGACCTCGACGGGTTCGCCGTTCAACTGCGTGGGTTCATAGAGCCACTGGCGCACGGCGTCGAGGGCGGCGTGGACGAGCAGCGGGTGGCCGCTGACGGTTTCGAGCGATTGCACGGTGCCGTCGCGGCTGACAATGGCGTTGATCTTGACGACGCCCTGGATGCGCGCTTGGCGGGCCAGCGGCGGATAGACGGGACGCACCTCGCGCACGAGGCGGGGCGGGCGGACGTTGCCGCCAATGCGAACACGGGTGGGCTCGGTGGAGGCCGATTGTTTGGCGGCGGGTGGCTTGGGCGCGGGCGGAGGAGGGGCGGTGACGCGCTGGCCGAGGTCGAGGGTGGGCGAGAGGCCTTCGATGCCGTCGCCATGCCCGCCGCCTCCGATGAAGCCGGCGGGCATGGCGGCCACTTCATCGAAGATGCGTGCGGCGGGCTTGTTGGGCACGCTTGTGGGCGCGGTGATCACGCGCTGCTGAAGGACCTCGACGCGCGCGCCCGAGGCGACGGCGGCGCGCTTCACGCTCTCGTCGATGGGGACCATCTTGACGTGTTTGAGTTTGGGCACGGGCGGGCGCGGCACGAGTTTCAGTGCAGGCAACGCCGAGACGTGGGCCATGGGAATGATGACCGCACCCGTGATGAGCGCGACCTGGAACAGTGTGGACAGTGACAGCGCGGCTGAGCGGCGTCCTTTGGGCGCCTCGGGCACCACGGCGGATTCGAACATGTGAAAAAGCCCTCCGCCGTCTTGGACAGCAGGAGGGCTTGTTTTGTTCCCGCGAGGCGTGCTTGTTCTCTTCCCGTCACGCGGGCCTGTTTCGGACCCGTGTGGTTTGGGGGAGGGGTGCGGGTGGGCCGCACCGGCTCGCTACATCTCGAGGATCTCTTTTTCCTTGGCCTTGGCCAGTTCGTCGATCTTCTTCATGTGGACATCGGTCATCTTCTGGACCTCCTCCAGGCCGCGGCGTTCGTCGTCCTCGCTGATGGTCTTGTCCTTCATCAGCTTCTTGAGGGCTTCGTTGGCGTCGCGGCGGATGTTGCGTATCGAGACGCGATGATCCTCGGCGACGTGGTGCAGGTGCTTCACCAGATCCTTGCGGCGCTCCTGGGTGAGGGCGGGGATGGGGATGCGGATCAGCTTGCCGTCGTTAGCCGGGTTGAGCCCTAAATCGGCGCTTCGGATCGCCTTCTCGATAGGCCCGATGAGCGAGGAGTCCCACGGTTGGGCGGTGATCATCGCCGGTTCGGGCACATGCAGCGTAGCCACCTGGGTCAGCGGCGTCGGCGTGCCGTAGTAGTCCACCCGGATGTTATCCAGGAGGCTTACCGAAGCGCGTCCGGTGCGAACGCTGGCCATGGCATGCTGCAAATCGGCCACGGCTTTTTCCATGCGCGCTTTCGCGCCTGATTCCACTTCCTTCACGTTTGTAGCGGTCATATGTTGTCCACTCCGCTGGTACGACAGGCTTGGTTCAGCCCCGGATTTGCGTTCCCACGGGCTCGCCCATCGCCATTCGCATTATATTGCCCGGCGTGTTCAGATTGAATACGATCACCGGAAGCTTGTTGTCGCGGCACATGGCCACGGCCGAGGCGTCCATCACTTTGAGCTGTTTGGAGAGGACCTCGGTATAGCCGACTTCGGGGTACATCACGGCGTCGGCGTGCTGCAACGGATCCTTGTCGTAGACCCCGTCGACGCGTGTGGCCTTGGCGAGAACCTCGGCCTTGATCTCCAGGGCACGCAAGGCGGCGGCTGTGTCGGTGGAGAAGTAGGGGTTTGAGGTTCCGGCGGCGAAGATGACGATGCGGCCCTTCTCAAGGTGGCGAATGGCGCGGCGGCGGATGTAAGGCTCGGCGACGCTGGCCATATGGATGGCCGTCATGACTCGGGTGGCCACGCCGGCCTTTTCGAGCGCGTCTTGCAGGGCGATGGCGTTGATGACGGTGGCGAGCATGCCCATGTGGTCAGCGGCCACGCGGTCCATGTTGCGGGCGGCGGCGGCGACACCACGGAAGAAGTTGCCGCCACCGACCACCAAGCCGATTTGCACGCCCTCGCGCGCGACTCCGGCGACCTCTTCGGCCATGGCGCGGACCTTATCGGGGTCGATACCAAAGCCGGCTCCCGCGGCGAGGACTTCACCGCTGAGCTTGAGGAGGATGCGCTCGCGTTTGGGCATCGTGGTTTGAGGCTA
This sequence comes from Acidobacteriota bacterium, assembly GCA_017304135.1. Classification (GTDB taxonomy): domain Bacteria; phylum Acidobacteriota; class Terriglobia; order Bryobacterales; family Bryobacteraceae; genus JAFLBB01. The sequence continues at coordinate 2,768 of JAFLBB010000152.1, read as the reverse complement.
CTCGGCGGCCTCGGCCGTTTCGGCGGGGGCCGTCTCGCCCACCTTGAAGCGGGAGAAGCGGGCGATGGTGATGTTCTCCTGGAGGCCGGCGATCTTGGATTTAATGAGCTGGTCGATGGTCTGAGTGTTGTCCTTGATGAAGGGCTGATCGAGCAGGCAAACCTCTTCGTAGAACTTGGCGAGACGGCCCTCGACGATCTTGTCGAGGATCTTGTCGGGCTTGCCTTCGGCGCGGGCGCGGTCGCGGGCGATCTCCTTTTCCTTCTCCAGGATCTCGGCGGGGACCTCATCGCGCTTGAGGTAGCGCGGGTCGGCGGCGGCGATCTGCATGGAGATGTCCTTCACCAACTCCTGGAACTGGTCGGTGCGGGCGACGAAATCGGTCTCGCAGTTGACTTCGACCATAACGCCGAGCATGCCGCCGGGGTGGATGTAGGTGCCCACCTGGCCCATGCGGGCGGCGCGGCCGGCCTTCTTCGCGGCCGAGGCCATGCCCTTCTTGCGCAGGATCACCTCTGCTTCGGCGAGATCGCCATTGGCCTCGGTCAAGGCCTTGCGGCAATCCATCATTCCCGCTTGGGTTTTATCCCGAAGCGCTTTCACCAATTGGGCGGTAATCTCCGGCATCGTCTCTTCCTTCGTCAAATATCGAACTGATCAGAACCGGGCGAGGCCTGAGGGGCACGCCCGGCGCATGTGATTGGCTGGCAGATCACGGGCAAGGCCCGCGAGTTTAAGTGTCGGCGTCGAGGTTGGCAATCCGTTTGGGCACCAGATCGGCCAAGTCGTCCTCACGCAGGCTTTCGCTCATGAGTTGCTGGGCGTACTGCGGATCCAAATACTGGTTGTACTCGCTGGCGCTGACGTCGACGGGCGACTCGTCGGAGACGGCGGCGGCGGCGGCGGCGAAGTCGTGTTCGGTGGCCAGGGCGCGGCCTTCCACGACGGCTTCGGAGATCTTGTTGGTGAACAGGCGGATGGCGCGCAGGGCGTCGTCGTTGCCAGGGATGACCCAATCGACCATGTCGGGGTCGCAGTTGGTGTCGACGACGGCGACGACGGGAATGCCGAGTTTCTTGGCTTCCTTCACGGCAATGGTCTCTTTGTTCGAATCGACGACAAAGAGCATGTCGGGGAGGTTGGCCATCTCTTTAATCCCGGCAAGATTGCTTTGCAGGTGTTTGCGTTCGCGCTCGAGGCGGCCGAGCTCTTTTTTGGAGCGGCTGGCGCCGGCGTCATCGCTGGCAAAGAGGGAGTCGAGGTCCTTGAGGCGCTTGATGGAGCGCTGGACGGTGACGAAGTTGGTGAGCAGGCCGCCGAGCCAGCGGTTGTTCACGTAGAACATGTTGCAGCGGGTAGCCTCTTCGGCGATGGCCTCCTGGGCCTGCCGTTTGGTGCCGACGAACATGATGGTCTTTCCCTGCGCGGCCATTTCGGCCACATAGCGCATGGCGTCTTTGAAGAGCTTTTGCGTTTTCTGCAGGTCGATGATGTAGATACCGTTGCGTTCGCCGAAGATGTATTCCTTCATCTTCGGATTCCAGCGCTTGGTCTGGTGCCCGAAATGAACGCCCGCTTCGAGCAATTCCTTCATGGAAATGGAAGGCAAAGAACCTCCTAAAGGTCACTACAGGTGGATACAGGCACCGGGGAGACTGTCCAAGGCGAGATTTGCCTCGCCGGCGCAGAAGAAAGGCGGGACCCGAAGGCCCCGCCTGAATTCCTCCAAACTAGCGCTTGGAGAACTGGAACCGTTTGCGGGCGCCCTTTTGGCCGTATTTCTTGCGCTCGTGGGCGCGGGGGTCGCGCGTGAGCAGGCCGAGCGACTTCAGCTTGCCGCGCAGTTCGATATTGAACTCGCAGAGGGCGCGGGCGATGCCGAGGCGAACGGCCGCGGCCTGACCGGTGGAGCCACCGCCCATGGTAGTGACGAGGACGTCGAACTTATCCATGGTTTCGGTGGCCAGCAGCGGCTGTTTGATCATGGTGCGCGCCGACTGGGTGGTGAAGTAGGCTTCGGCTTCGCGGCCGTTCACCATGAACTTGCCGTTTCCGGGGCGGAGAAAGACGCGGGCGACCGCACTTTTGCGGCGGCCGGTACCCAAATTTTGAACCATCAATGCCACGACTAGCTGATCCTTCCTTTGTTAGACCTGGGCCTGTGTCAGACCTGGGCCTGTGTTAGACCTGGGCGGCGAGCGCTTCCGGCTTTTGTGCCTGGTGCGGGTGCTTGGAGCCCGCGTATACCTTAAGTTTGCGGTACATCTGCTTGCCGAGTTTGTTTTTCGGCAGCATGCCCGAGATGGCCAGTTCCAGAATGCGAGCGGGACGCGTGGCCCTCATTTTCACGGCACCGGTTTCCTTCAAGCCGCCGGGATAGCCGGAGTGGGTGCGGTACACCTTCTGGCCTTCCTTGTTGCCGGTCATGGCGACCTTTTCGGCGTTGACGATGATGACGTGGTCGCCCGTATCGAGGAAGGGCGTATAGGTGGGCCTGTGCTTGCCCATCAAGATTTTGGCGGCCTGGGAGGCCACTCGGCCGAGTACGGCCCCGTCAGCGTCAATCACGTGCCAGGAGCGCACAAAATCCTTGGCCGACGGAATTGGGGTTCTCATAGACAGACGTTCTCCGTGAGGAAACTACAAACACTAATCGTAGCCAATGCGGCGGGACGGTGTCAAACGGGAAGAGCGAAGAGCGGGTGGGGCGGGCGATCCAAGGGAAGAACCGCAAGGAGCTGTGGATTGCGACGAAGATTCCGGATCGC
>JAFLBB010000151.1 GCA_017304135.1 Acidobacteriota bacterium | reverse complement strand
GGTGGGTCGGGCCGTGTCGTCCAGTTTGGTTTGAAGTTGAATTTTTAGCTGAGAATATCCTTCACCACGCGCCCGTGCACGTCGGTGAGGCGGTAGTGGCGGCCCTGGAACTTATAGGTCAGCCGCAGGTGGTCAACGCCGAGCAGGTGGAGAACCGTCGCGTGCAGATCATGCACATCGACGGGGTTTTCGGTGATGTTGTAGCTGAAGTCGTCGGTCTCGCCGTAGACGAGGCCCGGCTTCACGCCGCCGCCGGCGAGCCACATGGAGAAGCAGCGCGGGTGGTGGTCGCGGCCGTAGTCGTCGGCGGTGAGTTTGCCCTGGCAGTAAGCCGTGCGGCCGAATTCCCCGCCCCAGACGATGAGCGTGTCGTCGAGCAGGCCGCGTTGGGCGAGATCGGTTACCAGCGCGGCGCTGGGCTGGTCGATGTCGCGGCACTGCTTGGGGTGGTTCGCGGGGAGGTTCACATGCTGATCCCAGCCGCGATGGAAGAGTTGAATGAAGCGCACGCCGCGTTCGGCCATGCGGCGGGCAAGCAGGCAGTTGGCGGCATACGAACCCGGCTTCTTCACCTCGGGACCATACAACGCCAGCGTCGCCTCGCTCTCCTTTGACAGATCGGTCAGTTCCGGCACCGACGACTGCATGCGGCAGGCCATCTCATATTGCGCTACGCGCGTGGCAATCTCCGGATCGCCGAACTCGTTCTGGTGCTCGTTGTTCAACTGCGCCAGGTCGTCGAGGAAGCGGCGGCGGCCTTGCGGCGTGAGGCCCTCGGGGTTGGAGAGATACAGCACCGGGTCGGCGGCGGCGCGGAACTTCACGCCCTGATAGCGCGACGGAATGAAGCCGGAGGCCCAGAGGCGTTCGGCCAGGGGCTGGTCGCCGGAGCTTGCCGAACCCTGCGAGATGAGGACGACGAAGGAGGGCAGGTCCTTGTTCTCCGAGCCGAGGCCGTAGGCGACCCACGAGCCGATGCTCGGCCGCCCGGCAATCTGGTGGCCGGTTTGGAAGAAGGTGACCGCCGGGTCGTGGTTGATCTGCTCGGTGTGCATCGACTTGATGACGCAGATGCGGTCGGCGATCTTGGCGGTGTGCGGCAGGAGGTCGCTCACCCACATGCCCGATTGGCCGCGGCGCTCAAAGCGGAACATGCTCGGCACCAGCGGAAAGCTGGCCTGCGCGGCGGTCATGCCCGTGAGGCGCTGGCCCATGCGGACGCTGGCTGGAAGCTCAGCCGTGCGCAACTCTTCCAGCTTGGGCTTGTAGTCGAAGGTCTCAATCTGCGACGGACCGCCCGACATAAAGAGGAAGATGACACGCTTCACCTTGGGCGCAAAGTGCGGCGCGGCCTGGCCCGTCTCCTGGGCCATCATCGAAGCCAGCGCCGTCGAGCCGAGCGCGAGGCCTGTGCGCGAGAAGAACTGGCGGCGGCTGGTGCGGTGCAAATGGCGGCGCAGCGGATCCATTACGAGCTACTCCTTGGTGACCACTTCGTCGAGGTTGAGGATCATGCTGGCCACGGTCATGAAGGCGGCGTGATCGGCGGCGGCGAGCGTAGCGTCGCGCTTGCCTTCGCCATGGGCGAGCAGCTTTTCGGCGGCGGCGGCATCTGAAGCGTAGCGGTCGCGGTGATGGGCCAGCGCGGCGGCGAGGACACCCAGTTCGCGCTCGTTGGGGAAGCGCGCCGTGGCCAGGCGGAAGCCGTAGCGCAGACGCTCCTGCGCCCTCGCCCCGCCTTCCCGCATCATGCGCTGCCCGAGGAAGCGCGCCGCTTCGAGGAACTGCACGTCATTCATCAGGTTCAACGCCTGCAATGGCGTGTTCGTCCGCGACGCACGCACGGAGCAGACCTCGCGTCCGGCGGCATCGAAGTTCATCATGGCCGGAGGAGGCGAGGTGCGGCGCCAAAACGTATACAGGGAGCGGCGGTAGAGGTCGGCTCCATGGTCCTGTTTGTAGTCGGTGCCGGAAAGCTCTTTCCACAAACCGTCGGGCTGGTAGGGCTTCACGCTGGGGCCGCCCACGCGGCGGTCGAGCAATCCGGCGATGGCCAGCGCCTGGTCGCGCACCACCTCGGCGGGCAGGCGCATGCGCGATCCGCGGGCCAGCAGGCGGTTTTCCGGATCGCGCTGCACCAGCTCAGGTGCGACGCGCGAGGACTGGCGATAGGTGGAGCTGGTGACGATGGTCTTCAGCAGGTGGCGGACATCCCAGCCGGAATCCATGAACTCAACGGCGAGCCAGTCGAGCAACTCTGGGTGGCTGGGCCATTCGCCTTGCGAGCCGAAGTCCTCGACGGTTTTGACGAGGCCCGTGCCGAAGATCATCTGCCAGTAGCGGTTCACAATCACCCGCGCCGTGAGCGGATTCTCGCGCGACACCATCCACCGCGCCAGCGCCAGCCGCGAAGGGGCGGGGTTGGTGGTGAGCGCCGCAGGCAGCGCGGGCGTCACCTCAGGGCCGGGCTTGTCATAGGAGCCGCGCAGCAGGACATGGGCCTTGGGCGGGGCCGGGTTGTCCTCCATCACCATCACCGTGGGAAAACCACGCACCAGCTTGGCGCGCTCTTCGCGCTGGTCGAGTACGCCGCGGTAGGCCTCGCGCACTTCCCGCGCCGCGAAGTCCTCGAGCCACGCCGACCGCCTGGCTTCGGGTAGCGACGGGTTGGCGAGTTGCGCCACTTCGGGCGCTTCCAGCAGCCGCCCGTAGACCCACACCTCATCGATCGTGCCTTGGAAATACGATTTGGCGGGTTCGCGCAACCCACCACCACCGCCAATGCGGATCGGCTCCTTGGCGCGGAACTCCTGGTTCAGCTCATCCAGGATGATCCTGGTGGGCGCAAGCTTGCCATCGACATAAATGAGGATGCCCGCCGCCACGCGCGACGCATCGTAGGTGACGGTGACGTGGTGCGGCTGGTTGAGCGTGATGGGCGCGGCGGTTTCCACATGCAGCGCGTCATCGAGCCAGCGCGAGGAAAGATAGACGCGCAGCTTGCCCCCCACCAGTTCGACGCCCCAGCCGGTGGGTTCCTGTTCGAGCTTGGCGCGCGTAACGATGGCGCCGTTGGGCGAGCCGGCAGTGAAGCGCGCGGCGAGGGTGAAGCGGTCAAAATAGCCCACCAGCCCGGCGTTCGAACCGGCGTCGTGGAGCCGTGTGCCGTCGAACTTCTGCCGCGGCGCGGCGTGAAATAAACGCCCTCGCGAGGTAGACCAGCCAGCCGGGACGGCTCCGGCGGCGGGCTCACCGGCACGGCCACGCAGGGCGTTCCAGCGCTGCTCGGCGATGGCCAGCCGCGCATCGACGGCCGTGAGTTTGGCCTCGTCGTCCGGCGTCGGCGCGGGCACAAGCGGCGGTGTGTTGCCGAACTTGAAATAGCGGCCGCGCTCGGGGATATTCGAGAAATAGGAGTAAAGCTGGTAGAACTCTTTTTGCGTGAACGGGTCGTATTTATGGTTGTGGCAGCGCGCGCAGCCCATCGTTGAGCCCAGCCACACCATGGCCGTGGTCTCCACGCGGTCAGCGGCGTATTCGGCTAAATATTCCTCCTGCACGATGCCGCCTTCGCCGTTGCCGCGGTGGTTGCGGTGGAAGCCGGTGGCGATGCGCTGGCTGAGCGTGGCGTTGGGCAACTGGTCGCCGGCCAACTGCTCGATGGTGAACCGGTCAAAGGGCATGTTCTTCTGAAACGCCTCCAGCACCCAGTCGCGCCAGCGCCACATGGAGCGCTCGCCGTCGGTCTGGTAGCCGTTGGTGTCGGCATAGCGGGCCGCGTCGAGCCAGCGCGAGGCCAGGATCTCGGCGTGGGCGGGCGAGGCGAGCAGGCGGTCCACGGCGCGGCTGTAGGCGGCTTCGGAGGGGTCGGCCAGGAAGGCGTTCAGTTCGAGGGGTGTGGGCGGCAGGCCGGTGAGGTCGAGCGACAACCGGCGGAGGAGGCGGGCGCGGTCAGCCTCCGGCGCCGGGGAGAGGCCCTCCCGCTCCAGCCGGGCAAACACGAAGTTGTCGATGGCGTTGCGCTCGCGGCCGGCAAAGGCGGTCTTCGGCGGTGCGGGCCGCTCCGGCGGCAGGTACGACCAGTGTTTCTCCCACTTCGCCCCCTCCGCAATCCAACGCGTCAGCGTTTCGATTTCCGCCGGTTTCAGTGCGTGCCCCGTCGACAGCGGGGGCATGCGCAGCGCCTTGCTGGGCGACTGGATGCGGGCCACCAGCGTGCTCTCCGCCGGCTTGCCGGGGACGATGGCCCGCCGCCCCTTGCCCAGATCCGCCGTCGCGTCGTCATGGGAATCCAGCCGCAGCGGGATATTCTTGTTCTTGGCGTCCGGACCGTGGCAGGCAAAGCAGCGGTCAGACAAAATGGGCCGTACGTCACGGTTGAAGCGCACCTGCGCCATCGCCGGCGTCACGGCGCAGAGGGCCGCCAACAGCGGCAACGCGAAACGGCTGGGGTGCGGCATGGCTGGAGTGTGTGCGATTATATCGCGCCGCAACGGTGGGGACCAATTGCGCAAACTCCATTGCGCAAAAACCTCTGGTGCGCGGGCGGCGCGCCTGGGCCGCGCCGCTTCGCCGTTATTCCTTGTTCGGGGAGGCCTGCTCGAGCAGCCGCCGCCGCGCCGTGGTCAACCGCGAATCGAGAATCCTCGCCAGGCAGCGGTAGACGTGGTAGCCCAGCTCATGGTCCTCTTCGGCCATCTCGCGCAGCCGCATGCAGTCGATGGCAATCGCTTCCACGTCGGTGAGGGCGCGGGCGTCGAAACTCCAATTGTGACTTGCCACCAGGCCGGAGCCGCCGAGCATCTCGCCCGGACCCACCTTCTCCACGCTGAGCGGACCGTGCAGCGGCAGGTAGATCTCCAGCGCCAGTTGCCCCTTCAGGATGAGGTAACAGGTCTCGTGCTGCTCGCCCTGCTTCCAGAGGTGCGTACCGCCCTTCATCTGGACGGATGCCGATACACTGGCCACCTTTTCCAGGAGGGCGTCCCCAAACCCGGCAAAGAAGGGCTGGGAGGCGACGAGTTGGGCGATTGGTACAGGCACAAAGATCAGGAGAGGACTGGGACACGTGTCCCAGTTCCCTGCCTCAACGCCAAAGCAATTTAAAAGCCACTCCCCTGTTGCGATCCCCTCCGCCCCTGTAAACTACCTCACTCACCAGCCACATCGCCCTCACCTCACTGGGCTCAAAGCAGTTCCGCCCCGCACCCCGCTCACAATCCAGCCAGCAGATTCCCGTCTTGCGACTCGGTTGGGTGAAATGCCGCAATTTCTGATACCATTCGATATGCTTCGTCAAGGATGAGGCAATCTCCGGCATGAGCAGTTACACCCACCGGATTCTCAAATCGCCGATCAACTGGGTGCGAACACCCGGAGGCGCCCTTTTGGGAGGGTGGAAGTCACCATGAACCGCTTGATTTCAGACTCCGTGCTGCTAGCCCGGATTCTGGACTTGGCCGACGACGCCATCATCACAGCCGATCTCGATCAACGGATCCAGTACTTCAATGCAGGCGCCGAACGGACCTTCGGTTACGCCCGCGAGGAGGTCGTCGGCCATCCCGTCGACATCCTCATCCCGGCCGGGTTCCGGCACAACCATGCACAGCATGTGAAGGAATTCTCGGCACAACCGCGAGCCTCGCGCCGCATGGGCGACCGGCGAGAAATTTTCGGGCTGCACAAGAATGGGACCCAGTTTCCCGCCGAAGCCTCCATCTCGAAAGCAGACTTGGATGGCACGGTCCTTTATATGGTGATCCTGCGCGACATCACCGCCCGCCGCGAGGCCGAGTTTAAGATCGAACAATCGCTGCGCGAAAAAGAGGCCCTCCTGCAGGAGATCCACCACCGCGTGAAAAACAACCTGCAGGTGGTTTCCAGCCTGCTCGGGCTGCAGTCGCGCCAGGTGAACGACGAGGAGATCCGCCGCGCGTTTCGCGAAAGCCAGAACCGCGTTCATTCCATGTCGCTCATCCACGAGCGTCTCTACCAGTCCAAGGACCTCGCCGAGATCGACTGCCAGGAATACGCCGACCAGCTTGTCGGCCACCTCTTCCGTTCCTATGGCGTCAGCCTCAGCCGCGTGAAACTGGATATGGATTTTGGAGGGGAGCGCATGCCCATGGCGCTCGCCGTTCCCGTCGGGCTCATCCTCAACGAACTTCTTTCCAATTGCCTCAAGCATGCTTTTCCCCAGGGCCGCGATGGCCGCATCCGGGTAACTCTGGCGCGCTCGGAAGGCGAAACACTGACCCTCACCGTCTCCGACAACGGCATCGGATTGCCCCAAAACGTCAATCTGTGGAATGCCCGCTCGCTGGGCCTGCGCCTGGTGCGCATTCTGAGCGAGCAGATGGGGGCGGAGTTGAAGATGCTGTCCGAGCAGGGAACCAGCATGGAGTTGGTATTTCACGGCCAGGCGGCCGCGCAAGGCGGCGCCGCCGCCATTCAGTAGGAGAGGACGCAACTGTGACACACCGGGCCCGCATTATGGTGGTCGAAGACGAGCGGATCACCGCCGAAGACCTCCGCGACATCCTCACCCACACCGGCTATGAGGTGACCGCGGCCGTGGCCAGCGGCGAGGAGGCCCTGCGCCGCGCCGAAGCCGACCGCCCCGACCTGGTGTTGATGGACATCCGCATCGAAGGCGGACTGGACGGCCTGGAGACGGCCCGCCTGCTGCGCCAGCGCCTCGACATCCCGGTGGTGTACCTGACCGCCCACGCCGACGACGAAACCCTCGCCGCGGCAAAGCTCTCCGAACCCCTGGGCTACATCGTCAAGCCCTTTCAGGAACCCGAACTGCACGCCACCATCGAGGTCGCCCTCCATAAGGTCGCCACCGAGCGCGAATCCCGCCTCCGCCAGAAACTGCTCGAACAGACCCTCTCGGCCATGGAGACCGCCGTCATCACCCTCGACCGCGACGGCCGCATCACCCTCATGAACGCTTCGGCCGAGCGCTGGACCGGCTGGCGGCTCTCCAGCGCCAATGGGCGCCCATTCGAAGAGGTCGCCCGGCTCATTGACCAGCACGGCAGCCTGCTCGACGGCCTCATCCTCCACACGCTCGATAACGGCACCATGGGCGAACTGCCCGCCGGGACCCTGCTTTCCGGCTCCGGCGGCCAGGAACGCCGCGTCTCCGGCAGCCTCTCGCCCATTCTCGATCACGAGGGCCGGACCCGCGGCGCCGTGATGGTGCTCGAACCGATGGCCGACGAACCCGAGGACGATCGCGCCGCCGCCGCCGCCCGCGCCGCCGCTAAACCCGAACTCGGCGGCTTCGATATGGTGGTCGAGTCGGCCCTCATGCGCCAGGTGGTCAATTTCGCCCGCCGCGTCGCCGCCAGTGAGGTCTCCACCATCCTGCTGGAAGGCGAAAGCGGCACCGGTAAGGACGTGCTCGCCAAGTTCCTCCACTACCACAGCGCCCGCACGGCCGAGCCCTTCCTGGCCATCAACTGTGCCGCCATTCCCGAAACACTGCTCGAAAGCGAACTGTTCGGCTACGAAAAGGGCGCCTTCACCGACGCCCGCTCGCAAAAGCGCGGCATCCTCGAACTGGCCAGCAACGGCACCGTCTTCCTCGACGAAATCGGCGAGCTCCCCCTCGCCCTGCAGGCCAAGCTCCTGCGCGTGCTCGAAGAGCAGAAATTCCGCCGCCTGGGCGGCATCAAGGACATTGAGGTCAACCTGCGCGTGGTCACGGCCACCAACCGCAACCTCCGCGAGGCCATTGAGCAGGGCCGCTTCCGGCTCGACCTGTTCTATCGTCTCAACGTAATCCAGCTAACAGTTCCCAGCCTGCGCGAGCGGCCCGACGACGTGCTCCCCCTGGCCAATCACTTCCTGCGCTTCTACGCCCAGCGCTTCAAACGCGACATCCGCGGCCTCACCCCTGCCGCCGAATCGGCCATGCTGCAACACGTCTGGCCCGGCAACGTGCGCGAGCTCCGGAACACCATCGAGCGCGCCGTCGTGCTGGAGGAGTCCACCTGGGTGCAGCCGGAGAGCCTGGGCATCGCCCGCGTTCACGACCTGCCGGCCATGGCCGCCGCCGCTCCCTTGGGAATGCCCGCACGGTCCTCAAACCCATCCTTGGAGGGCATGTCGCTGGAGGAAGCCGAGCGGACCATGCTCCTGAATGCACTGGAAAAAACAGGATGGAACCAGACGCAGGCCGCCAAGCTCCTCGACATCACCCGCGATACGCTGCGCTACAAAATGAAGAAGTACAACCTCAAGAGCAAGAAGGGCGAGTAAACCGCCCCAGCGCCAAACTCCGAACGGGGGCCATATCCCCCAGGCCGCGGGGGGAGCTCGGGGCGTTGAATATTCCCCCGGCCCATGGAAAATCACAACATTTGTGACAGTAGTCACTATTGGCCTGAAACGTGCTCGCTCTGGCGTTGGTACGGGAGGTCCGAATGGGACGACTTCTAACAATTGGTAAATTACTGGCTGTTACTGGACTCATTGGCTTGGGATGGCATCTAACGAGCGCCTCCGGGCCGGAATTCACGGCGAATGACAAGGCGTTTTATGCGGACGCCAATCTTTTGAACTTTGTTCGCCCTGGATTGATTATTGACGTAGTCGGCCACGAAGTGGCCGCCGATGGCACGGTGAAGGCTCGCGTGAAGCTCACCGACCTGCGCGGAGCGGGGCTGGACCGGTTGGGTGTGACGACCCCCGGCACGGTGGCCACGAGCTTCATCCTGGCGACGATTCCTGCCGGGCAGGCACAATACACCGCGGTTACGACCCGTGTCCAAACCAGCCCGATTACGGGCCAGTCGGCCACACAGGCCGGCACCGACACCGGCGGCGTCTGGGCGCAGGTGGCCGAGGGCGAGTATACCTACACGTTCGCCCGCAAGCTCCCCGCCAACACGGCGCGCGACATCGTCATCGCCATTGGCGCGTACGGTTCACGGAACCTCACCGAGTTTGACCTGCCGACCAACTACGACGACGACGTGTATCACTTCCGCCTGGACGCCGCGAAGGTGACCGCGGGCCGCGACATCGTGACCACGGCCAGTTGCAATAACTGCCACGATCCGCTGGCGCTGCATGGCGGCTCACGCCGCAGCGTCGAGCTCTGCGCCATGTGCCACCAGCCGCAGACGGTGGACCCCGATACCGGCAACACGCAGGACCTGCCGGTGCTGATCCACAAGATCCACATGGGCGCCAACCTCCCCAGCGTGCAGGCCGGCAAGCCGTATCAGGTGATCGGCAACCAGCAGTCACTGCATGACTACTCAGAAGTGGTGATGCCCTCCGACGTGCGCCGCTGCAACGTGTGCCACGACGGCAAGGCGTCCCAGGCCGATAAGTGGCTGAAGCCCAACCGCGCTGCTTGCGGGGCCTGCCACGACGACGTCAACTTCGCCTCCGGCGCCGGCCACGTCAACCTCCCGCAGCTGAGCGACAACCAGTGCGCCAACTGCCACACGCCGCAGGGCGAGCTCGACTTTGACGCCTCCATCCTGGGCGCGCACACGATTCCCGAGTACTCGCGCCACCTACCGGGTATCAAATTTGAACTGCTCAAGGTCGACGACGGCACCGCCGGCAAGCGGCCCACGATCACCTTCTCCATCACCGACGGCAAGGGCAACCCGATTAAGCCCGCCGACGTGTCGCGTCTCAATGTCGTGCTCGCCGGTCCAACCAGCGACTACACCACTTACGTCGCCGAGGATCCGCGGCAGGCCCAGGGCGCCGGCAACAACTACTTCTGGACCTTCCAGAATCCGCTCCCGGCCGATGCCAAGGGCACCTACTCGATCCACATCGAAGGTTATAAGAACGCCACCCTCCTTGAGGGCACGGCCAAGCAGGTGACGGTACGCGACGCCGGCGAGAACAAGATCATCTACTTCTCCGTCGACGGTTCCAAGACCGAGCCGCGGCGCAAGGTGGTCGACCTGGCCAAGTGTAACGACTGCCACGGCAAGCTCTCGCTCCATGGTGGCAACCGCAACCAGATCGAAACCTGCGTGGTCTGCCATAACCCGGCCATGACGGACGCTGCTGTCCGTCCGGCCGCCGCCAAGCCCGATGAGTCGATCAGCTTCGCCCACATGGTCCACAAGATCCATACGGGCCTTGAGATCGGCCAGAAATACACGATCTACGGCTTCGGTGGCTCGGCGCACGAATACTCGCATGTCGGCTACCCGGGTGACCGCCGCAATTGCGACTCCTGCCACGTCAACGGTTCGCAAAATGTCCCGCTGAGCGATAAGCTCCAGCCGGTGAAGAACCCGCGTTCCCTGGTGAACCCGCTGCAGCCGGCCACGGCCGCCTGCGTCGGCTGCCACGTCTCCCGCGACGCCCTCAGCCACGCCCTGGTGAACACCTCACAGTTGGGTGAAAGCTGCGGCGCCTGCCACGGCACCAGCGCTGACTTCAGCGTGACAAGGATTCACGCCAGGTAGTCTCCTCTATCCTCCTGTCCTTCCTCCGAGGGACTCACCGGCCTGCCGCACACTCCTCCGTGCGGCAGGCCTTTTTCGTTGTTCCCGCCCCGTCTTCCCGCCCCGTTCCGCGCGCCCCTACAGGTTCAGGTACGACTCCACCACGCCCTCATCAATCAAGTCGCGGATGCGGAACCCCGCCTTGCGCGCCAGTGCGATCATGCCGCGATTCTCCGGGTGAATCTGCCCGGCCAGATACGCGATCCCCTCTTCGCGCGCCACCTCGATCAGCCGCCGCAGGAGTTCCAAACCAAGCCCCTGCCCCTGACTGGAGTCGGCCACCAGCACGGCAAATTCGGCGTCGTTCGAACCATGCAGCCGCGACAGCCGCCCCACGCCCAGAATCTCACCGTGCTCCCGCTCGGCCACCAGCGCCATCTCGCGCGCATAGTCGATGAAGCAAATGCGCGTCAGCCGCTCGTGGGCGGTGCGCTGCGTGAGGTTCAGAATCTGGAAATAGCGAAAGTAGACCGAGCGTTCGCTTAACCCCTTATGGAACTCCACCATCGCCGGCTCATCCTCGGCGCGGATCGGCCGGATCACCACCGCCTCTCCGTTCTTCAGCACCGACGCGCGGACATAGCGCTCCGGATAGGGCCGTATGGCCAACCGCGGCAGCGCGGCGTCGGGCGTGGCAAAACCGTGCAACTCAATGCGCGCCTTGCCCACCCCCACGGCTTCCCCGCTGACCCACGCCGGGTCCAGCTCAATCGCCGCAATGCGCCGGTTTTCGCTCACCAGCAGGCTCAACTGCAGCAGCGCCCGTTCCAGCGCCTCAAGCGAAAAACCGCCCCGCTGCAGGCCGCCCCGCACCACGCTGCGCTCCACCATCAGCCGCGACAGGGTCGAATTCAGCGGCGGCAGCGCCAGCGCATCGCCCGGCAGGAAGGGCCGCAGCGCCCCCCCGGCGCCCAGTTGCAGCACCGGTCCGAACTGCGCGTCCACCCGCGAACCCAGCCGCAGCGGG
>JAFLBB010000016.1 GCA_017304135.1 Acidobacteriota bacterium | reverse complement strand
GGCGACAACGTGACCCTGACGGTGGAACTGATTACACCGGTGGCCATGGACAAGGGGCTGCGGTTTGCCATCCGCGAAGGCGGCCGTACCGTCGGCGCCGGCACCGTGACCGAGGTTTTGAGCTAGGGAAGGGACTCCAGAGGTAAACAACAATGCCCCGCGACATCATCACCCTGCAATGCCAGGAATGCAAGCGTCGGAACTATTCGACGACAAAGAACAAGAAGACCATGACCGAGCGGCTGGAATTGAAGAAGTATTGCCGCTTCTGCCGGAAGCATCACGCTCACCGCGAGGTGAAGTAAACCGGCCCGTGCGGTAGAAAGCCCGTGCAGTAGAATAGGAGTGGTGGCGTGGGTCCATACGGGCCGCCATCCTCCGGAAAAGGAAACAGGGGCGTAGTTCAACGGTAGAACGGCGGTCTCCAAAACCGCTAGTGCGGGTTCGATTCCTGCCGCCCCTGCCAGCTTCCCAACAGACTGGAAAATACGATGGCAGAAGCAGTTTCAAAAGGCGCTCCGATGGAAGAAGGCAAGCCGCTGGCGCAGATCCAGGCTTTGCCCGCGCGGCTCAAAGAGTACGCGCAGGATCTGCAGGCCGAGATGCGCCGTGTCACCTGGCCCTCGCGTGACCAAGTGCAAACCACGACCCTCGTCGTGATCTTCACCGTATTCGTGTTCGCTGCCTATTTTTGGGGCGTGGACCTGATCCTTGGCCGCGGCGTTTCGCGGCTTTATGAGACGCTCGCCCAAAAGTAGAGGGAAACCATGCCTGAAGAATACCTCGGTCCCGATGATGGCGAATCCACGGAAGCCGTAGCCGCCGAAGAGCCGGTAGAGATACCGGCCGAGAGCGAAGCGGCCGAACCGCCGGAAGACACCGCCGCCGCCGAGGTGACCGAGGAGGCTCCCGCCGCCGACGCCGACGACGCTGCACAACCCGCCGTTACCCTTACTCCCACGGTTTCCCCCGAGGTAGCCGCCGCAGCGCAGCGCCCGGACATGAACTGGTACATCATCCACACCTATTCGGGCTTTGAAAATAAGGTGCGCGAATCCCTGAAAACGCGCGCCGATGCCTTCGGCTTCGCCGGCCAGTTGGGCGAAATTCTCATTCCCACCGAAGAGGTGGTGGAGATGCGCAACGGCAAAAAAGTGACCAGCAAGCGCCTGCTCTATCCGGGCTACGTGCTGGTGCAGTTACAGATGAGCGAAACACTGTGGCACGCCGTAAAGGATACGCCGCGGGTGACCGGCTTCGTGGGCGGCGGCAAGGATCCTGTGCCCCTTACCGCCGACGAGGTCAACTCGGTGCTCTACCGCCAAACCAGCTCGGCCGAACGGCCGCGCCCGAAGCTCAGCTTCGACAAGGGCGAGACGGTTCGAATCACAGAAGGGCCGTTTGCCAATTTCTCCGGCCGTGTCGACGAGGTCAACACGGAGCGCGATACTTTGCGGGTGCTGGTGACCATCTTCGGGCGCTCCACGCCCGTCGAACTGGACTTCCTGCAGGTGGAAAAACTGAATTAAACAGCCGCTTGAGGCTCCGGCTCGCGGTGCGACACTACAAGATTGACGAGGTAATTGAACAATGGCGAAAAAAGTCCAAGCGATGGTGAAGCTCCAGATTCCGGCTGGCAAGGCCACTCCGGCTCCTCCGGTGGGTACGGCCCTTGGTCCGCAGGGCGTGAACATCATGGAGTTCTGCAAGGCCTTCAACGCCAAGACCTCGGCCAAGGACCAGGAAGGGCTGATCATCCCCGTGGTGATCACGGTCTTCTCTGACCGCAGCTTCACCTTCATCACCAAGACGCCGCCGGTGCCGGTGCTCATCAAGCGCGCTGTGAATCTGGCCAAAGGCTCGGCCGAGCCCAACCGCAACAAGGTGGGCAAGATCACGCTCAAGCAAATCGAAGAGATCGCCAAAATCAAGATGGTGGACCTGAACTCGTTCGAGTTGGAGAAGGTGATGGAGCAGGTGAAGGGCACGGCGCGCTCCATGGGCGTCGACGTCGCTCTCTAGCTGCCGCCTCACTGGCGAAACCCGGCCGGTCACAAGCGCCTCGCGTTTCTGATCTTGTTGCCCAATCACCCTGACCGAAGGTGCAATCGATGGCCCTCCCCTGTTAGTCGCCGTGGTACTCGCCTGAGAGAGGCGATGGCCTTTGGCGGCGGAGCGATTGCAAAACCTCCGCCAACTGCCGCAGACAACGCCTCGTGACGTGCGGGATGGTCCTGTCGTGTCCATCCGCCAGCGCTACACCTGTGAGTCCGGAAGACCCTCTCGGATGCCTGACACGCAGAACGCGATGCGGGCGCGGCAATTCCGCATGTAAATTCGCCGGCGCCACCGTGAGCGCAGAACATCAGTTGGGCGATCTGATTCGCGAGCTTCGCGAACACCGGCGTTTGTCGGTCTGGACTCTGGCGCCAGGGCCGGGTTCTCGCCCGGTTTTCATTCGCAGGTGGAGAACGGACTCGCATCGCCCTCCATCGCGTCGCAGGAGAAGATAGCCGCGGCGCTCGACGTTACTCTTGTCGAGTTGTTGCAGGCCGAAGAATCGCGATCGTCCGTGGCTGTCCGGGCGAGGCAACGTCCGAAGCTCGACAGTGGATTGTCAGAGGCGCAGACCTAACTTCTGAACGCCGACCGCACGGCGCAGCTCGAACCGGTGCTCATCACGCCGCGCGAGGGCGGAACGAAAACACATGGCCTGCCCCGCAAGCAATTTGTCTATGTAGACTCCGGATAGGTCGCTCATCCTGGATGAGTCGCGCCAGATGCCAACGAGCGGCGAAGCGGTGACCATCGCTCCGCGAATGCCCTTCCGCTGGATCAATGAGTCCATGAGCCCGGCGCAACTCCTGGCGGTTTCGAGCCGTGCAGGATACGATATCTGCGGTCGGAAAAATCGATAGGGAGGGCTGTCGGACCATGGGTTCCAGTCGCAGAGAGTTCTTGTCCGCAACAGGGCTTGGCATCGCCGGAGCCGCGTCAAAAGGTTTACTCCGGGCGCAAGCAGCGAACCGGCCGCCGAATTTCGTCGTCATCTTCCTTGACGATTCCGGCTACTCCGACTTCCGGCCGTTTGGCAAGCCGCCATACCCCACTCCCCATGTCGAGCGGCTCGCTGCGCAGGGTTGCAGGTTCAATAATTTCTATGTGCCGCAGGCGATTTGTTCGGCGTCGCGTTCGGCTTTGCTGAGTGGCTGCTATCCGTGCAGGACGAAGCTGTTTGGGGCGCACGGGCCGCGGGCCCGGGGATTGGACCCGAAGTATGCCACGATGGGCCAGGTTCTCAAGGGTGCGGGGTACAGGACCGGTGTGTTCGGCAAGTGGCACATTGGCGACCAACCCGACACTCGTCCGCCGGCACGAGGATTTGATGAATCGTGCGGGCTGATGTACTCCAACGACATGTGGGAATTTCATCCGCAGAACCCGCAGGCCTACGCCAAGTATCCGCTTCAGTTTTGGGAGAACGGCGAAATTAAGATCGAGCGGGTAACGAAGGAGCATCAGCCGATGCTGACTGCGTGGTACACGGAGCACGCCGTCGACTTTGTCCGCCGCAACAAGGACAATCCCTTCCTGCTCTACGTTCCTCATTCGATGCCGCACGTGCCTCTGTTTTGCAGCCGGAAGTTCGCGGGCAAATCGAAGAAGGGGCTGTACGCGGATGTGATGATGGAGATCGACTGGTCAGTGGGTGAGATCATGAAGTCGCTGAAATCGGCCGGCGTTGAGGACAACACGGTCGTCCTGATGACTTCCGACAACGGGCCGTGGACCTCGTACGGCAACCATGCCGGAGCGACTCCGTTCCGCGAGGCGAAGGGCACGGGATTCGACGGCGGCACGCGCAGCGCCTGCATCGTCCGTTACCCGAAGCAGATCAAGCGCGGATCGGTTTCGACAAGGATGTTCTGTTCGATCGATGTACTGCCGACCTTCGCGCATCTGGCGGGGGCGAAGCTGCCGGAGAACCCGATCGATGGCCGTGACGTTTGGGATCTCATCGCCGGAAAGCCGGGCGCGGTAAGCGGCCACCAGTATTACGCATTCTCTACGGGCTCCAACTTTGAGGGCGTGATCAGCGGCGACGGGCGTTGGAAGCTGCATCTTCCGCACTCGTATCGCACGCTGGTGCAAGCCGCGAACGACGGGATGGCGGGCACGTACCGTCAGGATAAGATCGAGATCTCGCTCTTCGACATGGCGGCGGACCCGTTTGAGACAACGAATGTCGCGGCGAAATTTCCCGATGTGACAGAGCGGTTGAAGGGGTTCGCCGATCGCCATCGCGTGCAGTTCTACGGCTGAGACGCCAGGGTTCGCCATGGATCACCGGTGGATCGGGGTTCCTGGACGGCGTTTCATCTCCTGAGCAAACGCCGCGGACTTGAAAGTGTTCGGGCCATGCGGTTAGTGCGAATTGCCGCAAGCGGTCAGTTGGGAAGCTGCAAGCCGCCAATCGTCCAACGCGGCAGGTCCCAAGTGCCGTGATAGCGGATGAATTGGAAGCGGCCGCCGTGCAGGGCGTGGCTGGTGGCGGGGCCGCGCCTGCCCCGGAGGTATTTTCGCGAAGACGAGGAACATAGTCGGCGGGCGCCGCCTTTGAGCGTGCAATTGTGGGGATGCAACTGCTACCGCCTCTCCGGCGACAAGGAACTCAAGGCGCCGAATCATCGAACGGATATCTTCATCATTCAGCGAAAGCTGTTGAGATAATCTGGTGGAGCATGCCCCATAGAGGATCTGTGCGCACCACCTGCGCTGTTGCCGTGGCGGCGTCAGCCGTGTTGCGCGGCCGGGGACCCGCCGTTCCGAACTGATCGACCATGTCGATCTGTTCCCGACGCTTGCCGAGTTGTGCGGCCGTGCCGCTCCGGAGAATCCTCGGCATGGTCGCCGGATGAGTAGGGTTGGCCTCATCGACGGACGGAGAAGGTCCGACGTCTTGCCGCCGGAGTAGCGGTCACTGAGGGGAGCGCGTGCGTATGGAAGGCCCCAGTCCTGCTTCGACACCCACCCACGCCATGAGGCAGTGAGGCGTACCGCGCCTCCGTGGATTCACCCCTGGCTGGCTTCGAGGAACTCGCGGAAGCGGGCCGCGATCTGATCGCGGATGCCGCGGAAGGCGGCCAGACGGGCTGCCTCATCGCCTTCCACGGCGGCGGGATCTTCGAAACTCCAGTGGATGTGCTTCGTGTTCGCGGGAAACACGGGGCAGTTTTCGCGGGCGTTGTCGCAGACCGTGATCACGTAGTCGAATGCGGAGCCGAGAAACTCGTCGACGGACTTGGAACGGTGGGAGGTGATGTCGATGCCGAGGTCGCGCAGGGCGGCGATGGCTTCGGGGCGCACGAAACTGGGCCTGGTGCCTGCGCTGCAGACATCGTAGCGGTCGCCGGCCATCGACCGGAGGAGCCCCTCGGCCATCTGGCTGCGGGCGGAGTTGCCTGTGCACAGAATGAGCACGCGCTGCTGGGACATGCCTATTTCAACCCCTTGATGTGAGTTGAGTAGAAGCTCTGAAACTGGGCGCGAATGTCGTCGCGCACTTTGCGGAAGACGGCCAGTTTTTCGTCGTCGGAGCCAGTGGCGCGGGCCGGGTCAGGGAAGCCGATATGAAGCCGCCTGCCGACCTTCCCGCCGAAGTTGGGGCAGTTCCTATCGGCATCGTCGCAGACCGTAACAACGAAGTTGAAGGACTGGCCGAGGTACTGGCGCACGTGTTTGGGGGTGTGGTGAGAGATATCGATGCCGATCTCGTTCATAGCCCGGACGGCGAACGGATTCACGCGCGGGGCGGGATTGGTGCCCGCCGAGAACACCTCCACATTCGGGTCGAGCGACTGGAGGAATCCGTGCGTCATCTGGCTGCGGGCGGAGTTCCCTGTGCACAGAACCAGCACGGATACTCTGCCCGCGGCGGCCGCGGAGATGCCGCTGAGCGGAACGGACAGAGCGGACAGAATCAGGTTGCGGCGAGTGCGAGTCAAGTTGTCTCTCCTGCTGGTGAGTGAGTTACTTACAGAACTTGATGATCAGATCCGGCTTCACAGCCTTGTTGCGGGTGCAGCATTCCGCATAGAGGAAAGTGAGCAGTTCCTGCAAGGTTTCGGTGTTGGCGCGGTACCAGAGAAAGGTCCCTTGGCGTTCGACCTTCACGAGTTCCTCGTGCTTCAACTTCTCCAAGTGATGGGAAAGTGTGGAGGGAGGAATGCCTAACTCGGCCTGGATATCGCCGACGACCATTCCATCGGGATTAGCCGCTAGCAGGAGCCGGATGATGCGCAACCGGGCTTCCGTGCCCATGGCCGCGAACATGTCGGCGTAGCGTGTGGAGTCAACTGGTTCTGCTTTGGCCATGGCACTCTCGCAATAATACTATATTTCCAGAATATAGAAAAGAGTGAGCTTGTCAACCGCGTGCGCTGATCCCCACGCTATGTCCGCTCTGGGATTGGGAACCAATACCTCGTCCTGTTGCATACATGACACACCGAGAGCATGACCGGTACTTCAATCAACACACCGACCACGGTGGCCAGCGCGGCGCCCGAACCGGGGCCGAACAGGGCGATGGCGGTTGCGACGGCGAGTTCGAAGAAGTTACTCGCGCCGATCAAGGCGCCGGGGGCAGCGACGGCGTACTCCACGCGAAGCAAGCGCATCAGCCCATAGGTCAACGAGGAGTTGAAATACACCTGGATCAGAATCGGGGCGGCAATCAGCACAACGTGCAGGAACTTCCCGGTGATGTTGTCGGCCTGGAAGGCGAAGATGAGAACCAACGTGGCCAACAGTGCGGTCATGCTGACCGGGGCGAAGCGGGGTAACAACTGCTGTTCAAACCAGACGGACCCATTGCGCCCGATGAACCAGTGCCGCGCCAGGACTCCGATGACTAGCGGGATAACGATAAAAATGGCGACGGAGTAGAGCAGAACGTGAAACGGGACCTCGAGAGAAGATGCGCCGCTGACCAGATATCGGACGATGGGCGCGAATAGGACGAGCATGATCAGGTCGTTCACGGAGACCTGCACGAGCGTGTAGGCCGGATCGCCATCGGTGAGGTAACTCCACACGAACACCATGGCCGTGCAGGGGGCCGCGGCCAGGATGATTGCACCGGCGATGTACTGATCAGCGTCGGCGGGCGCGATCCATGGGGCAAACACGTGCCGGAAGAAAAGCCAGGCGAAGAATGCCATCGAGAATGGTTTGACCATCCAGTTCACGAACAAGGTGACGAACAGACCACGAGGACGTTTGCCGATGCCGCGGATGGCGGCGAAGTCCACCTTCATCATCATGGGGATGATCATCAACCAGATGAGAATTGCGATCGGTACGTTGATCTGGCTGGATTCACCGAACTCCATGCGGCGCAGGCCGTCGACGAGTGAGGGGAGCAGCTTGCCGAGAGCGATTCCGGCAACCATGCACAGGCCGACCCACAGGCTGAGGTAGCGCTCGAACAGGTTCAACCGCTTGGCCGGCGCCGCTGGAGCAGAGGATTGCGTGATCATGATTTACTCCTGACCAAGGCACGAAGCCCACTGTGGCCGGTGGGGGCTTTGGCCGTCCAGGGGATGAGCGAGACACGCGCGGCGTGCCGTTCCTGAACCTCGGCGATGTAAGGAAGTTCGCGCTGGCCACGTTGGATGAGCGCGGGGCTGGTGAAGCCGTTTGTGGAGAAGCTCTGGTTCACCACCCAGGCGAAGGGGTGGATGCCGGCGCGGAGGAGGTCGGCTTGCAGTCGTGCGGCTTCATGGACGGGAGTCGCTTCGGGCAGGGTGACGAGGATGACGCGCGTGAAGGCGGGGTCGCGCAACCTTGGCAGCAGAGAGCGGACGGCTTCCGGCATATCGCTCACGGTGCGGGCCACTTCGCGATGGTAGGCCTCGGCTGCGTCGAGCAGAAGAAGGGTGTGGCCGGTGGGGGCTGTGTCGAGCACGACGAATCCGTTCTGGCCTTCTTCGACAATCTGCGCGAATGCGCGGAACACGGCGATCTCTTCGGTGCAGGGTGAGCGCAGATCCTCGGTGAGCAGCGCCTTGCCCTGCTCGTCCAAGCCGGCGCCGGCCTTGGCGAGGACCTCCTCGGTGTAGCGGCGAGTTTCCAACGCCGGATCGATGCGGCTGACGCGCAGGTTGGGGATGTCGCCGCCGAGCGTGGACACAACGTGGGCGGCGGGATCGGTAGTGCTGATGTGGACGGGATGACCGCGATGAGCGAGTTCGACGGCGATGGCGGCGGCAACGGTTGTTTTGCCGACGCCGCCTTTGCCCATGGTCATGATGACGCCGCGTCCTGATCGCTCCAGCTCATCGATCAAGTGCATGAGGGCGGGCAGAGTGTGTGCGGCGTGGGTTTCCGGGGGCGCTTCGGCAGGGCGCTCTTCAGGCGGCGCAAATACGCGGCGCAGCGGGCCGATGCCGATGGGCGCGAACGGCAACAGCGGCACCTCAGCCCTGGGCAACCGCGACAAACCACCGGCCATGGTGGAGAGCGCTTCGCGGCCGCGCATTTCCAGGGCTTGCGCTGCCGGGTCGGCGTTGCCGCTGGAGGCAAACACACCGTTGAGGGCGAACACGAGGTTGGACAGACCGGCTTCGAGGAGTTCGCCGCGTGTGCGCTCCGCTTCCGACAGGGCCGCGGCGTCGGGGCGGCTGACGAGCACGATGGTGGTGGAGGCGGGATCAGCGAGCGTGCGCAGGCTGCTCTCATACAGAGCGCGCTGTTCCTGAAGGCCCGCGAGTGGGCCGAGGCAGGAGGTGCCTGTTGTGTTCGTGGCCATGAACTCGGTCCACGCGCCGGGCAGTTTGAGCAGGCGCAGAGTGTGGCCCGTGGGCGCGGTGTCGAAAATGACGTGATCGTAGCCGGCGGTGGCGGCGGGATCGCCGAGCAGTTTGGTGAACTCATCGAAGGCAGCGATCTCAACGGTGCAGGCGCCGGAAAGTTGCTCCTCCATGCTGCGCAGGGCGGCTTCCGGGAGGATGCCGCGGTAGGGGCCAACGACGCGTTCGCGGTAGGCGGCGGCGGCGCGCTCGGGGTCGATGTTGAGCGCGAAGAGATGTGCGGCGCCGGCGACCGGCAAGGGCGCGGAGGTTAGGTTGGTTTCCAGGACCTCGTCGAGGTTGGAGGCCGGGTCGGTGCTGACCAGCAGCACGCGCTTGCCTTGATCGGCCAGCGTTGCCGCCGTGGCGCAGGCCAGGGAGGTCTTGCCGACGCCGCCCTTGCCCGTGAAGAGCAGCACGCGCGTCGGGGCGGTGAGGAACCGCGTGTCGCCGGTCATGAGCAGCAGCCTCCCTTTGCGGGTGCGGGGCCGGCTGAAGATACGGCCCCTCCGCCGAGCACGGGCAGACTCGCACCCACACCACGCCCATGGAGGAGGCGCTCGGCGAGTTCGGAGATGGCTCGCGACGATGCGTCCTTCACTGTCTGCGCGGTTTTCACGGCCAGGGCTATGTCCGCTTTCGAGACGCCGAGTATTCGGGCTCGGTCAAAGTGGAACTTGAAACACGGCTCGCAGTTCGACGCGATGGCGGCGCCGATGGCAACGAGTTCGGCCACGGCTTCACTGTAAATGGACTTGGGGAGCGCGGCGTCCAGGCCGGCCCATTTCGCAAGATCGTGACGCTCCGGGTAGATGCCCTTGCTCACCACGCTGCCGTTCACGAGAATCAGCGGAAGGCACTCGGTGCCGCTGGTGGCGAGCGCTTCCTTTACGGTAGTGTTGGCGGCGAAGGCTTGCGGCTGTTGGGCCAAATTGAACCGCTCAACAATGGCTCCTTGACTTGTGAGCCAGTCGAGGTCGGCGGCGAACTTGGGAAGCCTGGGGTCGACCGCCGGACCGCAGACGCCGGTGGCGCAGCACATGGCTGGATCGTAGACCTGGACTCTTGCGGCCGGCCTGGCGTCCTTCACGGACTGAGCTGCAGTCACGGGCTTCCTGGCGCGGATGAACGCGCTGGCGAACTTCTCGTCCACCTGCGCCGCGATGGCGTCCGCATCCATGCCCGCGGCCTTGAGAAACTCCTTGGCGTCTTCGGCCCGATAGACGCGCGTCGGCTCCACACCGATCTCTTCAAAGCCCGCCGCCGCGAGTTTGTTGCGATACTCGGATTCCTCAAGCGCTCCGGCGATGCAGCCGATCCACAGCTCGACGTTCTTGCGAATCTCGGCCGGCACATCTCCGCGCACGACGATGTCGGAAACGGCGAAGCGGCCGCCTGGCTTAAGAACGCGGAAGGCGTCGCGCAGCACGCTGTCCTTGTCGGCCGAGAGGTTGATCACGCAGTTGGAGATGATCACATCGACGGTATTGTCGGGCAGCGGGATGTGTTCGATTTCACCTTTGAGGAACTCGACGTTCTCCAAGCCGGACTTCTGCTGGTTCTCGCGCGCGAGAGCGAGCATCTCGTCGGTCATATCGAGCCCAAATGCCTTGCCGGTGGGCCCGACACGCTTGGCCGACAGCAGCACGTCGATGCCGCCGCCGGAGCCGAGATCCAACACAACTTCGCCGGGGCTGAGTTGCGCCAGCGCCGTGGGGTTGCCGCAGCCCAGGGAGGCGAGAACGGCCTCTTCGGGAACGAAAGCGGACTCGTCCGTTCCGTAAAGGTGACGGGTGATCGGATCGTCGGCTCCGAACGTGCTGGCGGCGCTGCAGCAGCCACTGCCGCCGGACTTCACGCGGGTGGCAGCCGCTCCATACTTCTCTCTCACGATTTCCTTCACATCTTTCACGATTTCGTTCACATCAGCGGGGTTCATCGAATCGTCCTCAGTGTTGCTATTGCTTTTGTGCCGGCGGCAGCGGGAATGCTGGCGGTGTCGACGACGTGGTTCTGGGTGCAGCATTCGGCATCAGACCGGCGAGCCGTTGGCTCAGGGCCTCGCTGATGGCGGAACGCCGAAAGAATTGCTGCTCGCCCTGGACCGCGAGCAACAGGCGCAGAATACTCAGCCTTGGCTCGGCGCCCGCGGCAGCCAGGCGGGAACTCGGTTGCTGATCCACTCCCTCCATATTTCGATAATAATAGAATTACCGAATCCCGTCAAGCGCGATTCGGTCACGAGCGAGGAAAGTCCGGCGCTTGTGGAGATCCGGAGTGAAATCGCCTGCTTTTTATTGGCCCTGGGACGATACACTGCGAATAGACCCGGAGTTCACGACATGTCTACCCAACGCCACGGCACCGCTGAAATTGTTGACCAGTTGCTTTCCCAGTGGAAGGCGCACGGCCGGATCGGATCTCATCCGGGATCGGCAGCGCCGAGCGGCGAAGGCGTGTTCGCGACCGTGGATGAGGCCGTAGCGGCGGCCGTGGTGGCGCAGCAGAGAGTCGCCGCGATGAGCCTGGACGAACGGGCACGGATGATTTCGATCATTCGTGGGCTGTGCGCGGAGCACGCCGCTGATTGGGCGCGGAGGGAACTGGCGGAAACGGGCTTGGGACGTCTCGATCACAAGATCGAAAAGTTGCAGGCGGTCCGGCATGTGCTGGGTACCGAGGCGATGCGAAGTGAGGCGCGGAGCGATACGAGCGGGGCCTGCCTCATCGAGCACGCGCCCTGGGGCGTAATTGGCATGGTGACTCCTGCCACACACTCGGTCCCGACGATGGCGAGCAACGCGATCAACGTACTGGCTTCGGGCAACACGGCGGTGTTCAGCCCGCATCCGGCCGGCTCGCGCGTGGCGGCGCACGCGCTGGCCATCATGAACGGTGAGATCCGGAAATCGGTTGGCGTGGGGAACGCAATCACCACGGTGAGCCAGCCGAGCCTTCGTTCGGCTGAGGAGTTGTTCCGGCATCCCGGCGTGGCGTTGCTCTGCGTCACGGGCGGTCCCGCTGTTGTGAAGGCGGCCATGAAGCACGGTAAGCGCGTGATTGCCGCCGGGCCGGGCAATCCGCCGGTGCTGGTGGATGAGACGGCGGATCTGGATGCGGCGGCGGCTGCGATCATCACAGGCGCTTCGTTCGACAACAACCTTTTGTGCATTGGCGAGAAGGAGGTATTCGTGGTGGCGACGGCCGCCGATGCGTTTCTCAGCGCCATGCAGCGGGCGGGTGCCTGGCGACTGGACGCGGCCGCGATTGAGCGGCTCACGCAGGCGGCCTTTCAGTTCGACGGCAGCGGCGGCGCCCACGGCGCAGCGCACCTGAAGAAGGACTTGATCGGCAAGGATGTCGCGCTGCTGGCAGCCGCGGCGGGCATTTCCGTGCCGCAAGGGACTCCGCTGCTGTTCGGCGAAACGAACGAAGAGCACCCGTTCGTGCAGGAGGAGCAGATGATGCCGTTCGTGCCGGTGGTGCGGGTACGCGATGTGGAGGATGGCATCCGCGCGGCGCTCAGAGCCGAGCACGGACACCGCCACACAGCACTGATTCACACGCGCAACGTCGAGACGGCCACGAGGATGGCGCGCGCGTTAAACACAACGCTCTTTGTGCAGAACGCCCCCTGTTCGGCGGCACTGGGATTAGGCGGTGCCGGTTATTTGAGCTTCAGCATCGCAACGCCGACGGGTGAGGGGGTTACCACCCCCCTCACCTTCACGCGCGAGCGTCAAATAAACATTGGCGGTGCGCTGCGGATCGTCTGATTCCGGCGCATGCGTGCGGCGGTCACCGCGCTACGCCCTGGCCAAAAGCACCTTAGTGTCGTAGAACACGGCGCTGCCGTCATCTGCGTCGCTGAGCGGAGAGCGCATGTGGTCGTCAACCTACCATCGGCTTGTTTAGCCCCTGTCGTTGGCGCGAAGGCCGAGTCTCAAGGCGTCCGATTCGTGGAGTCACTGCAAGGCGGCCGGCGGACATGGAACTCCCAGACCGCCCGGCACGCGACGGCCACGGGCCTGCAGCTGGCTGGGTTCCACCGACAACGTCAGGATGCTTCGCAGGTCATTCTCCACGGGTCGCTAACGGATGCTCACCTGAACGGGGTTTGCGGCGAGGCCATCAACGGACAATTGCACGTTCAGCAACCCGCTGTCACTCAGGCTTCGCGGCAGTTGCACGTTCACCTGATCCAGTCCCGTGAAGCCGCCCTGTGCTCCGGCGTAGAGCACCGGCACAGCCGTGTCGCCAATCGTGCAGGTCACACCGTGCAGTGCGCTGCGCCCGCGAATGCCTGTCCCATACAGTTCCAGAACTGCCACGCTACCCTCGGGTCCGAGCGCGATTGGGATCGCCCGGCATTCGCCGTCCGCTTTGCATTCGGCGGCAAGGTGCGACTCCTGCGTGCCGTCCGGCCGTACCACGCGCACCAAGGCAGCCGCCGGTCCCCGCCCGCCTGAGCCTGCGGAGAAAATCCCGGGGGCCACCAGTTGGATGTTGACTCGCCCGTAGGCGAGCGTACCCTCACCTCGCTCAGCCACGAGTGTCGCCGGCCCGGAAACAATGTCCGCCGGAACTACAATGTTCAACTGATTTCCTGACGCATAGAGGACCACAGGGGTGTGTCCCGCGCCGCTCGCATCGATCAGCGTCAGACTGGATTGCGAGGCGCCAGCTTCCGCGCTCAGTCCTTCGCCGTAGAGCGTGGCGAGCGATCCGGCCGCCACCACCTGGCCGCTGAAACTGGCCCCGTTGACCGCCACCAGCGGGGCGGCGCCGGCGAAGGGCGGGCCGGGGTCGGAAGGGAGTGCAGCGGCGGGCGGCGTCTGCTCGCGAAACATGCGCGTAATTTCTCCCGCCAGCCGCAAGTACCAGTCGCTTGGCAACGTGAACCCGTCGGCATCCAGGGTCAGCCAATAGCCCTGGTCTGGGGCGTCGGCGCGGCGTGATGCCAGCTTGAACATGGCCGTGCTCTCGTTCACTTCGTCGAACATGGCGATTTTCAGCATCCGCGCGCCCGCTGTCCTGGCGTTGTATGCCTGCCGCCATAGAAACTCACCGCGGTTGCGCGGGATCTGGTTTTGCGGCGCGGTGCGGTTCAGGTTGTACCAAGAAAATCCAGGAAAGATGACGGGCATGTACGCCTGCCCGCGCTGACCTGTCACAGCCAGGTCCGGCTCGATGCGCTCCACTTTCCAGCGGTCGGCGGCGGCCTGCGTGCTGTACCGCCCTACGGTCCACGGCTGAATTCCGTCCATCGCTTGGTAGACGCTGCTCCATCGTGAGTCGGTGGCCGCATCGTTCGACAATGTGCGCCAATAGGCTGGAGTGCCGCCCAGATAGCTCACCTGCGCCTCGCCACGGAACCATTGGACGATTTGCAGCGCGGCTTCCGGGTCGTTGGGCGGGTGCTTAGCGTCGTTGAGCCCGATGCCCCACACCGCGAGTAAGGGCTTGCCGTTGTGGCGCAGGTAACCAGGATGCTCTGTCACGGCGAGGGCTTCGACGAGGTACTTCCAGTCCTCCTGCAGCGCGGAGAGGAGCGTCGCCGCTGCGGCGCCGCTGATGTCGTACTCGATGGCGAACACGCGTCGATGGCGGCGCGCCGCGGCCATCACGTTCCTAAGCACGACGTCGCCGGCCTGGCGGTTGCGGGCGATGTCGGTGACAAAGCGCTGCACCAGCACGCCGTCGATGCCGTACTGCCGCATCCAGTGGAAATGCCGGTCCACCGTGGTGCTGTTGCCGGAGCTGAATAACGAGACAGGATTCCCACCGCTGGTCATTCCTGGCACGGTGCAGGTCTCGGCGGGTTCGAATTCGCGCAGATCTGGATACATGTCGACCACGATGCTGGCCGGCGTTGGCGTTCCGTTCGACCAATGGCTCCAGTTCGTGCCCATGGCGCCGCCGCCCGGACAGCGGAACCAACCCTGGTAGCCAAGCACGACTTTTCCCTCGAGAGTCGACGGATCAGGGTTTTGCGCGCAGTTGGCAGCCACCGCCAACAGCAGGACTGAGAGGGCTCGCGGCATCTTCTTTGCGTTATCGGCGCGCGGGCGCCCTCCAGGGTGGGCCTGGCCCTTCGGGCAGCTTGGGGTCGGGCGGAATCTCGCCATGGAACATACGCGTGATTTCTCCCGCCAGCCGCAGATACCAGTCGCTAGGCAAGGCGGCCCCATCCGCGTCGAGGGTCAGCCAGTAGCCCTGGTCCGGGGCGTCCTGGCGGCGAGCGGCGATCTTGAACAGGGCCGTGCCCTCATTCACCTCATCAAACATGGCGATCTTGAGCACGGTGGCGCCTGACACTTTGGCGTTATACGCCTGGCGCCAAAGGAACTCACCGCGATTGCGGGGAATTGCGTTTTTCGGGGCCTCGCGTTTCAGGTTGTTCCAGGAGAAGCCGGGAAAAATCACCGGCATGTAAATCTGCTTGTTCTTCGCGGCGAGCGCAAGATCAGGGACGATCATGTCCTCCTTCCAGCGGTCCACACCAGCGGCGTCGCGATACCGGCCGACGATCCACGGCTGCACCACATCCATAGCGCGGTAGGCATCGGCCCAGCCAGGGTCGGGGCGGGCGTCGTTGGTGAGGGTCCGCCAGCGGGATGGCGTGCCTCCCATATAGGTGACCTGGTACGCTGCTGGAGCGCCGGTGCGAAACCACTCGATCATCTGGTGTGCCACGGCTGGGTCGTGCGGAACATGGCGGTCCTCATGCAGTCCCGGGCCCCAGATGGAAAGCACGGGCTTGCCTTTGTGGTGCAGGTAGCTCGCGTGCGCGGTGATCTTCAATTCGTCAACGAGGTACTTCCAGTCCTCCTTCATCACGTCGACGAAGGTGGCGAGGTTTGAGCCGGTGACGTCGTACTCGATGGCGATAAGACGACCGCTTGCCGCGGCGGCGGCCAGGACATTCTTCAGCACAACGTCGCCGGAGGCTCGCTTGCGGGCGATGGTCGTGACGAAGCGCTGCATGAGCACGCCGTCCAGGCCATACTCCTTCATCCATTGGAAGTGGCGGGCCACCACCTTGGGGTTCCAGGCCGAATAGAGGTAGGCTGGCTTACCCGCGATCGTCATACCCGGAACAGCACAGAGTTCATCGCGACCGAATTCACTGAGGTCGGGATACATGTCGACCGTAAGGGTCTCCGGCGCCGGAACGCCACGGGCCCAACTGCGCCAGTTGTTTTCCGGAGCGCCATCGCCGGCGCAATTGAACCAGCCCTGGTAGCCGAGCAACACCTTCTTGTCGAGTGTCTTCGGGTCGGGATCGCCCGGAGCGGCGGCAAACAGCACGCCGAACGCGAGCAAAGGAACGAGGAGGATGCGTTTCTGCATGATGTGCCCCCTGCGGCGGCTAGAACTCCAGCCTCAGGGCCATCACCATCGTCCGGTTGCCGGCCTTCGACGTGATGACGCCGAAGGTGGAAGACGTAATGCCGGTGCTGGGGCCGCCCAAATTCGGGTGGTTCAGCAGATTGTAGAACTCGGCGCGGAACTGCAGCCTCAACCGCTCCCGGATCGGTTGCCAGCGGCTGAAAACCGTGTCGAAGCTGAACGAGCCCGGATTGCGCAGGTTCGGTTCGGTGCGTGAGCCGCTGCCGAACGAGTAGGGGCCGGGGTTTGCGTAGGCGGTGGTGTCGAACCACCGGTCCATGCTCTGTTGGCCGTCGGGAAGGCTGGCATTCTTGGCGCGGTCAGCGTAGCAGCCGAGGCCGGAGACTCCGGGCATGGTGCAGGCCGCCGAGATGGCGATGGGGGCGCCCGTCTGAGCGGAGAGAATACCGCTGCTCTGCCAGTTGCCCACGATCTTGCCGAGGATGCCGTTGGACAGAAAGTTCTTGCCATGGCCGAAGGGAAGCTCATAGACCCAGTTGGCCACCAGGCGCCGGTTGATGTCGGCGGCGGAGAGTGAGCGCGAGAGTGCCAGGTTGTAAGGGTTGATGAAATTAGCTCCCCCCAGGAAGCGCTCATTGACGTTATCGATCAACTTCGCGCCAGTGAACGAAACCTGGAACATCAGGCCTTTCGAGAACGACCGTTCGGCGCGGAGAGTAAACGCATGGTAGGCGGAATCGCCGACCGAGGCTCGAATCTGCCCGACGTTTCCGGCGTACTGCTGATACGGCGTCAGCAGCAGGCCCTGGCGCACCGTGGCCGTACTCATGGTTCCGATCGAGATCTTGCCGAAGAAGGGGTTGGGCACCAGGCTATTCAACTGCGAACCCAGGGAGAGGAACTGCGGGAAGGTGGCATTGCGGTTGTAGTTGTTCCAGATGCGCAGACCGCGGCTGCCGATGTAGGCCGCTTCCACCAGGAAGTTGGAGCCGATGCTCCGCTGCAAGTTAGCGTTCCACATGTAGTTGGTCGGCGTGGGCCACTCCGGCCAGATGGCGTTGATGCCGCTGCCCACCAGCGAGTTCGGATAGGGCCGCAACCCTGTGACGAACGGATTGGCCAGCGACGATCCGGGAATGGGCGTATTGGGCGCCGCCGGCGGTTGGCCAAAGAAGACACTGGTGGAAACCGACGAGCCGCTGCCGAGGTCGCCCGGACTCGATCCAACGCCGCCGCTGCCGGGGGCGTAGAAAATGCCATAGCCGGCACGGAAGACGGTCTGTGGCAGAAACGTCCAGGCCAGCCCGATGCGCGGCGCCCAGTTGTAGTTCGGATTGCTCGGATAGCGGTGACTGGCGCTCGTCATCGTGAGCACGCCGGTTCGCCCGGTGACCGGCTCAATGCCCGCCGGATCGAAGTAAGCGAGTTGGTTGTAGCGCTCCTTGAAGGGCGTCTGGTATTCAAAGCGAAGTCCGAGGTTGAGGGTGAGGTTGCGGCGTATTTTCCAGTCGTCCTGGAGATAGAAGTTGTTGCTTGGCTGCAACAACGCCAGCGACGGGCCGATGGTGAACTGGCCGGTGTCGGGGATGCCCAACATCGCGCTGGCCAGGCCATAGCCGGCGGTGGCCGACGCCGTGGCGGGGTCAGGCCCCTGCGTGAAGGCCCGCCCAAACCCGAACAGTCCCGATGGATAATCCGGACGGAACGTGTTGAACGAGCAGATCAGTGCGTCATACCCCGTTTTGATGGCATGCGAGCCCTTCAGCCACGTGAGGTGGGCCTGGAATTGGGGCGTTGTCTCGGCGTCCACGTTGTGCGAGGCACGGTCCGGGCCGATGGCGGTAAAGTCGGTGACGTTAAACCGTGGGAAGAGGGCGTCGCCAGAGGCGGCCTTCAGATATTGCGGCAAGCCCAGCGTCGTGATGTCGAACCCGACGCTGAGCGGGGTCAGCTGAATGACTCTGCGCGTGTATCCGGCGCGGAATTCGCCGATCATGTTCGGTGAAAACGTGTGTGTGTCGCTAATGGCCGCGGTGTGGCCGATAGATCTCTGGTTCCCGCCGCCATTGGTGCCCTCTCCAGGGAAGGCGATGTTGGTGTATGGGCTTGTGCGCGGGGTATTCTCATGGCCAAAGCGGACGAAGAGCCTGTTCTTTTCTCCGAAATTCTGATCGCCGCGTACAAACCATCTGGTGGTCTTCACGATGTTGGCGAAGTTCTGCGACCAGTTCACGCTGACCGTGGGCGAAACGGGCAAGGTCGGCTCCGGGTAGTAACCGAGGATCTTCTTCATGATCGGATCCATGCGGCTGGCCGGCAGCAGGTTGCCGGCAAACGGCAGACGGCCGTAGCCACTGCGCTGCGAGGGGTCCGCCACCGTGGTGAGCGGATCGAAGATGCGGATGACGGCCCCGGCGCTGGTCAGCGTCTGGGAAAAGTCGCCGCTCTTTTGCAGTGCCGTCGGCACGTTGGCGGTCGGGGTGCTCACACCGTGGTCGTTATTCTGTTCCCAGTTGAAAAAGAAGAATGTCTTATTGCGGCCGTCATAGATCTTCGGTAGCGTCACTGGGCCCGAAATCGTGAACCCATAGTCGTTGCGGCGCTGCCGGCCCCGCCTCACATTGTTCCGGTTGTTGGCCCAGGAGTTGGCGTTCAGCTTGTCGTTGCGCAGGTAGTCATAGGCGCTGCCGTGGAACTGGTTGCCTCCAGAGCGCCCTGCCGCCACCACCACCCCGCCAGCTGAACGCCCGTACTCGGCCGAAAAGCTGTTGGTGATGAACCGAACTTCCGCCACGGCCTCCTGCGGGGGCGTGTAGGCATTGTCCAGGGTCGAGTTGTTGCGAGTGTCCTGACCGTCAAACAGGATGGCCGAGGTGTTGGACCGTCCGCCGCTGACGATCGGTCCGGTGCCCGCGTTCCCCGTAGCGATAACGCCGGGAGAAAGCGTGAGCAGGGAGTACGGACTGCGTCCTGTGGGGAGTTCGATAATCTGCTTGGCGCTGGTGACGTAGCCCAGCGACGAGCTCACCTGCTCCACCGCCAGGGCGTTGGCTGACACCGAGATTTCCTGTTGCAGCGTGCCGGGTTTCAGCGAGACATCGATGGTCGTGATCTGGCCCACCAGCACGGGGACGTCTGCAACTCGGTGGGTGGAGAACCCTTCGCTCTCCATCACCATGTTGTACCTGCCTGCCGGAAGATACGGGATCTTGTAGTAACCATCGGCCGTGGTTTCCACTCGCGAAACCGTCCCCGTGGCCTGGTTTGTGGCGCTCACCCTGACCTTCACCATCGAGGCGCCCGTTGGATCGAGAACCACGCCGGAGATTCCGCCCCGCTCCACTTGACCGAAACAGACCAGGGTGAACACGACCACGATGCTCATCGTGCGGATGAGCAGCCTCAGTACTTCTGTCATGACAAACCTCTTTCTCAGCAAGGGACCACGGCGGCCCCTTGGATTCCACCACTACTCGAAACTAGACGGAATCGTCCGCCAGTTCAACGTTAGGGCGGAATGCTAACGGGCGCTATCTATTTGAGAGCAAAAGGTCCGAGCCTCGCCCGCGTTTCTAACGGTACCTACGCCGTGGTATTCTGTGCGCGGGTGGGAATATTGATGGACAGAGGGGCAGGAATGTCCTCTGAGATCGTCGCCGCGATGCCGGCTTTGCGTCTTCATCTGCGCGAGTTGGTGGAGAGCCCAGCATTCAAGGGGAGCCGGCGAGGCCAGCAGTTCCTGGAGCACATCGTTGAGAAGGCTCTGGCCGGGCAGGGGGACGAACTCAAGGAAAGAAATTTAGGTGTGGAGCTGTTCGGGCGCGACCCCTCCTACGACACGGGACAAGATGCGATCGTCCGGGTGACGGCTTCCGACGTCCGCAAACGGCTGCATCAGTTTTACTCCGAGACCCCCTCAGCCGTCCGCATCGAGATCCCCTCGGGTTCCTACACCCCGCATTTCAGTACCCTGGTCGGACAGGAGTCACTTCCGCCGGCGCCTGCCCCAACCTTGAGCCAAAACAGGTGGCGGCGTGCCGTATTGGCGGCCCTGCTGGTCGTGGCCGCCGTGATCTCTGCCCGGTTGGTCTGGCAGCGTCATCGCACACCGGAGCGCCTCACCCCGCTTCAGGTCCTCCCGTGGTCCGCGCTTTTGCAGCGTGACCACCAGATCCAGCTTGTCCTCGCCGACGTGGATGTCTCTGCGATCCAGAATCTCACCGGTTCTCGGATCTCGCTCTCTGACTATGCGAATCGGCGCTACCTGTCCAATCCGGAGTCGTTTGGCGGCGACATGCGGCGAGCCCTGAGTTTGCTGCGGGGAGTCAACGTGGCTGCGGTCGATGTGAACATCGCCCTGGCCGTATCCCGGCTCGCCAGCGGCAGCCCGGCGCGGCTGAAACTCAGCCCCGCCCGCAGTCTGCAGATAGGCTCCTTTGCGACCGATGACGATTTCATCATTCTCGGCAGCCCGCGCTCCAACCCTTGGAACTCACTGTTTGAGGACCAACTGGACTTCGACTTCGTCCACGATCCGGAGACCAACCGGGAGATCATTCGAAATAAGCGCATTCAACCTGGCGAACTGCCGCGGTACGTGCCCACAGCCAAAGGGTGGGACACTGGACACGCCTTCGCGATGATATCGCTGGTGGGGAACCCCAACCAGGCCGGAATGGTTTTGCTGGTGGCTGGCACCAGCGCTGAAAGCACGGAGGCGGCCGGCCAGCTGGTGGCCAATACGGGCGAGTTTGCCCGTACGCTGCGAAATCATGGAATCGATCCTTCCGGCCCCCTGCGTCACTTCCAGTTCCTGCTGCAAGTCCGGACCATGGCCGGATCGCCGAGCAGGGTCGAGGTGGTCGCCTGCCACCGCCTGCCTGATGCCACCGAGCCTCGCTCAGCGCGCTGACTGCGGTCGTAGTCCTCCGATGGACGACAGAGTTGGATCTCGGAGCGCTCGCTGTCTGGTTGCTTGACCGGCATTCCCATTCGCGAACAGTGTCTTCGACGCTCGGCGGATTGCGGCATAGCCTTGAGCCTGGCCTGTGCATACACGCCTCCGCCGGCCGGTACCGGACTACTTGCTCCGGGAGCATCGAGTCATGGCGAAAGCCTATCCTGCTGCCGCCACTCCTTCAGATTGGACGAAGGCAGGACGATTGAGTGTCCGCCACGGGATCTTCCCGGCCAATACTCGACAGCCAGCGGCGCCAACGTGACCATCTCCCGGTCGTTATGCATCAGGGCAAGGCTTCGCTTCCGTAATGCGCTCACGCTACCATCCGGGAGCAAGAGAAGCGGAGGACGCGGTGCGGCTTGTCGCCATTCGACGCACACTCGAGATTGACCGGAAGCTGGCTAAAGCGGTTGTGGAGTAAGCCGGGAGTCCTGAGTTTGTACCGATCGACGGCATGATCATTGCGTGCGCGAAGAACACGCAGAGCGCGCTGTTCCGTGTGGGGAATCCCTATTACCTGTGCTTCCAGGCAACGGGGTTCGTCTCGATCATGGCGGGCGGGCCGTGGGAAGCAGCCGGCAAAGTCCCCCCGGAAATCTACTCGACCCCAGAGCGTTCGCCCCGATACAACGCGACCTAAGTGCGGGTACACGCTGCGACGCCGGCGACGGTCGTGGTGGGCCACAAGAGTCGGTTCATCAAGAGGGTACACGAAGTGGTCAGATTGTCTGGGGAACCAAGCTCACTGTTTCGACTCCTGTGCCCGGCCCGACCGATCCCGTGGCTGCCGGCATGGAAAGCGCGGCAAACTGCTGATCCAGCTATTCATCCGTAACGCAGCCTTCGCTCGCGCTCTTCACAAGGCGGATGTACTTCGCCAGCGTCCCTCGCGTCGCCTTGTAGGGCGGCATCTTCCACTCCGCTCGCCGCCGCTGCATCTCCGCCTCGGGCACGTCCACTGAAATCTCGTTCTTCTCCGCGTCGATTGTGATCCGCTCCCCGCTCCGCACCAGCGCGATGGGCCCGCCCTCCTGCGCCTCCGGCGTCACGTGGCCCACAATAAACCCGTGTGATCCGCCCGAAAATCGTCCGTCCGTCATCAGCGCAACGTCCTTGCCCAGGCCAGCGCCCATGATCGCCGACGTCGGCGTCAGCATTTCCGGCATTCCCGGTCCGCCCTTCGGCCCTTCGTACCGGATCACGATCACGTCGCCCTTGCCGATCTCCTTGTTCTCCAACCCGTGCAGCATGTCCTCTTCCGAGTCGTATACGCGCGCCGGACCCGAGAAGCGCAGCCCTTCCTTGCCCGTGATCTTCGCCACCGCGCCTTCGGGCGCCAGGTTGCCCTTGAGAATTTGGATGTGACCCGACGCTTTGATCGGATCGCGTAACGAATGGACGATCTCCTGTCCCTCCTTGAGTCCCGGCAGGCTCTCCAGGTTCTCTCGCAGCGTCTTACCCGTCACCGTCATGCAGTCGCCGCTGATCAGCCCTTCCGCGAGCAGCATCTTCTGCACCGCCGGCAGCCCGCCAATCTCGTGCAGATCTTCCATCACGTACTTCCCGCTCGGCTTGAAATCGGCCAGCAGCGGCGTGCGGTCGCTCACCTTCTGGAAGTCGTCGATCGTCAGCGTCACGCCCACCGAGCGCGCGATCGCGATGAGGTGCAACACCGCATTCGTCGAACCGCCCAGCACCGACACCACCACCATCGCGTTCTCGAAGGCTTCCCGCGTCAGAATGTCGCGCGGCTTCAGGTCCATCTCCAGCAGTTTCTTGATCGCCTCGCCAGTGCGGAAACACTCCTCGAGCTTGAGCGCATCTTCCGCTGGCGTCGAAGAACTATACGGCAATGACAAGCCCAGCGTCTCGATCGCGGACGCCATCGTGTTCGCCGTATACATCCCGCCGCATGCGCCCGCCCCAGGGCACGAATGCCGAACGATCTCTGACCGCGTCGCCTCGTCGATATTGCCCGATATGTACTCGCCATAGCTCTGGAACGCCGACACCACGTCCAGCTTCTTGTCGCCCATGCAGCCCGCGCGGATCGTCCCGCCGTACACCATGATCGACGGACGGTTCAGCCGCGCCATCGCCATGATGCAGCCCGGCATGTTCTTGTCGCAGCCCGGCAGCGAGATGTTCGCGTCGTACCACTGCGCGCCCATCACCGTCTCGATCGAATCCGCGATGAGATCGCGCGATTGCAGCGAATAGCTCATCCCGTCCGTGCCCATCGCGATCCCGTCGCTCACGCCGATCGTGTTGAACCGCAGCCCCACCAGGCCGGCCGCCTGCACGCCTTCCTTCACCTTCGCCGCCAGGTCCAACAGGTGCATGTTGCACGGGTTCCCCTCGTACCACACACTCGAGATGCCCACCTGGGGCTTCTCCATGTCCGCCTGGTCCATACCCGTCGCGTAGAGCATCGCTTGCGATGCCCCCTGGGACTTCGGTTGCGTAATTCGAGAGCTGTATTTGTTCAGGATTGCCATATCTGTGTCATTCGCTGGAATGCGAACTTCCACTATACCCGCCCTTGAACGAATTGGGACTCAGGCCTATCTCGGAGGCGGAAAGCGGAGGAGTCCGCTCAACCGCCGTGCAAACCGGCCATTGGCTCCTACAGTGATTCGCCGTGGGGGTGTGCCACTCCCCGCCTCTTGTAGCAAGCCATGGACTGGAGGGCCGTCTTACTCCATCGCCTGGGCCCCGCCCCGCGTTCCGACTACCCACTTTGCGCGCCCTCCCTGCGTGATGAGGACGACGAAGATCTCACCTGTTTGCTGGAATCCGGAGACACGCGCGCCCTGAAATCACTAAGCCGATTGGGGCCGCTGGCGCCGGAAGGGAGGGCGGGGACGTTGCCGCGAGAGGAGTCGGAGCTGGCCGGCTCATCTCGCGGCCAGGCGCTCCGCTAAGCGGCAAAGCGCGCGTCCGGAGGATGCGCCCATTACAACGCCCGCCGCGTTCGCCGCTGCGTCGGCCCACTGGAAGGTGCGGTCGGCCACGAAGATCTGCCCGCACTCGATGGCGAAGCCGAGCAGTACGGCAAGCGCACCCATGTTCAGGGCTACCGCGGGACGCTCATGGACTGCCGGCAGGAGGGACAAAAGGAAATACGCTGAGAGGTGAATCCACTGGTCGTCCACTTGGAGGGAGTCCACAGCCCGGATCAGCACTGTGGAACCCGGAATGAGCGATCCGGCTACAACGAGCAGCACAAGAGCGCACCATGCCGCGCGCAGAGCAGCGTGCAACCGGCGTCCGCGGGAATCCCCCAATGCCAGGTGATCCTCCCGTTCGAGAATCTCCGTTATGTCCCGCTTCCGCACCGGTTATGCGACATTCTCCACGTCGGGGGAGACGATATCGAAGTAAATCCGGTCCAGTTGCCTGCCGCCAGAATACGTTGCCCTCCGGATGCGCCCGGCCTCGCGAAACCCGCACCTTTCAAGAACTCGACGCGAACGCGCGTTGTCCTCCATGATCCACGCGTACAGCGAGGCAAGCTTCAGTTCCTGAAAAGCAATCGCAACCAGCTCTGCAACGGCCCGCGCTGTCACTCCTCCTCCCGCGTAGCGAGGATCCCCGAGGAGATACCACACCATCGCCACCCGGTCCGACATGTCGATTTCCGCCAACGCTGCCAGTCCGCACGGCACGTTTTCCTGCCGTACCAGATAGACGGCATTCCTGCGGTCGCGCATCAGGATCCCCATCGTCATCGCATCCACTCTCCTGCCGCGCCATTCGCTTGTCAGCCAGCGGTTGATAGCCGGGTCGGAAAGCCACTGCGCGGCAAGTGCGTACTGCTGTGGCGCAAGCCGCTCGAGGCTGGGCCTGGCGGTCACCACAACCTGCCTCCAGCCGCATCCCAGTCGCGGCGCAGCCCATCCGGCCATTGCCTCCAGTCACAGCCGAACTGACAGAACACCGCGTACACCCACCGCTCATAACCCCAGCCGATGCAGCCGCTCGTGGCCGGCCGTTCGCTCACCTGGATGTGAAACGCCTTTCCGAACGTAGCCGAGTGGAAGTTTGATGAAAACAGGCTCAACGATTGCCCCTCGAACGGAAGGTCAGCGCGCAACTCGCGCTTGGCTTCCTGCTGCCGTTGGAACGACGCCTTCACCGCAAAATCGTCTGTGAAGAACATGTCGTTCGCCGTCTCAAAGGTGCAGGACAACTCCCAGTCGCCGGCCCAGCGCTGGATCAGTTCCTCCGCCCTCGCCCTGGCTGCCAGAACAAACGCCGGCTGGCCAACCCAGATCACCTCCCGCATGGTGAACGAGCGCAGCCGGGCAAGACTCTGATGGTTGGCCCCCTCGTAACGGTGGCAGCTCAGCGTCGCTGTCACGCACCGCCCCGGCGGAGGCAGGCGCCACTCCGACATCCCCTCGTAGCAGTGATAACAACACGACGGGCTGATGGCTAGTTCCACCACATGCATCTTTCCTTCATGGTGATCAGGCTGCCAGCCACGCTCCCGGCATCTCTCGGCGAACGACCTCAGATGTTCCAGGTCCGGCCGCAGATGCGCGACGAAATCCACATGCTCAGGAAACGAGGTGAAGTGGCCGCAGCGGTCCAGCGTCCGGCAGTTGATCGTCGGCGGGTAGATCTCGTGTTCGGCCTGGAACTCGCGCACGAACTCCGATTCCACTTTGTGGTCGATCACCCGCGCGAGTTCCGCCGCCGGCCCTCTCAGGATCACCTGACCTTCGCCCACCTGCGTGACCCAGCGCCGATCGAGCAATTCGGCCCAAGTGTCTCGCTTCGGTAGCTCACGCCTCCGGTCCATATGGACTACCGATTTGAATCCGAACTCGCCGGACTCAAACCGGCCCAGTAGTTGCCGCACCCGCGCCGAGACCTCTTCCTGGTCCGCGCCGGGCCTCAAGCGAAGCCGCACGCTCTTCGCGTCACGGTCAATGCAATAGCCCTCGACGGATTCCGAAGCAAACGTCAACGCGTACTGAACCTGGTTGAGGTAGCTGTCTTCGAGGTTGGCCAGTTCAACACTGAGCTCCGTCATGTTCATAGCTCTCCGTTCTTGCGCCGCATCGCGAATCTGGTGATCTGGTGGATGGTGTTCAGCGGGTATGCAACCAGGTCGGCCTCGCGGATCTCCACGCCAAAGGCGGATTCCACAAAGTGCAATAGGCCGACGGCGCCGAAGGAATCCACGTATCCGTAATCGAAAAGGTGCACGTCGTCATTGAAGTCTGGATCACTGTCGGGAATCTGGAAACTCGTCCGGACGTAATCGCGCAGCGTGGCGGATGCCTGCTCTAACTCCATATCTCCTCCTGGATGCGGGCGTCTCTCCCCGCCTGGGGCGTGCTCGTTCACCGTCGATCGACGACCAGATCGCCTCGGCGCACGCGGCCGAAACGGCGGCATTGTAGTGGGGGTCCTTGAGCAGGGTCAGCGGCTGGCCAGAGGCGCGCGCCCGCTCCAGTACCGGACGAAGATCCAGCACCGGGACCCCCAGTTCCCCGGCGGCCCATGCCGTCGTGCGATACAGCATGTCCGAATCCGTCTCGATGCCGCGCTCCCGTGCGGCGCGGGCGATCATCGCGAACTCCATCTCCGCGGCCAGGGGCGTGTAGACCAGAACCAGATCCATTCCGCGCTCGGTTGTCCACCGCGCCAGCCCGTCAAGGAAACTGATCAGCCGCGCGCGATAATCCGGTTCGAATTGCTTCGAGTAAAACCGGATGAGAAGCGGCGCCTCCCGGTCGCGGTCCAGCGGAATCAGTCCCCGCACGCTGTTGCGGAGTCGTGTGTAGACGACCGTGTGCGTCTTCAGCCACAACGTCATGCGCTCGCGCCGGCCACCCGCTCCATTCGTGAGTCTGCCGCGGGCGTCCACGTGCGCCCGATTCAA
The DNA here is from genome assembly GCA_017304135.1 of Acidobacteriota bacterium. Classification (GTDB taxonomy): domain Bacteria; phylum Acidobacteriota; class Terriglobia; order Bryobacterales; family Bryobacteraceae; genus JAFLBB01. Next base: position 58,964 of record JAFLBB010000016.1, on the reverse strand, counting down.
CCGCCCGCTGCTCGCAACCAGATAGGGCGTCATCAGGATCAGCACCGACCTCGGCCGCACCCCGCGGGTGTACAACCAGCGCAACAACTCGAACTGGTTCTCGAGATAGTGCCCGCCCACGGATGCGTTCCCCACGCTCATCGCCCGTCGCGCGGCCAGTCTGGAAAGCACGCCGGAAATCGTCTGCTCGAATTCCAGCCCCTGTCCATAGCCTTGGGAGTCGCCCAGTAGGAGCAGATCCAGGTTCCTCAGCGTCAGCGCGGGGCCCGCCTCCCCCCTTGAGCAACGGAGTCCGTAAGCGTCGGTGGCCACCGAGAACCGCCCCTCGATCCAGTCGGCGTCGGCCACCACGTGCGCCCTGTGCTTGTAACTGAGCGAGCCGAACTCCTCGTAGAGGCCCTCCAGTTCCGTGGTGGGCCTGTCGCCTGCGAGCCGGAAGGCCAACTCTGCCGCCGGTAGGGAGAGCAGCCACACGCCCGCCGGGATGATCGCGAAGTTCCAACGCGAAGCACTCCACCAGCTATCAAAAATGGACATACACGAAGTCCGGGAAGGCACTGGCGGCGGAACTGAGACGGTAAACCAGCATCCAGAACAGCGCCGCCGACATGAGTGACCAGCGCAGCAGTTTGCCGGCATGGCCCCCCCACAGCGGCTCGATGCGCCCGCCGTCTACCATCGCGCAAACCCCGACAGCACCGAGGATACCGATTGCGGGTCAGGCAGGAAAAACAGCGTTCCCAAGGCGACTCGCGCGTTCGTCCAGCCCACTCGCCCCCAATAGAACCAACCCTGCCTCCGCGACGGCGGCATCGGCCGCGAGCCTGTCAGGCTTTCCGTCGCCAGCAACATGCCATGCCAGCACCCCCAGGCAAGAAAACCGAGCGTCAGTCCGTGCCAGAATCCGCACAACACCATGATCAGGAATGCCAGGCCGGCGGCCTCCTTCCGTCCCGCTCGCATGCCCCCCATCGGGATGTAGACGTTGTCACGGAACCAGTCGACCAGGGTGATGTGCCAGTTGCGCCAGAACTCTGTTACCGAGGTGGCCAGGAAGGGCTTGCGGAAATTCTCCGGCACACGCACGCCCATGAGCGACCCAAAACCGATCGCCACGTCCGAATATCCCGCGAAGTCGAAATAGAAATAGAGGTAAAGAAAAATGATCACCAGTGCGCTGCTATAGACGCGGGGCGTCTCCGCACTCAGCATCGCTTTGACAATGGCGTCGCACCCAAACGCCAAAACCGCTTTCCGGAAGTAGCCCCGCGTGATGCGGTAGCACGCCTCGCCCACGCTGGCGCCGTCCAGCCGCGCCGGCGAAGCAGCCTGCTCGCGGAAGTCTTGGAATTTCTGAATGGGGCCGCTGGTCAGCGTTGGCGGGAACAGCATAAAGTACAGCAGCGGCCACGGGCGCTGCTCGTCGATCGGTGTCACCGACTGGATGTGCAAAAACTGGATGGCCCGAAAGATGAAGTAGGAGAATCCAACCCACGTGAGAATCTGGTTGTGCAGCCACAGGCCCCCCAGAAACGCCGCCTCGAAGTGTCTGTGAATCTTGAACACCACGAGCATGAGGATGAGTCCTGCCATGCTCAGGCCGAGGAACCACCGTGCGCGTCTCGTCGAGCCGCCCCGCCGCAGCCGTACCCACAGTCTGTGCGCCGGATAGAGATAAAGCAGCGAGATCAGTCCAATCGATCCCAGCGTCGAAATCGACGCAAGGCCCACCAGCAGCATGCTCCCAGCCAGGCCCACATACAGGGTGTACCGCGCGGGTGCCCACGCGCGCGCCAGCGCGAGCAGCCCCATCAACAGAACGAAGTGGAGATCCAGCAGGCTCAGGCCCATCAGGATCCTTCCTTGCCGGTCGATTCCTCCCGTGCCCCCTCCGCCGCGCGCTTTAGCCAGGCTTCGCGCCAGAAATGAAAGCAGCGCCGGTGGCAGCCGAATCCTACCCCGTGGCAATAGACATTCTGGAGCAGCACAGTGTTCTTCACCGTCCTGTGCTGATGCGTGTACTCGTTATACAGAAGTTCCAGACGTTCAAAGACGCGAAAGCGGCGTCCGCAATACGCTCTCATCTCCGATGTGAAAGCCAGCCCCCCCAATTTCCCGTTCTCATCGAGCGTGCTCTCGATCTCCTCCAACGCCCGCACCTCCACCCGCTCGCCCGGCTGCAATCCGAGAACACGCGGGATTTCTGGCGTTGGACGGTGCCGTTGCCCATCGCCCGAAAAGGGACGCATGAGCAGCCGGTATCCCCGTGTGAAGGCCACAGCCCAGCCTTCCGTGCGTAGGCACAGCAGACAGGTTTCAAGGAAACCTACGGGCAGGAGGCGCCGCATTGCGCCATTCGGTCCCCATAGCCACGGCCAGATCCTGGCCCGGCTGAAGCCTTCTTGCTCGTGCGCTTGGCAAACGGTGGTTACAGTCCTCATCGCACGCTCTCTACGGGCACATCCTTGCCCGCTTCTCCGTCCCGTTCAGCCTCCGCAATTCCACCGGTATCGCCAAGGCCTGACGCCAGCCTCTTGCCCGCTGCCGGCATCATAGCCACGACGTTGCCTGCCGGCCGCGCGCCAGGCGGCCGCGAGACGGCGCGCGCTACCCGGATGAGGCACCGCAGCAACGGTATCGACGCCACGCGGAGATTGCCGAACGCTGTTCCGTCGGAGGCGATCAGCCGTTGGATCAGCATCTTGTCGTTCCAGATGCGCGAGAACATGGTGTTGCCCGGATCGGCGCACGAGTCCATGCGCGACACTTCCGGATCCCGGTGCACCTGGCGGATGTTCTCCATTTCCAGCAGCAAGCCGGGCGAGTGAGCCGAATACTGATCGTCGAAGGCGATCATGAACGCATAGCCCACGGGCCCGCTGCGCAGGTTGCACTTGATCGCGATCAGCCGCCCCTCCAGCCGCAACCCCAACATCGTCAGCCGCCCCCTGCGATGTGCGCCGGCGATCACCTCGCGAAAGAACTGGGCGTCTCCAGGAACCTGTGTCAAAGCTGTTCCCGCCTCACCCTTCCACCCACCCGACTCGATCTCGAGGAATCGCCCTACCCATTCCGCCAAGTCCTCCTCACGCTCCAGCGCCGCGTACTCCAGCCGGCCCAGCCTGGCCAGTTTCCGCTCTTTTCTCTCCATGTCCCGCCGGTGCCGGCTGCTGACGGCCTGTTGCAGGAACGCCTCGCACGAATTCGCGCGAGTGAGAACGGACCGGACGTACACTTCATCGACCAGGCTTGGTTGCCGCCTCCTGGCCAGCACCTCGACCAGCGCGCGATGAAAGGGGCCGCCCGTCGTGATCTGGTCAAACTCGATCAGGGCGCCCCCACTCGGACGGGCGCGCGTCCAATCGAGGAACGCCTGGAGAGCCTCGTACTCCCATCCCGCGCGCAGCAGGGGGACACACAAAAAGCACTTCTCGTGCTTCCACAATCGCAACGTACGGAGGGGAAACCGATCGTAGTGGCGGCTCGTCTCCACCGGAAAGAACCCGATCACGCCCGGCGCCCCGGCCCGGTGGTCTACGCCCGGCGAAAGCGCCACGACGAAGCGCAACTCGCCCTCGTGCCCGAGCCACTTCGCCGCGGGAATCAGCATCCACGGCTCGTAGTACACATTAGGCTCGATGGCATGGGCCGCCAGATCTTCCAGCGCTTCGACATACGGCAGTAACTCGCCCATGTCGCGCGCGGCCAGGCAGGTGACGTCCTCAGAAGCGAATTGCTGTGTCACCAGAGTCCTCCTCCGCCCTTGAAGCGAATCCCAACCATGCCTGCATCGCCTCCGGGCCGTAGCGCCAGGCCAGCCGGAATGGCCGGATTGCATAGTAGACAGGCGCTGCCCACGCCGGCAGTGCCACCAAGGCATGGTCGCGCCCATTCGGCCGGAACCATGCCCACAACGCCCGGCCTCCCAATCCTGCTCGGTCGCGCCACTCATCCAGTGAGGAGAGTGTGAAGCCGAGGTCGCTGAGATCGGCGCGCCATTCCGGTGGAGCGGGTTCATCCCAACGGCGGACGATGCCGCGGGCGATGCGCGGTATGCGCGCGTCCCGGCTGATCCTTCGCTGAGCGAACTCGGGGATCGGCGCTCCCAGCACATCGGAGCTCAGCTGAAACGCAAGGCAAACCCGGCGAATGCATCGAAGGCGTTCGGCCTGAACGAACACGAAGTCCCAATCCATCTGCGGCCACGCCGACACCGCATCGGCCGCGTCGCACACCCAGAGCAGCCTTCTCCAACAATGCCTTGCCCCGTGCACCGAAAGGAGAAGGAACTGGTCCTCTCCAGCCAGCGAGGGCAGCTCCGCACTCCCGAACGGCACGGCCGTCCGTCTCTGCCACAGCTCTCCAAAGACAAACGGCGGCTCCCCGGCACACGACCGCAGATTCCAGCGCCGACCCAGATCCCACTGCAGCTCAAGCACCATGGTCCCGTCCGGGTGCGTGAGCGCCACCTGATCGCCGGCTGCCGTGCAGGCGCCCGTCTGTGCGTCCCTGTAGCCCGCGGCGCGGAGGATCTCCAGCGCCGGTGTGGCTTCGGCACGGTCCACGAGCAGATCGACGTCGGCATAGTCTCGCGAGCAAGGTGAGCCGCTGAGGGCCACCGCCAGCGCCGGGCCCTTTACGGGAAGGGCCCGGATGCCCTCGTGCCGCAACGTCTGGACGACGCGGAGAAGTTCATCGCAGGATGCAAGATTACGAGCCGCCAGGCAGCGCATTGCGTGCCGCCACCGCCGGGTTGTCGAAGGTGAGAACACCGTCCTCAGTCGATCCCCCTGCTGTTTCCAGATCCTGCCGAGAACACCATGCCGCAGAGCCTCCTCAAGCACACACTCCCTCTCCTCCGGGGGCCAGCCGTATTCGCTATGGAATCGACCCGTCGGACCAGGGGCGCTTTCGCGGACCAGCCGCAAAAGTAGGGTTTTGCTCATCCCGCTCCACCTCGTATGCGGGATCGTCCTCAGCGCCCTCTGCGCGGCGGCTTGCCGTACCGTGGCGGCTTCGGCTGGGGCGGCGGTGGGCGATTGTTGTTTGACTGTGCCGCCGCCGGTGTCGGGGCCGTCATCGTCATGACAAACGGCAGCATGACCGCTGCGGCCGTCTGCAGTCTCCGGGCCAGTTCCCGCCGTGAGGGTAGCGGCCGTCCGTCCGGCTCAAATGTATTCGGCTCCAACAGATCCGCGGCGTACAATTGCATCAGAGCCGCTCTAGTCACCGCCTCGTCAGGCGGCAAGTCGAAATGGGAGGCCAAGCGGTGCGGGATCTCCTGAAGCGGCGTCTCCCCATCGCAACAATGCCACACGGTCGCCGCTGCCAGACTCAGGCAGTGCACCTTGTGAGTCCGGTGATCGTACACCACCGTCTCCTGCGGAAACGTCTCGATCGATAAGTCGTCCCTTCGTGCAATCGGGTTCATAGTCCTCCTTCAATTGTTCGGTTTGGAATCGTGAACGCCTGCAAGGAGACTCAGAACGTGATCGGCCGCCGTGACGGCCTCGCCTCGGACCGTCCTGTAGGCCGTGACCCGCTGTGCAATCTCCTTAAGGCAATGCAAGGCAAACTTCGTACGGCTCCGGGCAGCCACCGTGTTGGCCATCAGTTCCAGCGCCGTGCATCCCGGCGTAAGACGTTCGGCACGCCAGCGTCCCGCCGGCTGATAGCTCGCAAACACCACCAAGTCGGGCCGCACCGGATGCACCCCCATCTTCCACACCCGCTTGTCGCAGGCACACCCGGACTCCATCGCCCGGTGCCCGGCTCGGCTGGACGCCACTTCGCCTCCCGCGGCGCGTTCGGGGTCTGTCAACCAGTCCCCGCTCCGCAGGTTCAACGGCCTCGGGTAGGCATGAATCCGCCCGCTGAAATCGACGACCGCGAATTCGTCGGAGTAATAGGTTGCGCCGCGGCTGAGGAACTCCCTCACCAGCGTGGTCTTGCCCGAATAACTCCTACCCGGCAGCAGGATCAGTCTTCCATTCCACGCCACTGCTCCAGCGTGCACAAATACTTCGGTTGGCGCAGCGCTCGCCACGGTCGACTCCACATGCGACTGCACAAAACCAGGCGTTTGCAGGACCTCCATCCCCTCCGCGATCTTGCGCGTCCCCAAGTACACATCGCATCGCGGCCAGCCGCCGGAACAACTCACCTGTACGGTGTATTTGAGGTCTGGTGACTCCCCATCCGCCGGCACAAGCCCGGGCACGGTGTCCAGCGCCAGCGCATCCAATACTGTCCGGTCATTCGATTGGACGGCGATGTTCAACCCGTGGCCGCGGAACACCCTCCGCCACGCTCCGATACGGCCCTGGGAGCTGTCCCGAAACTCTCTTGCCACGCTCAGGTTCGATGCTCGTCTCGCCTCGTTCATCACGATCCCTCCTTCGATGACTTCCGCGCCTCCCCCTCTCCCGCGGGCAGCCGGTCAGTAGTGCTGCAGGATGCGCTTCCTGACGCTGATATATGTTTCTCCGAGCAGGCCCTTCAGCACCTTTCTGGCGCCCCACGCGATGGACTGTCGCGCCCTGGGCCATCCCGCTCCACATGCAATCGCGCCCGAAACTTCGGCCTTCATGCCGCGCTTTAGCGTGTACCGCCCCCGCACCAGGCAGCCATTCACATTCCGCACCGCCATCGTCGGCTCCGAGGTGAACAGTGTCTCCAGACCGGCCTCCGCCGCCGCCTCCGCCACCGCGCGGTCATAGTAGCCGTTCGGCACCGATCCCGTTCTCACACCGTCTCGGGTGATCTCGGCCAGCACCTCGCGGCTCTCTGACCACTCCCGCACCAGGCGCGACGCATCCAGGCCCGGCATCCTCTCCGGGTGCGAGCAGGAGTGAGTGCCGATCACGTGCCCCCTTCCGGCCAACTCCCGGATCTGGCTCCGGTCCAGATACCCTGCCTTCCCAATCCAATCCGTCACGATGAAGAAATGGCCGCGCCATCCGAAGCGCTCAAGCACCCCGGCAATCGTATCCAGAGCGCTACGGAATCCATCGTCGAAGGTCAACAACACCGGCCGGGCGTTGGCCTCAGGCAACCCGCCTCCCAGGTGGCAGATGTGGCAATGGCGCTCCTGAATCGATCGCAGATGGGCTTCGAACTCCAGACTCGCCAAACGGTACAGCCGGGCTCCTCCCGGCGGCCCGGCCTGGTCGGAGACATCGTGATACTCGAGGCATACCACCTCCTGGAACGCCTCGCCGCTGCTTCTTTCCGCCCGCATGGTCATCTCACACCGATGTAAGAATTACCGGGTGCTTCCCGATTTCAGGGGTTGGACCTAGGCTCTTCGACCGTCTAGCCACCCGCGTGCTCACGTATTCGTCCGGGAATAGACACCCGCGCTCCTTCTCGCCCTGGCATCCTCCCGCGCCTGCGTGGGCCGCGTGATCGCGCCCCGCCGCCCGCTCACGGTTCACCCCGTGTGGGGACCATGGTTCGCTCCCCTTTTCGCGAGCGGTTCCTGGTCCTCTTCTTTGCGCGCCTGCCCCCTTCGATAGGGCTCGTCCAGACCCGCCAGGCGGAGCTGATAGAAACGCTTTCGCCAACGGCTGACCACTTCCCTTCGTGTGTCCAGCCTGGCGGCGATCTCGTCATTGTTCATCCCACGGGCGGCGAACAGAATCATCTTCGCCCTCACCACATGCCAGTAGGAAAGCGAGAATCTCGTGGCGCGGCGCGACAACTCCCGCGCCTCTTCCTCGCTCAACACAATCTCGTATGGACTTCGCCTCGGCACTCAGCGGCTCCGGTTTCTCTCACTTCCCTAACCCTCATTTTTTCAGCGCGAGAATACGTGCCCGCGTTGCCTCATGAACACGTATGTCATTCATTACCAAAGACTTAGGTAATATTTTCCAATTGACACCCCAGAACTCGATCCCGTACTCTCAGACTTCGGGCGAGGGCCCAGTAGTACTTCCGGTACCTTCCAGTTCACGGCTCTCAGAGGGACACGTTTCGACGTCCGAAGTTTCCAAGGAGAATCGACCATGCCAAGTCTCTTGCAGGCGCTGCCAGCGCGGCTCGCTCTCGCTGCCGCTCTTCCCCTCATGCTCTCCGCGCAAGCGCCGCCGCCGCGGCTCTTCTTTTCCGACCTCGACTGGGGTCCGAAAGCGGGTTGGGAGCAATCCAGCACTCAGGGTGCCGCCGTCACCATCTGGGGAAAGAACCTCGGAGCCAGCCGGGGCGCTAACTTCGTTTCCGCCTGTGGCGTGCAACTGAACACTGACTCCGACTATGCCGAGTGGGGCATCCTCGGCCCCGCCCGCGGACTCGAACGCATCACGTTCTGGCTGAATAGCTCCATGACCGACGGCAGTTGCCGCATCTCGGTGAACGTCGACGGCGTGTCCTCTAACGAACTGCCCTTCACCATCACCAGCGGCAGGATCTACTTCGTCTCCGGCAATGACGGCAACAACGCCAACTCAGGGCTTTCCGCCAACCAGGACGCCGGCGCCAACGGACCGTTCAAAGACATCTTCATGTTCGATCCCACGCGAAACACCTCTGGCGATGGCCAGTACATCATTTACGTTCGCGGCGGCGTCTACACCAACACCAACTCCGACGGCGCCTTCACCTCCTCCAAAGGAGCCGGCGGACCGTCCAAGCGCAAAGCGCTGATCGCCTATCCCGGTGAGACGCCCGTGCTCAGCAACGCTCGCATCTGGCACAACGGCTTCCAGACCAACCTCGCCCGCAATAGCTACTTCACTTTCTCCAAATTGACCGGAACCGGAGGCTCGGGCGCCTTCACCACCCAGTGGGGTGACTACAACCGCTACGTTGGCCTTCATCTGCACGACTACCTCACCCAACTATGGGCCGGTGTGCTCACACCCGTAAACTCCACTGAGAACGTGATCTACGGCAACCTCTTCGCACGTAATGGCTACGACAGCATGAAGCACGACCTCTACATCCAGACGCTCGATGGCTTCGGCGCTCCCTCACAAAACATCGACATCGGCTGGAATGAGATCGACAGCCCGACATCCAAGGACCGTGGCGCGTCCCTCTTCGTTTCCTCCCATGGGACCTCGCCGAACATCACCAAGGACATCCGCATTCACGACAACTACTTCCATGGCGGCAACTCCAACTTCATCTATATGGCCGACAGCGACCCCATCGGCCGCGTCGACGTCTTCAACAACATCTTTGCCAACAGCACCGACGCCACCGTCGGCGCCGTGCTCATGAACGTCGGCGCCTCCGAGGGCTACCTCTACAACAACACCTTCTACCAAGCCGCCGCGGCCTCTGTCCCTCTCGTGCAGGAGTACTGCAAGTGCAAGATGGTTCTGACCAACAACATCCTCTACGCGCGCAGCGGACAACCGTTCTTTTGGGCCTCCTCTTACTACGGCGGCACTCTTCAGTCCAGTAACGATCTCTACTATTCGCCGAGCGGAGCGGCGCCAACCTCGGGTGGCGCCATCACCCGCACCGGCTCCCTGCAAGGCAATCCCCTGTTCGTCGATGCGGCACAAGAGGACTTCCGCCTGCAGGACGGTAGCCCCGCCCTCGGCGCCGGCGCTTCGGTGCCGCACACCTGGGACTACGACGGAGCCGCGATTTCTCCGGCCCTGGGCATTCCCGTGGGAGCGTTCACCATTGGCGGCGTTGTCGCGCCGCCAGAGATTTCCATCTCGCTGACACCCTCTACCGGCAGTGTCGAAGCCGGAGAGTCCATCCAACTGAATGCTTCCCTCAGCGGCGCGCTGGACGCCTCCGTTGACTGGTCGCTGAGTCCTCAACTCGGAACCATCTCTGATACCGGCCTCTATACGGCTCCGTCTTCCCTTTCCGCTGCGCAAACGGTGCTGATCACGGCCACCTCGCGCGCCGATGCCACGAAGTCGGCGACCGCTCAGGTCACCGTCCAGCCCGTCGCGGTTCCGGTGAGCATCACCGTCAACCCGGTCTCCGCCTCGCTCAACCAGGGACAAACCCGGCAGTTCACCGCTGCCGTCTCCGGCAGTGCCAACACCGCTGTCACCTGGAAGCTCGGTTCCGCCGTGGGGACGATCACCTCGACAGGCCTCTACATCGCACCCTCCACGATCAGCGCCGCTCAGGCGGTCACTGTCACCGCAACCTCGGCCGCCGATCCATCGAAGTCGGCCAGCGCCGTCATCACTTTGAATCCCCCGGCGGTGCCCCTCAGCGTGAGCGTTCAGCCCACCTCGGTGTCTTTGTCCCCCGGCCAGACCTTCAAGTTCACCGCTCAGGTCAGCGGGGCGGCCAACACAGCCGTCACCTGGAAACTGAGCGCCGCGATCGGCTCCGTCTCCTCCACGGGGCTGTATACGGCTACGGCTTCGACGGCCGTGAGGCAGGTGGTTTCCGTGATCGCCACTTCGGTCGCCGATCCCACCAAGTCGGCCCTCGCCACCGTCACCATCAATCCGCCCGTGGTTGCCGTGAGCATCTCGGTGAGCCCCTCCGTGGGGACGGTGGAGGCCGCCAAGACCCTCCAATTCCTGGCTCAGGTCAACGGAGCCTCCGACACCGGAGTCACTTGGAAGCTCAGCGCGGCCGTCGGGGCCATCTCCGCCACTGGCCTCTACACCGCGCCCTCCACCGTGTCCGCCAGGCAATCCGTCACCGTGACCGCCACGTCCAAGGCGGACGCCACAAAATCTGCCAGTGCGACCCTCACGGTGAATCCGTCCGCCTCCACCGGTTTGGGGCCCACCATCTCCTATACGGTCTCCGCAGACGGAACCATCACCATGACCTGGTCTGCTTCCGTGACAAAGTCCGCCAGCTATACGCCGAGCGACTACATCACCTTCACCGCCGTGGGCGCGCCCGACTGGTGGTATGTAAATCTGGTTTCGACAAAATACGCCACCACCGGAACCGCAACCTTCAAAACGCCTGCCAACCTCGGCCTGTACGAGTTCCGCTACTACCGCGGCGGGGTTACCGGCGCGGCAGCGCGGAGCGCCCTCCTCGCCGTGCGAACAACCGGATTCAGCGTGCAGTCCGCGGTCACCACAGTTGCCGCCGGCCAGCAGTTCAACGTCTCCTGGACAGCTCCGAGCGGACGCCCCACCGGCTGGAGCGGTGACTGGGTCGGCCTCTATCTCGTGGGCGCCCCCACCGACAAGGCGCTGCTGCATGGCTACCTCTGGAAGAACAGCGGCGCCATGTCGCTCAAGGCTCCCTCCACTCCGGGCACTTACGAATTGCGCTATGTCACCAACTCTGGCTACGCATCCGCTGCCTATAGCGCGCCGTTCACCGTGAAATAGAACGACAGCCGCCACGAATCGGAACGGCCAGCGCCGCCAAGGGGTAAGGGGCGCGGAGTCCGGCATGATAGCCGGGCGTCCGCCCCGCGCCCTGAAGCGGCGCTTCGCTGTTTCCCAAGCCATTCGCATGTTCGCGGCCTGCTCTTGCCGGATCATGGAGACTCCACGGCGATGGTCACTCCTGCCCGCGAGGCTGCCTCGCCTGCGTATATGACCAGCGGCACCGCCGGCCCGGGCTCGACCATCGACGGAACGCGCACATTCACTTGCAGCACACCCGCCACAATTCCCGGCGCGGCGCCCGCATACAGAACCTCACATGCATAACCACCGATGCTCACCGAGACTTGCGCCACCGGCTGTGGGTAGGGCTCGCGCCCTGGCCAGCCATCCATGCCCGCGGGTTCGGTCTGCCCCAATCCGGTCGCGTAGAACGCCAGGAGGCCCGCTCGTGTCGCCGGATGCGAGGGCGTGTTGAGTGTCCCCGTCTCATGCCACGCCAGCGCCTGGCCGAAGCCCGAGGAGTCTCCCGTGAAGACGCCTGGTGCTGCCGTCGCCACGGGCAGCGTCACCGTGTTGGAGCGTTCACCGCCCCACTGCACCTCCACACTCGCCAGCGCCGCGCTCTCCAAGGCAAAAGGCGCTACCGCGTTTACCTGCCTGCCCTGCACGTACAACAGCGGAGCCGTGATGCCGTTCATCCACACACGCGTCCCCTGCAACTCCGTGGACACACGGCCGTCCGTTCCCAAATGGGCGCCAGCCCCTTCACTCGGCCCGAGGTTGTCGCCAAACAGCGACACCACTTCGCCCGGCGCCACCGCCCCTGCCGTATAACTTGCCCCATGCATCACCGCGAGCAACACTGGCGTATGGGAACCCGGCGGCAACAGCCACAGCCGGCACTCCTGGCTCGTTCCTTCCGTACCAGAGGCTACCGTCGCCGAGGCGCGTGCCGTCACCGCGGGCGCTTGCGCCCGGATGATGGCTTCCTGGCTTCCCGGCGCAAACGCAACCGTGCTCGGCACCGTCAACCGCGCATCGCTTGAAACCAGGGGGATCTCCGCCCCGGCCTCAGGCGCGGCCTCGCTCAGCGTGATCGTGCAGGCCGCCTCCCCCGGCGTGTAGATGATTTCGGGGAGACAGCGTAGCGCGGCGACACTCGGGGGGGTATACTGATGCGCGCCGATGTCGTAGGCGCCCGGCGCGCGCGGATTCCCCTCGCGGTCCTGGGCCACACCCGCCGCCACGCCCGCCCGCCGTGCCGGACTCCCCGCCGTGAGATGGAAATCGCCCAGTGCCGGACCAGCCAGCTTGGGGTCGCCGCTAACCGATTCGCTCAACGACGCCGGCGCCGCTCCACTGCCGTGGAACAGGTTGTTCGAACCGGTGAGCGAGGCCGCGGGCCCCAGGTAATACGGCGCCCCGCTTACCTGATACACAAGGTTGTTGCGCAGCCGGAGCCGCAACGCCTCGTTGCCCCCGGAATACTTCACCGCACTGTTGGCCCCGTCGTAGGGGGGCGTGGCGAACGACCCGCAGTTGTACATGGTGTTGCTGTCCAACTCCACGAAACCGCTTCCCGGCGTTCCCGCGTTCGTCATCCCGGATACGTACACGCACGACCAGTTGCCCGTCCGCTCCGGATTGTTCGGTCCCTTGCCCGCGTTGTAGATCACATTGTTGAACAGGATCACCCTGCCCTTGGACGGATCCACCGTCGCCACCACCACCCCGTCGCACTGCGTGTCGTGAATCACGTTGTCATGGATGCTGATGTCGTACTGGTTGTAGCCGGTATCCGGCAGCAGCCGCGTCGAGTGGATCTGCACGCCCCGGCATCCCCGTATGTTCTCGATCGTGTTCCAACCCATCTCGACATGGTTGCTGTCCGTTGAGAAATACACGCCGTGATACAACGCAGAGGCCGTAGCCTTCCCGGCCTCGTGCACGTGATTGCCGAGGAACTTCACGTTCGAAGCGAGGCTTGCCGCAAAGCACGCCGTAGGCCCGTCGCCATTCGGACAACTCATGTCGTTGCCCACGAACCGCCAGTTCGTGGAAGGACCCATGATCGTCGCCGCCCCCACGCTGCCCCGCATGCGAAGTCCCGCGAACACCCACCCTCCCTGGCACGCTCCTCCGCTGGTGTCCGCGCCCCGCAGTCCATAATAGGCGCCCTGTGCAGAGCCAAGCGTGACCGTCGCGCCAGGGTAAGCCACAATGGCTCGCGGCAGCCCGCTGCTGCACCACTGCGTCCGCAACAGCATCGAAGCCGCCCAGTCGTCCGTCTCCGTCTGGCTGACTCCGTTTCTGGCATAGGTCACATCTCCCGGCTGCATCTGGTTGCGCGCCTGGATGAGCGACCGCCATGGCGACTCGAACGATCCCTTGTTGCCGTCCGAGCCGTCCACAGCCACGAAATAAATCTTGCCCCCGCGCACCTGGAACGGGATGCCGTTCGAAGCCGCCGCTCCTCGGGTGAGGACAATGTTTCCGCTTGTCGCCGCCGCTCCAATCTGGAAGACGACCTTTGTCTCCGCCCAGGAAGCGTACGCCGCGGCCCGCCCCATTCCTATCGTGACGTAGGCGTCACCGCGGCTCGCGCCAAACCGGTTCCCATACACCGTCACCCATACGCCCCGATTGTTCTCTCCCCCGGTGTTGGGTCCGCCCTCCAGATCGGAGAAATAGAGGACCGGCGCCGTGCCCGCTAACGCCGGCACGCCGGTGCTCATCAGAAACGCCAGGAATAGCCATGCACGGTCCATCTTGTGGCCCTCACATTCCCTTCGCCGCCAGTAATCGGTCATACTGCTCGGTCAACTGCCGGACCATGCCTTCCGTGGTAAACCGCCTTCGCACAAACTCACTCCCCCTCGTGCCCATCTCCAGGGCCCGCTTCGGCGACCGGAGCAGCTCGATCATCCGCGCCGCGGCCTGGTCGGCGTCTTCGCGAGGAACGACGAATCCGTTCCATCCATCCGACACTGCCTCCGGATTGCCGCCCGCATCGCTCACCACGCAAGGCAAACCGCACGCCATCGCCTCCAGCACGGCGTTCGAAAATCCCTCACTCCGTGACAGATGGCAAAACACATCGCACATTCGAAGCATGGGAAACACGTCCTCAGCCACGCCCGGGAACCGGAAATGTCCGCGCAAGCCCAACTCGTCGATGAGTGCCTGGACCTGAGCGAAGTACACCGTTTCGGCGACGCGGCCGAGGATCAAAAAGGTTGCCGTGGGAAACTCCCGGCACACCCGCGCCGCGGCACGCACCAGGATGTCGAGTCCCTTCACGGGCTTGATGCTGCCGATCGACACCAGCAGCGGCGAGTCGCCGCCAAACCCGTACCGTGCCCGCAACTGGCTCTTCTCTTGGGGCGCCCAAACCTGTTGCAGGGGGACCCCATTCGCAATCACAATCACCCGTTCCGGATCCAGGTGGTCGTCCCGAATGGTGGCGGCACGCACCGCGCTGGAAACCGTCTGCACCTGGTCGAACATCCCGCCCAACAAGCGATACAGAATCCGGTGGAACCGCCTCCTCAGAATCCCCATGTCGCGGCGGCTGGAGATCAGAATCCGGCATCCGCTCAGCCGCGCCACCAGGCCGCCCCACAGATCCGAAGTCGGAAAAAAAGTGTGCACCACTGAAATCGGTTCCCGCTTGATCAGCCCGCGTAGCTGGATCGCCGCCCGCATAGCCTCGAAGCCGAAACAGGAGCGCAGGTGAATCACCTTCACCGGGCAGCCGAAGCGCTGCAGATGCGTGCGCTCCGGCGGCTCGCGGAAGGAGACGATCTGCATTTCGTAGTGCCGCCGGTCCAGGGTCTCGCTCGTGCGCAATAGGCATTTCTCCGCCCCGCCATCCAGGCTCGAGAGGCAATCGATCAGAATCAGAATCTTGTGCATCACTGGTGCTCGCTGGGCTTCGGAGATCGCGGCGTCCGGCGCTGCCCGCGTCTCCGCCCCGCTAGGCTGTGCATGCGGCATGTGGAGGGGTGGCTATAGCCAAGCTACTGTGCTGGCGGCGCGGATGAAGTCAGGCGGGTGAGCTGCGCCATCGCTGATGCGCCTCCCGCAAGCAGATAGATCAGGTCTGCCTGGTTCATCTCCGTGCCCCACCGTTTGAGTTCATAGGGGTCCTGCGGCTCAGCCGCGTTATGGCCCCCCTCGGCCGTGAACGCATAGGTGAACCCGGCCGCGGTCAGCAGTGTCTTCGTCTCTTGCGTGTAGTCTTCTCTCATCCCGTTGGGATAGGCAAACAACGTGCATTCCACACCCAATTCGCCCTCCACCCGGCGCTTCGACTCGCCGATCTCAAACTCCTGCACATCCACTGGGCAATGAGACAGGATGGGATGCGAAAACGTGTGCGCCCCGAACACGACGAGCCCGCTCTCGTGCATCTTGCGGATCTCGTGCCAATGCAGCGGAAGCAGCGCCGGTGGCACGGCGTCCCAATCGTAGTGGATGCCAATCCGCTCCTGCAGCCCCTGCAGAAACGCATGAGTCTCTTCAAAGGGCAGGCGCTTGAGGAACTCCCTCGCGCCGGGAGCCTCTTCGCCGGGTCCGTCCGCGTTCTCTCGCAGCCGGATGCGCTGGCCCCTCCACACAAATTCGTGGATATCCCCAGGCGCGTTGTGGACCAGGTAGTCCAGTCTGTCCGTCCCAAGATGTATCCTCCGGTCGACAAAGCCGGTTGTCAGAAACACCGTCGCCTTCGCTCGATATCGTTGCAGGATCGGAAACGCAAGCGAGTAGTTGTTGGCATACCCATCGTCGAACGTGATCACAACCGGGTTCCTTGCACTTCGGGGCAATCCGAATGCCTCCGCCGGTGACGTGATCGTCCCGTACTGCTGGTAAAGTTTCACATGCTGCTCAAACAGTGGCGCCGGAATGAACCTCCGGCATGTGTGCGCGTTCCGCTCGCCCGCATCGCACACGCCGTGGTAGAGCATCACGCAGACACGCGCCGGCAAAACTCCGCTCAGAAGATGGAGCAATCCCGTACGGGCGCCAATTCGCTTGACGGTTGATCGGAAGCTAGTCCCTCTAGACATGCGATGAGTCTCGATTCCATTTCCGGCCGGTAACCCAACCGAACCGGTAACACGTGCCGGCTCCAGTGCGCGACTCGGCCCTCGTCCAATGGCATCCCAGCTGCCTCCTCGGAAAACACGGAATGCAGCGGCGGGTACAAATAGTTCGTCTGCACGCCGGCCTCGGCAAGTCGGCGCAGCCCTTGATCCCGTTCCGGCGTCAAGAATGGTAGTGCGAAATAGGTCGCGCAATCGGCGGCGCTGCTCACGCCGGCACGCAGCCCGCACCTATCCAGCAAGGTCTGCGCTTGACGCGCCCTCTCCTCCACGAGCCGTGGCAGCGTCCGCAGGGATGCTGCCGCGCGGAGTATGCTTGCGCTGTCTGGCAGTGCGAAAAACCGCGGGTCTCCGTCTCCCACGCTGACCCCGGTTTCAGGCGCTGCCCCTCGCGGCGCGGCAATTCGCGACACACACCTTCCCCATCGGCCTGCCACCCGTGCCACGCGTTCCGGTGCATGAAGTTCGAGCCAGTACTGCAATCTCTTCCCCGTGTCACGCATTCCTGCTGGACGAGTGCACTCCGCGGCAACCAGCTTGGTCACCTCCTCGCCCATTCGTGCATCGGCCGTCGCCACCACACCGCCCGTGACCCCAAAGTACTTCCGGAAACTGAACACCGCCGCATCGCCCATCGTGCCGATCCACCTGCCGCCGATGCCCGTGCGCAAAACGTGCGCGCAGTCCTCGATGAGCAACCAGCCGCGGTCGCGCGCAATACGCCGGATTTCCGGAGTACGGTCCGGATTTCCGTACAGGTTCGTCGTTACGATCGCCCTCACCCTCTCCAGCCGCCGGAGCGCCAGACACTCCACATCCAGATTGCCGCTTTCGGCTTCCACATCCAGAAAGCACGGACGCACACCGGCGCGGAGAAACGAGTGCACCACCGTGCGGCACGTTAGGGGCGACAGCGCCACAACATCGCCAGGCCGCAGGAGCAGCTTCGCCAGTGCATAGAGCCCGTAGCGGGCACTAGGAACCAGCACCGTGTAGGGCAGGGAAGATCTGCTGTACTCGTGCAGGATCTCCTTCACCTCGTTCCTCGGCATCCCCCATCCAGCGCCCGCCGGCATCAGCTCTCCTCCCGTACTCGCCACGCGCGCCGGTGACACAGCTTCGCGTACAGGCGCTCAAAGGCCTTATTCGCCAGCATTCCGATGTCCTTCCGCCAACCCGGCGGTGAGTCCTCATTCCAGCGGCTCGCTTGCCTGCACACGTCCCTGCCGACGAGCGCCATCCGGCTTCCGGCGGAAAGAGTGGGGAGTACGATTCTGCCTTCCTCATCCGCCTCGATCTCGCTGCCACCCACCAGCCAGTACCTGCGGCGCGGCGCATCCCAGATCGTGACTGACCTCAGCGGATAGGGATTCCCATTCTCAACCAGCATGCCGCCCGGAAAGCCGCCCAACAGGACCTTGTGAAATGCGAGCAAGCGGTCCAGAACCTCACTTGCTGGTGCAAACCACCCGTCCCGCCGCGATGCGATCCGCTCCAGGCGCCGCCGCACGTGGGGATTCAACTGGAACCCCCGCGGCCCAGCCTCGCAGAATCCCTTTCCGAAGTGCGTGTAGACAAGCGCGCACCCACAGCCGTCAATCAGCCTTCTTACCTGCCTCTCCCTCAGCAGTTCCGTGAACCGCTCGCGGTCGGCGCCGTTCGAACAATCGAACCAGTAGTTCACCCACGGCGTGTCGTCATGGTGAAAGGGAATGTGAGGGCTCGTCCGGATCGTGTCGAGCTCGCACAGGAACACGTTCGTCCTCACGTATTGAATCCGTGACCGGCACAGGTCGCCCCAGAAGTACGGTGAGTCAGGATCCTCCCCGCAACAGGGGTGAGGCTTCGCTCTCTCCACGGTGCGGCCGTTGGTGCGGTCCACCGCTCTCTGAATCCACCGTGCGGCCCGGGTCGAGAACTCCGCGCGAAGTCGGCCGCTATCCTGGGCGAAGTCGAAGTACAGGTTCTCCCTGTTCTTCTCATGCTGGATGTTCATCCTCGGGTAGCGTCCAAACTGCGCGCGGAATGCCTCGAGTCCCCCCAGAACCTGTTCGCGCCGGTTGCTGTCACCCGTGACATTGTGTAGGGCGATCTCGAATCCCCACTCGTGCAGCGACTCCACGAACTCGCTATAGTCCCGGCGCTGCAGTGTGTCGCCCAGCGAGCCGGAGGACGCCTCTCCAACTCGCGGCGGCTCAATCCACACCGTCTTCGTCGTCCGGAAGCCTAACTCGCGCAGGCATTCATACACTGGCCCGACATTCTCAAGCGTCGCGCCATCCGTGTCATCCACAATCGTGAACGCAAACCGCTTTCCTGCCGGATACGGTAGAAGAAACATCCCGCTACGCTCTCCCGGCCTGCGCCGGGTCCCATCGCCTGTGCGGCCTCAGCTTGCGCAACGCCCCACGCAGCAATCGCCCGGACTGCTGCCTGACGATACTCCACGTGGGTCCCGCATCTCGCGTGTCCCATACATCCACCACCGCCCGGCTGAAGGGCAACATCGCCCGGACGTTCTGCAAGCCCACCCGAACGACGTCCAGAGGGGAATACGCCGGGTTCTCCAGCGCACCACCGATATCCGTCTGTGCCCAGATGACTTTGAAGTACTCGATCCCTTCCTGCATCACGGGCCCCCTGCTCGGTTCCAGCCCGAGCGCCAGCCGGTAGTAGTGCTCCACCAACGGCGCCCCGCTGCCCAGTGCCCAGCGGATGTTGCCGCTCGGCCTCGGATTCACGTCGTAGAGAACTGTGCCTCCGCCATCGGCGATGCTCTTCGACCATTCGCACTCAACCAGCCCCCGGTATCGCACATGCCGCAGCAGCTTCTGCGTCAGGCCGTAGATCTCCTCATCGTACGCGCTCACGCCGTGCAGTAGGGCGCTGCCGGTGGTGCCGTCGCGCCTGCGCTCGGTACGCAACCGCCTGCCCATCGCCGCGCACGTAATCTCCCCATCGGCCACGCATCCTGTTATGTTCCAAAGCTCTGCGCTTTCCTGTGGAATCCACTCCTGCACCATAATCCCCGCCTTGCGGTGGCGGTACGGCGCGGTCAACAGCAGTGACCGCAACTCTTGGTACTGCTCCCTCAATTTGGACCGTTCCGGCACCAACCGGTACACGCCTCCCGCAAGATTGGTCGGCTTCAGCAAGAGAGGATACGCGAAGCGCTCGGCCGCGTGCGCCAGGTCGTCCTCTGTGCGCACCAGCGTGCTCCTGGGCGTCCTCACGCCACACTCCGCGCAAGTCGCGCACAAGCTGTCCTTGTTGATCAGCCCGTCGAGGGCGGCGCTCGAGGGGGCATAGAAATGGAATCCTGCCTCCGCCAGAATCTCCGCGTGGCGGGCCAGGTTCTGCACATTCGCGTCGTTGGAGGGGAAGATGACCCCGCGCGGCGCCTTTTCTAGGAGGACTCCAACATGCTCCTCCTCATGCGACATCAGCGGCAGGGTCAGCGCTTGCGTAGCAAACTTCGACGCCAACCCCGCGGCATGCGGGTCCGGTGATAGCGCCATCACGGGAATACGAAGGCGCCCCAATTCCTGAATGATCGCGATTTGCGACAGCTTCTCCGCATCACAGACGATAGCGGGAACGGCGTAGGAACACCTCGTTCGCGGAGCCGCCGGCCGCCCCCTCAACGCCGCGCCGAGGGTGCTGCGATCGCGCTCCCCTGCCGGGCTACCTCTCATCGGAAAACCTCCAGGAACACCACCGCGCCAGTTCTCCCCACACCCTGCGCACCCGGCGATCCATCATCCAGAGCAGGCCGCCATACAGAATGGCTCCCCCAGCGCCTCGCGCCAACAGCGTCACCAGTGCGCTGCCCGCGTCGATGCGGTGAAGCGCGAACCACGTCGCCGCGGCCGCGCCGCCGTACATGGCCAAAGCCTCAAAGTTGAGCCGCAGCCGCAGATACTTCGCCGAGGCAAACCACATCCCGCCAGTGCAGGCGATACCGCTCGCGGCCGAGGAGATCGCCGCCGCCTGAAGTCCAAGCCGCGGCAGCAGAAGCACGTTCAACGCGATATCCAACGCCGCCCCGCCCAGCACAATCAGAGCGATCACACCCGTGCGCTTCTCAATGAAGAGTCCGGCGCACATGATGACATGTCCCGTGAACACCAACATGCCAAACACCAGCAGCGGTATCAGGGCCGCCGCCGGCTCGAACTTCGCCGAGGAGATCACCACCACCGCATGCCGGGCGCACAGCGCCACCAGGCAACAGATGCCGGCCGCCACCGCCCAGTATGCGTCCAGCCCCGCGCTGAGAAACGCCGCCGTCTCTTCCCGCCCGCGCGTCGACCACAGCCGGAGGTAGATCGGCACAATCGCCAGTTGCAGCGGCCCGATCAGCAGCGCGTTGAGCTCCTGCGAGAGCCCGCAAGCCAGCGAGTAGTAACCCAACGATTGCGCATCCAGCAAACTGCGCACCAGGAACCGGTCCGCCGAACTCAGCACAACGAAGGCCATCTCATAGCTGATGAGCGGCAGCCCGAACAACAATCCCGCACGCATCAAATCGGTGTCGTGGCTGTCCCAGTGAACGAGTGACCGGCGGGTGACCCTGTGCAGCAGCACGCCGGCCACAACGCCCTCGGCAATCGCCGCCCCGGCAAAGTACGCCGCGGGATGCGCCCCAAACAGCAGCAGCAGGGCGCAGGCGGCCAGGATGGTGGCCGCTTTGTTGCTCAGCAGCACACCGACGAACTCCAGCGTCCGCTCCTCCGCGCGCAGAAAGCTCGTCAGAATCGACTGAACCGGCCGGATACCGACCAGTAGGCCGCCGAGCAGCAATAGCGACGTCAACTCCACACCGAACCACCGGCCCGATCCCATCAGCGTGACAAGGCTGTAGACGAGCGCCACGCCCGCCGAGATGGCCGCCGCCGAGAGCAGAAAGGTTGAATAGTGTCTCCTCTCCATCTCCGGCGACGCGCGGAATAGAACGCCATCGTGGAATCGCAACGCCGCATGCTGCAACCCGCCCTTGGAGAGCGAAACCGCGAACAACCCGATCCTCTGCACAAGGTCGATCGTGCCGTAGTCGCTCACCGTGAAAACGCGCGTGAAGATCGGAAGTGATATAAAGCCCAAACCCGCCGTCGCTGCCATCCCCAGAAGATAGTGAAACGACTGCTGGAACAAGGCCTGCAACTCCTGCGTTGGACCCATGCCCCCCGGCTCTGCCGGCACTGTCCGCGTCTCCACGCCGGCCGTGGCACACCCTGCACTCAGAGCAGTGGGTCTCTCGGGCATCATCGTGGTCGCCAAAGTCGTTGCAACCTAACCCGGAGCTAGCCTCCGGGACGAGCCGCGCGGGCAGCCGCGCCGGCATCCAGTCGCGTGGAACCCCGCGGGCATCGAATCCCCAGCAGTGTCAGTCCGCGCGCCAATCCGTAAAGGAAATAGAGCGGCACAAGCGGCGGCAGCAGGCGCGGCTTTCGGCGCCGGAAGCTCGCCCGTGCGGCCAACACAACACAAGGAACGAGCACGGCGGTAGCCCCGGCGAGGAAAACCCGGGCATCGCTGCTGATCACCCACGCCGGCAGGCCCGCCAACGCCAGCATCATCGCAAGCACGATCCACCCGGAGAACATCACGGTTCTCAGCCCAGGTCCGCGCCGGACATCCCGCTTCCATACGGTCGGCACGTCGCCGCCCTGCCAAAGCTGCTTCCAGAAGAAATCACGCAGGGTTCGCGGGCAACCCAGGTGCACGACGCTGAGTCCCGGCTCCGCCACGATCCGCATCCCCGCTTGGCCCGCGCGATGGCAGAACTCGCAGTCTTCGCTGGTCGAAATGCTTTCATCAAAGCCCCCCAGCGCCTGGAAGGCGCTCCGCCGGATCAGCAGGTCCGAACCCGGAATGTAGGAGACCGTCCCGTTCCGCAGCCAGTGTTGATCCCCATACCAGACGCGTGCCGCCCACGAACTGGCTTCAGGCACACGGTAGAACGCACCCAACACCGAGTTCGGCTCTCGATCAAGCGCCTGGCACGCTTTTCTCACCCACTCGCGCTCGGCCACACAGTCCGCATCGAGAAACGCCAGGTGCTTGCCCCTCGCCACCGCTGCCCCCCGGTTTCTCACCGCCCCCACCGCCGCTCCCACCTTCCGCAACACACTCAGTGTGAGCCTGCCCTGATAGCTCCTCGCCACGTCCTCTGTGTCGTCGGTCGAGCCATTGTCGACCACGATCACTTCGAACTGTTCGCGCGGCATGCTCTGTGCCGCGAGCGATTCCAGACACGCCCCGATCACAGCCCCTTCATTCAGCGCCGGAATCACGACGGAAATCCGCGGTTGGTTCAGTTGCTCCGCCGGAGACCGCTCCCCCTCCTCCCCCAGTTGCGGCTTTCGCAATTGGACAACCATCGTGCTCCGCCACTCCTCCAACCCCATCCAACACGTCATCCTCATGAGGAGCAGCTCAAAAATCGCCAGCGGACCAAGCGCCAGGGTCTCCACCGCCCCATCGTGGAACCGCATCTCCTCCACCTCCAACCCATGAGCCGCGGCCGCGCTCTCCACCTGCCGCCGCGTGTTGAACCGGTAGCAAACCGGGAACACATCCTCGCTCGCCCGTCCTTCCAATCTGGCGATGATCCAGTTCTTCCATCTCTGCGGCACCCGGTACGCCAGGCGAACCATGTAGTTCCTCCGGTTTGGAGTGTGTGCCAGAAACACCCCTCCCGGAGCCAGGACCCGCTCCACTTCAGCCAGCGCCCGATTCGGATCCTCCACATGCTCCATCACAAAGCGGGCCGTCACCAGGTCAAACCACCCCGCACGGAACGGCAACGCCTCCACACTGCCTGCCACGCGCGCTGTCACCTGCCGGTTCTCTCGAAGGCTCTCCTCACTCGCATCCAGCCCAACCACCATACGTGCGCCATCGCACCCCAGCGCTCCCACACCCCTCATCCAACCCGGCAGCACGGAACGCCCGCAACCCGCCTCAAGCCACCGCCGAGCCCCTCCCCCGAGACTCGCCACGTACTCCGCGTACACGTACTCTGCCGGCAGAAAGCCCGGCAGAATCAGATGCTCCAGCCACTCGCCCATCCGCCACATCGCTCGCCGAAACGTCTTCATCCCGTCCCCGCGCCTCTACGGCTTCAATGCCAGAGCCGCCATGACTCGCGAATCCACCGTGTCTCCTTGCGTCGGGCTGCCGTATACCTGCAGGAAATGGGCATTGCTGTAAAACGGCGCATGATAGTTGAGGATCTGGCCCCGCTCAATGGCGTCCTTCATCTCAAGCACGCCCGCCTCCAATGTCACCGACTTGCGAAAGCCCAGCACCTCCCGGACCTTGCCGAACGAAACCCGGTAGTTGCGCCGGTCGGTGTTTTCGCGAAACTCAACCCGAGTCCCGGGAATCGCCCGCTGGATGATCTCGGCCACCTGGCTCAGCGTGAAGTTCATCTCATCGTCGCCCACGTTGAACACCTGCCCGCCGACCGCGGACACCGGCGCCTCCAGCGTCCGCACGATGCACTCGGCCACGTCCGCCACATGCAGGAAGGGCCGCCATTGCTCCCCGTTGAAGATCGTCACCACTTGCTCCTGCATCGCCTTCGCCGTCAAGAGATTCACAACCAGGTCGAATCGCGGCCGGGGCGACAAACCGAAGATCGTCGAAAACCGCAGGATTGTCGGGTGAAACCGCTCATCGTTCGCTTCGCGCAACACACGCTCGGAGTCGAGCTTCGTCTCCGCATACACCGAGATCGGCCGCACCGTCCCCTCTTCGGTCATCCACTCCTCCGATGAACCGTACACGCTGCAACTGGACGCGAAAATGAATCGCGCCACGTGCTCCCCTTTCGACAACTCGATCAGCATGCGTGTCGCCGCGTAGTTGATCTCCCTGCTCACCGCGTGGTCCTGCTCACAGGCTGGATCTCCCACGATCGCCGCCAGGTCGACCACGGACACAACCCCTTCCAGCGCTCGCACGACATCCCGCATGCACCGGCAATCACCCTTGGTGAACTCCAGCCGCGGATGCACCAGCAGCTCATCGATCGGAGAAATGCCATACACCAGGCTGTCCAACACCCTCACCGAATAGCCTCGCTCCAGCAGCTTTCGGACCAGAATCGAACCGATGTAACCCGCGCCGCCCAACACCAGAACAGGCCCCTTGTCCAGCTCGGCTGTGGAATACCGCGTGGCATCCTCCGAGGTGAACAGGATGTGCTTCAACCAGCGGATGGCCGGCGTGCCCATGATCACCAGGACGCTGAAGAGCCCGAGCTGAAAGCTCGTGCGTCCATCCATGCCTCTCGCTCCCACTGTGATCGCCCACAGGCCCGCCGCCCCCGCCGCCGCTGCCAGCGCTGACCTCTTCACTTTCTCGCGCAAGTGCAGGTGGCGCTGCGTTGTGTACAGCCCAGCCGCGGCGTACAGAACCGGAAACAATGCCGCGAGCGGCAAAAATACCGTCAGGTAATCCTGGCGCAAACCAGTAAGTCTCTGTAGTAGATGTGGACTGTCGCTCTCAGTCAACAGCAGCGCGGCGCTCGCCACCGAGCACAGCATCGCTGCCTGCACCACCGCCATGTCGCTCGCGACACGAAGGGCCACAGCCAGCCACTGACCACTCTCCCGACTGCTTGCTCTCATCGTTAGGCCTCGTTTCCAGGAGTGCCGTTCGCTCCTCTTCCAACCCGCGCCACCTCACGTGGCCGCGCACGCTGCCACACTCACCCGCGTCTGCCGGCGCGACGCGCGGACCACCGCGCGCACCGCGTGGGCGACATATTCCACCTGTGCCTCCGTCATCGCTGGATACAGGGGAAGCGAAACCAGCCGGGGATACAGTGAGAGCGCCGCCGGACACGATCCTCGTGCCTCTCCCGGAAAACCGGCGTAATAAGGATGCAAGGGTATCGGAATGAAGTGCACACTGGTTCCCACGCCCCGCTCCCGGAGTTGCTCGATGAACTGTTCGCGGCTGATCGTGAGCCGATCCAGGTGCAGCCGCAGCATGTACAGGTGCCAGGCGTGCCGGCAGTCCAGCTTCGTCGGCGGTAGCTCCACTTCCTCCACTCCTCGCAGCAACTCCCCATACAAATGCGCGTATCGCGCGCGCAACTCGAGGAACCGCTCCAGTTTCCTTAATTGGTGAATCCCAATGGCTGCCTGGATGTCCATCATGTTGTACTTGAAGCCCGGCTCCAACACCTCGTAGTACCAGTGGCCGCGGTCCGCATACCGGTTCCAGGCGCCCTTCGAGATGCCGTGCAGGCTAAGCAGTCTCACCCGTTCGGCGGCCTCTTGGTCCGCGGTGGTCACCATTCCTCCTTCTCCGGTTGTCATGTTCTTGGTCGCATAGAAGCTGAATGCCGCCATCCCCTTTCGCCCCGCCTGATCCGGAGGGAAACTGCCTATCCGTTGTCCGTCCACCTGCGCTCCCACCGCATGCGCGCAGTCTTCCACCACCGCGATCCCGTGACGGCCGGCCAGTTCCCGGATGGCCCTCATATCGCACGGCAGTCCGGCGAGATGCACCGGAAGAATGGCCTTCGTCCGCCTCGTGATGCATTCGGCGATTCGCTGCGGGTTGATGTTGCCGTCAGCGCCGACATCGGCCAGCACCGGCGTCGCCCTCGCATGCAGAATCACATTCACCGTGGAGCAAAACGTCAGCGGCGTCGTGATCACCTCATCGCCCTCGCCGATGCGCAAAGCGGCCAGCGCAAGGTGCAGTCCCGCCGTGCAGGAATTTACCGCCACTGCGAACCGCGCCTCGGTGTAGGCGCAAAAAGCCGTTTCAAACTCCGCCACGCGCGGCCCCGTCGTCAGCCACCCCGAACGAAGCGTGTCGGCGATCGCCGCGATCTCTTCTTCGCCCACACTGGGCCGGTGGAACGGCACCACTAAAGAGGAACTCATCTCGCACCTCCCTCGATCGCCGAAGCCCTCACCCCGGGCCTCTCTCCTCCTCGTCGCAACGCTCGCAACAGCAGACCCGCGGTGCCCCAAAGGATCTGCACGTCCGTCCACGCCGTCCGCCGTGATAGATACTCAAGATCCACGCTGACCTTCCGCGGCATCAGATGTTCGATGTAGTACTCGAGCGGATCCACCTGCTCGGGAATCGTCTCCGACTCGTCGTCGGAGATCAGTTGCGCCTTGCCCGTGATGCCAGGCTTCACGTCGAGAATCCGCCGCTGCTCCGCCGTGTACCGCGCCACAATCTCCGGCGACTCAGGCCGTGGACCCACCAGCGTCATCTCGCCCGCCAGAACGTTGAGGAACTGCGGAAGTTCGTCCACCTTGCATTTCCTCAGCACACCCCCCAGCCGCGTCACTCTCGCATCGCGATGCCCCGTAATGGGACCCATCCCCTGCGCCGCGGTCCGCATCGTGCGCAGTTTCCACATGCGGAACTCCCGCCCGCGCAGTCCCACCCTGCGGGCTCTGTAAAATGGGCCGCCCGCGGATTCGAGTGAGACCGCCGCCATTGCCGCCAGAAGCAGTGGTGCCGCCACGATCAAGGCTGCCAGCGAGAACACCACCTCGATCACCCTTCCCATACCGCTTGCCCCCGTCAATGGTTCACCTCGGTGAACTTCGATGTCTTGTAGTTCAGGCGCGCCGGTCTGCCCAACAGCCACCAGCAACCCAGCAAAAACCCCGTGCCCCACGACAGATGGTAGACCGCAAACACCACCGGCAAAACAGGCAGATGTTCCCATCCCGACCGCGCGGCCGTCAGCACGGCGGCGGCCACCAACGCCACGAGATAGGCCAACCATTGCAGCCCCAGCCCGGCCGTCGCCAGCAACAGCAGTTCCCGCTGCCCCAGCCAGGCGGCCACGCCCGCCGCGACAATCGCGCACACCGTCGACAGCACAAACAGCGGCGCCACCACATGACGCCACGACGCCGGCATCCGATGCTTGCGCATCACCGCCACCTTCCAGAAACCGTACTGAAAATACTGCGCGCACAACCCTCGCAACGTTTCGCGCGGATGATACCAGGACACGATGCGCGGACTCTGCCATATCCGCCCGCCCGCCCGTACCAGGCGGAGATTCAACTCATCATCCTGGTTGCGGACTAGAGCCTCATCAAACAGCCCCAGCTCTTCCAGCGTCGACTTCCGCCAGCAGCCATAGGGCACCGTCTCCGCCCACCCTTCGTAGTCCACGTCGTGAAAGCACGCGCCCCCCGTGGAGAATCGCGAATGATAGGCCGCCGCTACCGCGCGCCCAAAACGCGTTCGCGCCACCGCGCGCGCCGGACCTCCGGCGTTGTCCGCCTCATGCCGTGTCAATTCTTCCAGACATGTGCGGCAGTAGGTGGAATCGTACTCCGTGCGCGCGTCCATTCGCAAAATGTATTCCCCGCGCGCCTTCCGGATCGCCCGGTTCAGCCCGGTCGAAACCAGGAGACCTTCGTTGTCCACCATGCGAAAGCGTGAATGGCACGCGCAGAACTCCGCCAGGATCTCTTGCGTACCGTCCTCGCTCCTGCCATCCGCCACGATCACGTCCCACTCCCATCCTTCCATGCGTTGCGCTGAGATCGACCGCAGTAGATCTGCAATCGCCCCTGCCTCGTTACGGCAGGCGACCACGATCGAGGCTGTCGCCCTTTTCGGTTCCATGGCTCCCGCTTCAGTGGACACACGCCGCCCTTCCCACCAGGACACCGCGCCTGCCTGCCGCGCACTCGTAGAGATGGAGATACCGTTCCGCCATCGACTCCGCCGAGTAGTGCCGCCGCACATGCTCACACCCGCCCCGCGCCAGCCGCCGCGCCTCCTCCGGCCTCGACAATAGCCGCGCGATTCCAGCCGCGAGGCCGTCCACATCACCCGGTTCCACAAGAATTCCCGTCTTCTCCGGCATCACCACATCGGCCACCGAGCCTACCCGGGTCGCCACCACGGGTATGCCCGAGGCCATCCCCTCCAGCAGGCACATCGGTGTTGCTTCCTCGAACGAGGGCAGAACCATCAGGTCGAACGACGCATACACCTCCGGCATGTCGTCCCGGATCCCGGCGAAGTGCACGTTCTTCTCAATGCACAGCCTCCTCGCCAGCGCGCGCCACTCCTCGCGCGCCTCCCCGTCCCCCACAAACACGAACCGGGCTGTCGGAGCATCTGCCAGCACGCGTCGTGCCGCTGCCAGCAATAGATCTCCGCCCTTGCCGGCGACATGCCGCCCCACAAATCCCACCAGCGGAGCATCCTCACACCCGAGTGCGCGCTTCAGCACAGGCGCGGCATTCCGGAACCGTTCCAGCGAAACGCCGTTGCCGATCAGGCTCAATCTCGCCGCCTCGATCCTCGCGCTCAGCCTTTCCTGAACCGGCTTCGATGCCGCCACGACATGATCGAATCCCCGCAGGCAAAGCCGGTCCAGCGCCGCATAGAACCGCATTCCAAGCTTGCGCCCAGGCCAGTTGTGGCAGGTGGCGACGAGGCCAAACTCGCTTCCTTTCCCTGCCGCCGCAAGGTAGCCGTACACGTCGGCCTTGTAACCATGCGTGTGCAGCAGTTGAATCCCATGCCGCATCGCCACGTTTCGGATCCTCTGAACCGTCTTCCACTCCCACCGCCCCGCGCATGGGATCGCCTCCACCGGTAGCCCCTCTCGCTCCGCTGCCGCGATCACTTCCATGTGGGGCGAACGTCCATCGAAAAACGCGCCCACAATGCACTGGCAACCCTGCCGCCTCAATGCCGCCGACAACGCCACCAGCATCGACTCCGCGCCGTAGTATCCCGAACTGCTGATCAGTTGCAGTACCGTCATCGGCTTCTCACGCCGGCAGGGGCTCGCGCCCGTCTTCCGTCCCACACGCCGCCGCCTCCTCCTCGCCCGCCTCCACCATGTGCCCCCGCCCTCCGCGTTCCAGTTCGCCGGCGCGCGCCAGCAATCCGGCCAGCATCCAGAAGTAGCCCTGCACCTGGAAGTACATCCACCGGTCACCGAACAGATTGGCCAGCCCCGCACACACCAGCCATGCCGCGATGCCCAGGCCGATCGAGGCGTTCAACCCGTCCCGCGACTCTCCGAACAACCTCAATCCCGTCCACCCAATCCGCAACCCCAGGCCAAGCAGTAACAACAGGCCAAGCAGCCCTGTTTCCACCAGGGTTTTCAGATAAAGATTGTGAGTATCCCAGTAGCCGCCCAAATTCTCCATGTGCGCGTAGGTCTGAAACCCCTTGCCCAGCACAGGATCCGAGAGGAACAGCGGCAGCGCCTCTTCCCATAACTGCAGCCGTAACTCCGAGGAATGATCGAATGTCCCCGCGCGGCTGTCGTAAGTACTGGATATACGCGTCCGCACCGCTTCCGGCGCCACTATGCCCCAACCCAGCGCCAGCAGTAGCAATACCACAAGCAACTTCCGCTCTTTCACCAAGCCCACAAACGCGCAGCCCCCGGCAAACGCCAGGTATCCGGATCGCGACAGGCTGTAGAGCAGGCACAGCGCCGTGAACCCCGCCAGCGCATAGAAACCGCACTTTGCGGCAAACCTCTTCTCCACGGCTGCCAGAGCCAGTGCGAAACAGGCAAACTGCGCCTGAAACGCCGCAAGTCCGTTCGCCCCCGCGTACCCCATCGTTCCCTGGTCCCGCAGTTCGTGCGTATACGTTGTGAAGTCTCTCCCCACAATCATGTTCCAGAGCCGCAGGTCCATCATCATCACCGTCCCGCACATCAGCAGCACGGCCACTTGGATTTCCCACCGCCGCTTCACCGCGGCCGATACGGCCAGTAGCAACAACGGCATCTGAACGTAGTCGCCCCATTCCGACAACCGCCGGTCATTGCTTGTGGTGAACGGCAGCGGCTGATCCAACGAAAACGATCCAAGACACAGCGAGAGGAACGTGAACAACAGGTAGCCCCACACCAGCCCGCTCCACGGCGTCGGCCCAAACGGCCAACCCTGCCGGATCACCAGCCCCACCACGACTCCCAGGAGCAGCCACCCCACGATGCTCTGCCCCAGCGGGTACTCGAACATGCGGTAACGTACCGTCTGCAGCGGACAGAGCACGATCAGCGCAAATACCCCTGCAACGGGTCGCCACACGATGCTCAACACCAGGCAGAGCATGCCCGTGGCATACAAAACGAAGGCAAGATCGACACCGAATCGCGACAACACTGGGATACCGCTACTCCGCCCCGGCTGCTGCCCTCTCCGGCTGCGCCGCCATTGCCCGCCAGGCCTTCCACAGAAACGCGTAGTCAAACAGAATCGGCGAGAATGACCCGCGCCAGAACCCTACATGCGACTCGCAGGCATTCATCCGCGGAATCGTCAACCGGTCCGACTCCTCTGTCCATGCGCCTTGGCGTGTCGTAAACGCGAACCGGTAGCCCGCCTCCCCCACCAGTTCGCGCACCGCTGGATTCCAATCCCCGTTCGGATAACTGAACACCTCGCACGGCCTCCCGCTCGCCTCTTCCACCTGCCGCCGCCCGCCCGCCACCTCGCTCCTCGCTAAATCCACCGGCACATTCGTCAGAATCTGGTGCGTGGCCGAGTGGCAGCCCAACCGCATCCGCGCCTCCCCCATGTCCCGGAGTTCGCGCCACGAAGCGTTCGCCGGACCCTGCCCCTCCCCCGGTTGCCCGCTGCCCCAGTACTCGCGTAGCCACTCCTCGATCTCCTCCGGCGATTGCCTCTTCATCTGTTCGATTACCGCTTCCGTCGACGGGTCGTCGCCGGACACTCCCGCCGCCCTGCGTGCCGCAATCACCTTCTCCGGCCAGAACGGCCACTGTTGCCCCGTCAGCCCCGGGCAAACAAAGAAGGTGCAGGGGATCCCCCAGCGCTCTGCCAGGGGAACGCACGCCCGCCACGCGTCCCGCCATCCATCGTCGAAAGTGAAGGCAATCCTCAACCTGCCCGAGCTTGGTGCCGCGAATGCCTCGAGCAGATCCACTGCTTCATACCGCCGCGCCACATACGACACCAGGCTCTCGAATGTCCGGCGCCGCATCACAATGCTGCGCAATGAGGTGCATTGCCCATAGTCATCCTCATCCAACAAACGATGAAATGTGAGCACCACCACGGCCCCTTGCTTCCGCAATCGCCGCTTCGCCCACCACAGCCCGCCGCACGCCAGCAGGGCACCCGCCCACATCCACCTCAGCACAGCCCTCAACCGGGATGGCACACTGGTCACTCTGGATCGCCATGATCGTGCCGGGAGGCGCGATAGTATCGGCGATAGTAGTCGGGCTTGTACCGCGTCCATAAGAACCAGTCCTCCACCCCGTTGAGCACAACACCCAGCAGGCGCGTGCCCACTTTCCTCAAGCTTTCGCGCAACAGCGCGCGGCTGGTCGTGTCGGGCCTGGCCACCAACAACGTCGCGTCGCACAAAGTGCTCAGCTCCTCGTAATCCGCCAACGGACCGATCGGCGGACTGTCCACCAGGATCAACCCGAACTTCTGTCGCAACCTCGGGAACAACTCGCGCGCGGCGGCGGAACCCAACAGTTCGGTCGGGTCGTCCGCCGGTCCACCCGACGGCAGCACGTGCAGCGCGGGCCACTCCTTGAAATGCACGATCGCATCCGCCGCCGAAACTTCTCCCAACAGAACTTGCGCCAGCCCTGGAGTTCCCTGAATCCGAAGGCACTCGTTCACTCGCGGGCGCCTCAAATCCGCGTCCACCAGCAGAACGGACCCCTCGCGCTTGTAGGACAGCGTGGCCGCCAGATTCACGGCCGTCAGCGTTTTCCCATCGCCTATCCCCGGACTCGAAATGAGGATCACACGTGGCTTCGCGGGATGCTGCAGAATTCTCGTACGCAGGATGCGGTACTCTTCGGCGGCGCGGTTGTCCTCGCTTCGCGACAAGAGCGGTGCCGCCTCGGCAGTCCCTCTCCACATCGAAACTTCGCTCGGTCGTCCCGCCGAGCCATTCGCGGCGCCGCCAATCACCTCGCCCCCGCCGCTCTCCTCCAGCCTGCGCTCCAGCGGCGAAGCCACATGTCCGTCCGGCTTGAACAACGTCTGAATCAACATGTGCCTCCTCGCTCCCACATCCGGCTCCGCACCTCGCGGCACAACCCGAACAGCCGCTGGGTCACACTTCGCCTCCGGAATACCGCCCACACCAGCGGGCGCGCCCCTGTCGCCAGGCACCGTTTGTACCGCTCCTCGCCGGCGAGGAAATCGAAGTCGTCCATTCCCGCTTCCAGGTAATGCGTCACAGCCTGTCCGATGGCGACCATTCCCGGACTTTGCGAACTATCCCCCGCATACTGCATGCCGCTTTGGTATAGGTAGACCTTGCGCCTGTGCACCAGGCAGTAGAGGAATCCCAGCAACACTGGGCCCGCCATCACGCGCAGCACCTGCGCCTCGCCCTGCCCGAAGCAGGACCGCAGCAGCGTTCGGTGAAACAGCAGAAACCTGTGCGAGTGAAACGGCGTTGCGCGCCCCCGACCGGTCCATCGCGCCTTCGCCAGCGCAGCGAGATGCTCCCAATCCTCCAGCGCCTCTTCCTCACTTCCCGCCGCCCGGATCGTCAGATCCCCATTTCTCGAGAAGGCCTTCGCCTTGCGTCGAAGCTGCCCTCGCATGTTGCCGCTCAACACTGCCTCATACCTGGTTCCGGTCCTCCGCAGCGCCGCCAGGTCGATGTGATAGGAGCGGCGCCAGTCCTCCTCTGTCTCCACGTCGAGCCGTTGCAGAGATCGCCGCAGCGCCTCATACGCCAGGCCGGGCGAACAGCCATCCACCGCAAACTCGTCCCACTGCTCCGTGGCCAGTTGATCCCCGAGCGCCTCGGCCACCGTCTCTTCCCAACCGGCCCGGCACAGAAGCGTGTTGAATTCGAGGTAGGGCGTCTCATCGCACGCTTCCCCCGTGCAATTCAGTGAGCAGCGCGTAACCGGAACCAGCAGGATGCGCCGCCGCGACCGCGACAGAACGCACACCCCCACATCCTCCCCGGCGCACGTGAACACGGACAGCACCGGATCCAACTCCGCACCGAACGTCTGCAGCCAGGCGCCCGCCCAGTCCGCACTCAGGAAGATCGAGGAGTCCTGCCGCGCCTCGGCAAGGGCGCGCCACACCGGCTCCACCTGCTCCCACTCCGTCCACGGCTGCTGGCGGATCGTCACCCGCCTCACTGCCGCGGCTGTCTCTTCGAGCGGCATGGCTCCCCGGCTCACCATTGCCCCGCCGCCCTCACGGTCGCTCCACCTGCATCCGCGGCAGCCGCCCCAGCACAACCGTGCCTTGTGGCAACTCCCACTCGCCCAATAGTGCGTCGCGCCGCAATTCGAACACAAACGCCGCCAGCGCCGCCATCAACAGGAAGCCGGCCGACCCGGCCGCCGAGAGCATCCCGCGCCTCGGCCATACCGGCTTCTCCGGCGGACGCGCCTGCTCGAGCATCACAAATTTCTCCGCCTTCTCCCAACGCTCCATGTCCGCCGCGATGTCGGAAGCGAGCTTCTTGTCCAGCAGCGAACGATAGTTTACCCGCGAGGTTTCGTAGTCCCGAGTGACCACCGCCAGTTGTTGTTCGCGTATCGGCAGGTTCCGGATCCGGCCCTGAAGGCGTTCGGCTTCGTTCAATACCGCGGAGCGCCGTTGTTCCAGGGCCTCGATTTCACGGTCGGCAAGCCCCGACTGTGATTGCAGCAACTCGGTCCGCTCCTGGTCAACAGCGAGAATTTCCTCAAACGTCTTGTCCGCCCCGACCTCCGCCGGAGCGCTGCGCGCCGCCGGCGCCTCGCTCTTTGTCCGGCTCCTGGTCCGCGCTTCCTCCTCACGCAACTGCTGCACGCGTGTCAGCAGCCGTCCGATCTCCGGATGACGCTCGGAATACCGCACCCGCGCCGACTGCAAGTCCTGCTCGGCCCGCTGCAACTCCGTTAGCTGCGGCGCGGCCGGCGCCTCCTCCCGGTTCTCCTGGCGGCCGCCCTTCACCACGTCGCGCAGCCGCGTCAGCTCCTTCAACCGCCTCATATCCGATTCATGAGCAGATAGCGTGTTGTCCAGGATCAGCTTGTTCTGCCGTGCACGAGCTAGTGCATCTTGAATCCCCAACAAGTCGGCCTTTAACTGGCCAAACTGCGCCAGCAAGGTCGTCTCCTGCTGTGGCAACTCGCCGTTGTTGGCGAGCTTGAACTGGCTCAGTCGCGCCTCTTGTTCCCGCAGCTTCTCCTCGGCTGACCGCAATTGACTATCCAGAAAAGCCGACGTACCCGCTGCCTCCACGGAGCGTTCACGCAGGTTCTCCGTGATGAAGAAGGACGCGATCCGGTTGCTCACGCTCGCCGCGGTCGCCGGGTCCCACGTCTCATACGAGATGCGGAAGGCGCCCGGCCGGCTTGCGCTCCAGCCGCGCTCCAGCCGGATCGTCACATCGCCGCGCATCGTGTCTACGAGTTCCTCCCGGGTCTTCGTGCCCCGTAACGCCCGGTAGAGGTCATACTCCTCCACCAGGCCCCACAGCCGCTCCCGGCTCAACACCTGCTGCTTGAGGCGGTCCAGCCGTACCTCCAGCGCGGTCTGCACTGTCGGTGCGACGAAGTTCTCCGGTATCTTCTGCGATTCGACAAGAACGAGCGCCTCGGCCCGGTACACCGGCTGCAACGACATCACCACAGCCACGGTCGCTACTGTTCCTGTTACCCACGCCAACAGGATCATCCCCTTCCACTTCCACAGCGCGCGAGCCACCGATCGCGGCTGCATCGCCTGCCGGCAAGAATCAGAAAGGGATACATCCAACATGGCGCTTCTTACTCCACTCGCTCCCCAGCCACACGCCTAGCGCGGCACCACGACCGTGTCTCCGGGGGCCAGCATTACGTTGCTCCGCCCGCCCTGGCCGCGCTCCAATTCCTCGTAGTTGAATACCTCGCCCGTTTTTTCGCTCCGCCGCGCACGCAGGATGTAGATCTTCTTGCGGTTGGCGTACTCAGTGAATCCCCCCGCCTCGGCCAGTGCCTGTACAATCGTGATCGATGCCTGCAATTGGATCGCTCCCGGCTTCTTGACTTCACCCATCACGTACACCTTCTGGCTATGGATCTCCTTGACGATGACCGTCAGCCGCACGTCATGGATGAACTCTTTGTATTTCTCCACCAGTACTCGTTCCAATTCCGCCGTCGACATCCCCGCCACCACCAGCTCACCGATCATCGACAATGAGATCCTGCCGTCCGGCCGCACCAACACCCCCGGCATGGAACTCTCCGGTTCCCTCCATACCTCCACCGCCAGGACGTCGCCCGGACCGATGCGGTAGTCCAGCGTCGTCGCCGGCTCAGCCGGATTCTCCACCGCCTTCGCCTTCTCGGCCGCCCACGCGCTCTCCATCAGTCCCGTCAGAACCAGCCCCATGACCATTCGCAATCTATCGTTCCGTCTCCGCATGCGCTGACCCTCCCGCTGACTCAGTTCCGCCTCCGCCGCCTCCCCCCAAAGCTACGTCTGCCCGCTGTGCGGAAAACCCTCCGTCGGCCTCCGGATCAACTCGTGCCGCGCCAACTCGACCGCCACCCCCAGCGGCGCGCTCTTCATGCTCGTTTGCTCCGTCCGTACAACTTGGCCAATGCCCTTCAGCACAACCTCAAAAGGCTCCAACGGGTGTGTCATCAGGCTGATCTCCAGCTCCAGCCATTCCCCGTGGTTCACCGGCGGCGAAGGCGTGGCCTCCACCAGTAAATACAACCCGCTCGAACTCAGGTCCCTCGTCCTCGCCTTGGCCATGAACGAACAGTCTCTTGGATGCCACACTCGCCCTCGCAGGCGGAGCGGATATCTCCGCGCCTTGCGGCGGTCACGCATGTTCTCTCCGCAATCAAGCGCATCCACCGCTCTCACCTTGCCGCCAACAGCCACATCGCATGTCCCTTCTTTTGACACCGTGAGGGTCCTCATGTCCCCGACCTCTTGTCTTTCCTCCCGCGCTCGCTTTTCTTAGCTACACGAGTTTCTACAGCCCCGCCGGACGCCCCGCCATCCGCCCGCCGTCCATCTCGCGCGCCTGCCGCAGCGCCCGCTCCACCGGATGTTCCGGCTCGGCGGCGCACACCCATTTCGGATCCACCTCCACCACAATGGAGCGCTGCAGCAGCGTCACCGAAATGATCAGCCGGTGCTTCTCGTTCTGCCCCTGATATAGGCCCTCTACTCCCAACAGCGGACCACCCACCATCCGGACGCGATCCCCCGCCTCCAGGTACGCAATGGGTGATGCTCGCAACCCATGCTCTATTACGTTTTGGATCGCCAGCACCTCGCGCTCTTCCAGTGGAGCCGGCGCTTTACCCGTCGATACGATCGAGAAGACTCCCGGTATCGTCAGAATCGGCAACCGCTTCTGAGGATCGAACCGGCATAGCACATAACCTGGAAACAGCGGTAAATCCGCAGTGCGCCAGTGCCCGCACGATCGATGCTGGTGCTCATATGTGGGTAAGAACGCTACAAATCCCTTGCACCGCACCGCAAGTGCCACCACCTTCTCATGCCGTGCCCTGACTTGCACCGCAAACCAGGGGAACTCCTCCTCGGACCACACAATGACACCTCTGGATGTCTCCCGCACGCTCGGCAGGAATTGCCGCGGCTCTCCGGCGCCGGTCTGGCGACTATTCGCCCGCGCCGGTCTGAGCCTTACCGGGCCCCTCGGAGGCATGGCCTCCGCCCTCTGGGAGTGCCGCGATCCTCATGGCTGGACGGCTGGGCACGATGAATTCTTTCCCTCGAGGCTCAGCGAACATAACTCCTTCATCCGTGAGCCGTGTCTCGTGTGCCCAAGCCAGAATCAAATTGGTTGTATCTTCCCTCATACGGCTTTGCGACCAGCCTCACCTTTGCCCCCACCGCGCATGCTTCGATGTGCCGGTGAAAGCGGCTCGGCTTGAGAAGCTACCGCCCTCATACGGTCGCCCTGCTCACGGCCCGCCTCGGGAAAATTAGCCCCGCTGCTTCTGCCTCATCAAGGGCATGTGCCGTGGAAGAATAGCTACCGTGTCACGTATACTCCAACTCTTCCTGGTTGTCAATGCGTGAAGGCGGGGACTAGTACTCATAATCACAAAACCCGCTGCCGGTGGGCGAATCCAAGCCGCCTCTGATCTCCATGAATCGCCGCCGCCGGACGCATAACTCCCTCATATCGGGCAGAGAGTTCGTGACTAAGTCGCTCCTCCGCTGGATGAATAAGTTGCCATCTAAATGCCGGCACATAAAAGCGCCTCCCGCCTTGAGAGCAGACCTGGTACTTGCCACCTGGCTCGAATCGCATGACCCGCAACTGAGATCCGGCTTCGCGCCCGCCCCCGCCGGATCACTCCCCGCCCGTGACCCAAAGATGCGCCGGATCTCCTCACCTCCCCTGCCACTTCGCTACACCGGCCGCAACTCGGCTCCTCTCAATCGCAACGAATCGCCTCGCCCGCCAGTTCCCTCAGGGCCGGCGCCGGCACATCCGGCGTCGTGGAGGTTGTGCTTCGAATTCTGCGATAGATCCGGCTGAGCCGCCCGTACGTCTGGAGGCGGGTAAGCCGTCTCAGTCCGCACCATCTCCAGTCCGAGCCACCCGTCCCAGTCGTAGGTGCGTTCGAGACGTTGGGTTCGCTCACGGCATTATGGGAAGAGGATCCGCCTCCCGGCAAGCTCCTCTTCCCTGGATACTGCCGTGGGCGGCGGGCTGGCTCTGCGGATACCATGCCGGCTGCGCCGCCAACCTCCACCGGCCGGCATCCCTCCCGCCTCGCCGAGCCAACATCCCTGCACCGTGGACACGGCGCCATTGCGCGGGCAGCTGGCGCCGGCCATCGTGCGCTTGGGCGGCGTGCCGGGGGGCATCCCGTGCATATTCTTGTCACGCAGAAACAGGCCGAACCGTTGTTCGCCGGTCGCGAGCAGCGCGTCCTTGCCTGTTCGGACATCACACACCTGGTTGCTTTGTGCGGAGAGAGTGGTGCGCTGAACGCACCGCGTCCCTAAGCCGCGCTACCCGTTCCATGACAAGACCACCAGGGTCACCACCTGCGGCCGCCTCTGCCTGCACCGCATGAAGATCAACCCCAGCCAATCCTCGGCCGGACAGGCCGCCACCATCAGGGAAGTCGACCACGCCTTCTGGCCGGTCAACTGCACGAATCATGACCTCGGGTAAAGCGGATTGGAGGTATAAACTCTGCCGCCCCTGGAGAACCCCTTCGGCCCCAATGTGCCACCTACGTCTTAGGTGATGCGGCTAACCAGCATCGCTTGCCGTGAATGCGAACGCCAGAATGTGCGAGAGAGGCGGAAACTGCTGGAACTCTTGGGGAGGAAGCCGTCTGGAAGCAGGGGCCGTGCTGCGTGGGTAAGCTGGGTGAATGGAATTAGGTTTGTCCCCGCAATGGGCGTAGAGCCAAAAAGCCGGCTCCCCATGGTGGATACCGTTCCAACTGCCTTTCTCCAAACACAAGCACCCGCAGGCTCCAGCCTCCACCTCCGCCTCCCCAGTCTCGTCAACTAATTTTGATCGCTGTTCAGCTACCTGTCGCGGTCGCCTCTGTGCGAGGGGATCGTGCCCATTCTCGAAAGATCCCGGGAGCCACCTGTCGGAAGTAAACCGGCGACCTGCTGATTGCCAGGAGTACGCGCCGGCTCCACCCCTCCCACCGGCGCGATCCTGATTTGCTTGTGTTCAACAACTCGGGGAATCTCCTCTCGTTCGGTCAGTAACCTCAAATCGACCAATCGGATGGGGTTTTCACCCGCTATCGGGACGGGCGCATGTGACCAACTGCGGTGACACCTGCACTCAGCACGCCCACTGCACTGCCGCAGGCGCCTTCTTCCGGCTCCATACTTCATCCAGTGAAGTTCAGGTCCGAACCGGTTCCATCGCTTCGGAGGCCCGGCTCATACGGGCCCAGGCGTAATTTCTTGCGGTATGCCAAAGGCGTCATTCCCATACGTCTGGAAAAGAACCGGGCTACGTGCGCGTCAATTTCGAATCCACAGGCCAGAGCGATCTCACGAATGGTCATGTTGGTTCCGAGCAGGAGTCGGCAGATCCGGTCAACACGGCACTGGTGGATCTCCTCTATGGGCGAGCGGCCCACTTCCCGCGTGAACTTATCCTGCAGTGCGCGCCGCGAGAGTCCCGCCTCCAGCAGCACGTCGGAGACGCGAAGGTTGCGGTGACTGTGGTCGCGGATGAATCGCAGGGCTCTCACCATATGCTGATCCTGGATGGCGAGAATATCCGTCGATTGCCGTCTGACCACCTGTGTCGGATGCACCGTGATGGTCCCGCGGGCCGGCGTCCTGCCGGACATCAGCTTGGCCAGTAGAGCCGCCGCTTCATACCCCCCTCGTTCCGTGGCCAGGGCGATGCTCGAAATGGGAGGATTTGAGCTGCGACATACCTGCTCATCGTTGTCTACACCAAGGATGGCAACATCGTCAGGAACCCGAATTCCCCGCAGCCGGCAGATTTCCGTGATCACACGCGCGCGGTCGTCGTTGCAGGCCAACAATCCTACTGGCTTTCGCAGTTGCATGAGCCAGCGGCCAAGCAGTTTCTGCTCTCTGTACCAGGATTGGCCCAGGTGCTCCGTGGAGGGGCTATAGAAGTCGGCGCGAAATCCGGCCGCAAGGATGGCCCCCTGGAAGCCCTTTCCTCGATTGTCGGAAAATTCCAGCCCATTCAGGCCGCAGTAGGCGAAGTTCCGCAAGCCCAGGCTCAGCACCACCCGCGCCCCTTCACGGCCGATCTCCTCGTCGGCACACACCACCTGCGAAAACGAAGGCTTGAGCGTCCGGCTTCCCACCGCCACCACGGTGGGCACGTCCAAGGAGCGCACTTCGGCATACCGGCTCTGAATCACAATCATCCCGTCTGCATGCCACGCCCGCATATTCTGCATCCGTTGCTTCGGCGACAGCCTCTGCAGGTACGGCGGAGCCTCCTCGTGAAAAATCCACGGGCCGTGCGTGTGCGCGTACTCGATGATGCCGCGCCGCAAACCACGATCGAATTCGCGCGCCGAGGGAATGAGGAGGATGACGGCTTTCGGCTTCTTCATACCCGGCCACACTAGCACGGCCTGTGCCGAAAATGGTGAAAAAGATGCCGATCCTGTCCTTGTTCGAGCGCGAAACCAATGGAATAATCGCAGACACTCTGGGCTCATCTCTCATTCACGCCGGCGTTTCAGCCGACGGTTGAGCGATGCCCGCTGGATGCTGTCAAGTGACCTACAACGAACTGGGAAAGACGGGACGATCGGTTTCTCGGCTGAGCTTCGGGGCATCCGCTCTGGGCGATGTTTATGGTCCCGTGGACGAAGGGGCAGCCATTGAGGCCGTCGAGGCCGCCCTCGAATGCGGCATCAACTACTTCGACGTCGCCCCCGCCTACGGCGCCACACTGGCTGAGACCCGCCTGGGCAAAGCGCTGCGCGGCACGCCGCGTCACCGCTACTTCCTCTCCACGAAGGTCGGCAAGTACCTCGAGGATGGCCCCAACGGTCCGGCTACGCTCGACTACTCCCGGCCGCGCATCCGCCAGGCCTTTGAGGAGAGCCTCGAGCGCCTGGGTGTGGATTGCCTCGACTTCCTTTACATTCACGACATCGAATATCAGGGCGGCCGCTATACGAAATGGGCCCTGGAGGAGGGGCTCGAAACCGTTCTCGAACTCAAGCGCGAGGGGCGCGTCGGGGCCTTCGGATTCGGTTTCTACCCTGCTGATCTCTGGCGTCATGTGCTCAGCGCCTACCCGATCGATGTCGCTCTGATTCACAATCACCATTGCCTGCACGACACGCGGCTACTGGAACTGCTGCCCGTGGCCCAGCGCAACGGCGTGGGTGTGGTCAATGGTTCCCCGTTTGCCTCGGGTCTTCTCACCGAACGCGGCGCGCCCGAATGGCATCCGGCCTCACCGGAAGCCCGGGCCTGCTTTCGTGCCGCCGCCGACTTTTGCCGGAACGCGGGCACTTCGTTGAGTCAACTGGCGATTCAATTCGCAACCCAGAATCCCGCCATCCCCACAACTCTCTTTAGCTCCGCCGACCCAGGCCTTGTCTTCGACAACGTTCGGTGGAGCGAACAGCCCCTCGATCAAGGGCTCCTCAAAGAAGTCCAGCGAATCCTCGCCCCCGTTCGCGACCAGGATTGGAACTATGTCTAAGGAAGCAAGGAGAACAGCCATGGCTCTCAATGTGGTAGCTCGCGTCTTCGCGCTGGCCGCCGTCAGCGTGACGATCGGCTTTGCCCAGACCGCCGAAATCTCCGGCGTCGTGAAAGACTCTTCGGACACCGTGGTCGCTTCCGCGCCGGTCACGGTGACAAACGTTGAAAAGCAGACAATCAGGCAGGTTGTCACCAACCAACAGGGGCTGTACACCGTGTCGAACCTGGTGCCGGGCCTGTATCAAGTGAAGGTGCAGGTGGCCGGCTTCCAACCCAGCACCCGCTCTGGATTCCGGCTGGATGTCAACCAGTCGCTGAAACTCGATTTCACGCTCTCTGTGGGCGATGTGCAGCAGACGGTGGAGGTCACCGGAGAGGTTCCGGTGATTGAAACCACAACAGGACAGTTGGGCACTGTGGTCACCGCGGAGAAGATTTCCGATTTGCCCCTGAACGCACGCAACTTCACTCAGTTGCTCACCCTGACGCCAGGCGCTTCACCCATCAACGTCACTCAGGCTGATCAGAACCAGCGCATCGGCATCAGCATACAGCCGGCGATGAACGGCCAATCCAATCGCAGCAACACCTACACGCTGGACGGCATCTACAACAATGGTCACTTTACCGGAACTTACTCGGTCGCGCCCAGCGTCGACGCCCTCGACCAGTTCAAGGTGCAGTCCCACAGCGATCTCGCTGAATTCGGCGGCGTCACCGGCGGCGTCATCAACATCGCCTCCAAGACGGGGACGAACAGCTTTCACGGTTCACTATTCGAATTCCTCAGAAACGACAAGCTCGACGCGCGCGGGTTCTTTACCGCGGGTAAACCGGCCCTGCGCCAAAACCAGTTCGGCGCCGCCCTGGGCGGCCCCGTCATCAAGAACAAGACCTTCTTCTTCTTCTCCTATGAAGGCTACCGGCAAAAGAGCGGAGCCAATATCCTCTCTCTTGTACCGACCCAGGCCCAACTCGCGGGCGACTTCAGCGGCACCTCGCGCCGACTCTACGATCCCTACTCCACCCGCGCCAATCCCGCCAATCCCGCACAGTTCCTCCGCGATCCATACCCGAACAACCGCATTCCCGCCTCGCAACTGAATCGCTCTATCGTCGCCTACACGCAGGCCATCGTGCCGGCGCCGATCGAGACCGGCGTCTCCGGCTTCAACGCCCGCAACGGCGACCCGCAGAGCTTTCCCGCCAATGGCTACAGCATCCGCGTGGACCACTACCTCTCTGAGAAGGACACTCTGTGGTTCCGCTCAACCTGGAGCGACCAGGACATCGTGGCCGGCCAGGCGCTGGCCGGTACCAACACTGTCACCTCGATCGGTCCCAAAAACATCGGCGCCCAGTATTCCCACGCCTTCGGACCGAACACGATCTTCACGGGCCTCTTCGGCTTCAGCAGCTCCACGCTCATCGATCACCCCTTCTTCACGAACAAGAATCTCCTGAGTGACGGCCTCTTCAAGGGCTTCCAGGTGGACCCCCGCTCGAATGCGCCCGGTGTTACCGTCCCCGGCTACTTCACCCTGAGCATGCGCGACCGCCGTTTGGGGCCCCAGCGTGGCTGGCAGGTGAAGGGCGACATGTCACACAATTTCGGCCGCCACACCATCAAGTTCGGGGCCGAGGTAGTCCGCCAGCCGTGGGAAAACTTCCAGCTCACCCAAGCCCTCACCTTCAACACACGCCAGTCGGCTGACCTCAACGCCCTCGGCACCACGGGCGATGCGCTTGCCTCCTACATGCTCGGACTCATGGAGAGCGTCACCACCTTCGATGTCGGCTTTGGCCTCGAGTCGCAAAACTGGAGCGGCTATATTCAGGACACTTGGCGCGTCTCGAACAAGTTGACCCTCAACTACGGGCTCCGCTACGACCTTGTCCGCATGCCGAATTTCTACACCGACTTCCAGT
The DNA here is from genome assembly GCA_017304135.1 of Acidobacteriota bacterium. Classification (GTDB taxonomy): domain Bacteria; phylum Acidobacteriota; class Terriglobia; order Bryobacterales; family Bryobacteraceae; genus JAFLBB01. The sequence continues at coordinate 15,455 of JAFLBB010000016.1, read as the reverse complement.
CCACCTGGGACTTCAACACGGGCCAGTACCTGGTCGGCATCAACAGGCCCGGAGCTTGCAGTTCCACCCGCCCGCCCTGCCTGCAGAATCCCAACGACCCCTACGTGCAGCAGTGGGTTGTGTTCACCGGTAATTCTCAATTGCGCAGGAACGACTACAAGATGTTTGGGCCCCGCATCGGCCTTGCCTACCAGATGAACCCCCGCACCGTGCTGCGAGGCACCTTCGGCATCTTCTATGACACCATGGCCGGCGTGAACCAGCAGGCCCAGAACGGCGCGATCAACAACGCCAACTGGCCCGGCAATCGCGGCGCCACGCTCATCCAGAACGCCAACCACGTGGAAGCCAACGCCGATGCGCCATTCGGCTCGAAGGACCCGCTTTCACCCGACCCGACCCCGGCCCGCCTCAACGCCTTCTATTACGACCCGAACTTCCAGAGTCCATACTCGCAGCAGTGGAACTTTGAGGTGCAGCGCGAAATCGCCCCCAATTTCACACTGTCCACAGCCTATGTCGGATCCCACACCCTGCGCCTGTCGATCGGCGGCGATTACAACACCGCCCTTACGCCGGGTCCGGGCGCCGATCGCCCGCGCGCGCTTTGGCCCCACGCTCCCGTCACGGGCTACGACCGCAGCGTCGGCCAGAGCAGCTACCACGGCCTGCTCGTGAAGGCCGAGCGCCGCTTCGCGCGAGGCTTCTCCTATCTTTTCTCCTACACATGGAGCAAATCCATCGATGTCGCCTCCTCGGCCCAGTTCCGCGAGAATCTCTCGCTGCAGGACCCGTACAACCCGAACGAATCCCGCTCCGTCTCCGGATTCCATGTGCCCCATCTCTTCTCCACGGCCGCCGTCTACGAACTCCCCTTCGGCCGCGGCCAGCGCTGGGTGACGGATGGCATCGCTTCCAAGGTGCTCGGCAACTGGCAGGTGAACGCGATCGTGCAGGCGCGCAGCGGCCAGCCCTACACCCTGTTCATGAACGTGGACGTCGCCAACATCGGTGCGATCAATCAGGCCGTCCGCGCACGCCCCAACCTGGTGGGCACCCCAAACCTCTCCAACCCGCGCCCGGAGGCGTGGTTTGACCGCAGCGCCTTTGCCTCCCCCGCGCAATTCACATTCGGCTCGGCCGGCCGCAACATCCTGAGCACCGACAGCCTCACCAACTTCGACCTCTCGCTCTTCCGCGAAGACCGCATCCGCGAATCCATGCGGCTGCAGTTCCGCGCCGAACTGTTCAACTCCTTCAACCACCCCACCTTCGGCACCCCCGTCTCACTGTTCACGTCGCCGCAGTTTGGCCGGGTGAACTCCACCGTCAGCACAGCTCGCCAGATTCAGCTGGGCCTTAAACTGATCTTCTGAGGATTCGACCCATGTCCGCACCGTTGACGCAAACCACTCGCCGCTCGTTTCTCGCGGCGGCGTGCGCATCCGCGTTGACGGCGAAACAGGAGCGGCTCAACGTCGTCCTCATCCTGACCGACGATCAGGGCTACGGCGACCTTGGCTGCCACGGCAACAAGGTCATCCGCACACCCCATCTCAACCGGTTGCATGGCCAGAGCACACGGTTCACCCACTTCTATTCCTCCCCACTGTGCTCTCCCACACGCGCCAGCCTGATGACGGGCCGCTACAACTACCGCACCGGCATCGTCGATACCTGGGTCGGGCTGGCGCAAATGCGGCCGGAGGAAGTCACCATGGCCGAGGCGCTGCGCGCCGCCGGCTACCGCACCGCGCTCTTCGGGAAGTGGCATCTGGGCGATCACTTCCCCATGCGCGCCATGGACCAGGGTTTCGAGGAGACGCTCGTGTTCACCGACGGCGCCATCGGCGGCATCGGTGACCCGGCGCCCAACACCTACTTCGATCCGGTCTTCTTCCGCAATGGCCGTCCCGAACAGACCCGTGGCTATTGCACCGATATCTTCTTCTCCGAAGCCATGCGCTTCCTGGAACGGAAAAGCAGCAAGCCGGCCTTCGTCTACCTCCCGGTCAATGTGCCGCACGGGCCGCTGCAGGTCGACGAAAAGTATAGCGGGCACTACCGCAAGGCCGGCATGAATGACTCAACCGCCCGCGTCTACGGGATGATCGAAAACCTGGACGAAAACGTGGGCCGGCTGCTGCAGTTCCTCAAACAACAGGATCTGGAACACAACACCCTGGTCATCTTCATGAGCGACAACGGCGGCTGGGGGCTGAACCGGTACAGCGCCGGATTGCGTGACCAGAAGGGCAGCGTCTACGAGGGTGGCATTCGCGTGCCCTTCTTCATGCGCCTGCCCGGCCGTCTGCGCGCCGGTGTCGACATCGATCGCATCGCCGCTCACATCGATGTACTGCCCACCATCCTCGAATTGTGTGGTGTGAAACCAGTAAAAGCTGCGCTGGATGGCCGCAGCCTTGCGCCACTACTGCAAGGCTCCACAACCAACTGGGCGGATCGCACTCTCTTCTTTCAACAAAGCCGCCCCGACCCGAACGGGATCGATGAGCCCAGGCTCTTCACCCATTGCGCGGCGCGAACGCAGCAATACAAAGTCGTGATGACCGCGCCCGATCCGAAGCAAACCTATACGCGCGCCATCACGGAAAGCGAAACCGAACTCTACGACATGTCTCACGATCCCGGAGAGCGGACCAACATCGCGCCGGATCATCCTGACGTGGTAGGCCGGCTCAGACGGGAATATGAGGCGTGGTACCGCGATGTCACGGCTCCGCTGAGCAACCCCGTTCGCATTCCGCTCGGAGCGCCGGCTTCGAATCCGGTGATCCTGACACCGCAAGAGCTTCGTGGCCCAGGCGCTCCCGCCGCGCCCTGGAATTTCGATCGCGCCAGGACATACTGGAAGTCCGAGCCCGATGGTTTCGGCTATTGGGAGGTCGAAGTGACGCGCAACGGCCGCTATGAATTGATCGCCCGCTTGGGCACTCCCGCACTGCCGCACCACCTTCGCGCGGGAGTTGCGAAGCTCTCTTGTGGCCGTATGAACGAGGAACTTCCCATTGCCGCAGGCATCGATGCTGTCCGGTTTGCCGCCCGGTTGGACAAGGGGCCCGCACGTCTTGAGGCGGCGTTCACCGGACAACGGTCCGACGGCCGCGCCATCAGTCCTTTCTTTCTTGAGATTCGATATTTGGGTAAGTAAATGGTCATCACACAAATCAAGTGCTATCAGGTCGACCTACCCCTCCATGAGGGCAGTTACAAATGGTCGGGGGGCAATTCCGTTGAGGTGTTCGACTCCACTGTTGTGGAGGTGATCACGGACCAGGGCATCTCCGGCTACGGCGAAGTCTGTCCGCTGGGCGCGGCCTACCTGCCCGCCTATGCCGCCGGTGCGCGCGCGGGCATCGCCGAACTCGCTCCTCAACTCATCGGCCTCGATCCCACTCAGCTCTCCCTCATCAACCACGCCATGGACAGCGCCATGCGCGGCCACCCCTACGTGAAATCGGCCATCGATGTCGCCTGTTGGGACATCCTCGGCAAGGTCTGCGGTCAGCCCGTCGTCTCGCTGCTCGGCGGCCGCTACGATTCCAGCTTCGCCCTCTACCGCGCCATCTCGCAGGAGTCCCCGGAGAAGATGGCCGAGATGGTGGGCCACTACCGCGGCCTGGGGTACACCAAATTTCAACTCAAAGTGGGCGGTGATCCGGACGCCGACATTGAGCGCATCCGCCTCGCCTCGGCCCAATTGCGGCGCGGCGATGTCCTAGTCGCCGATGCCAACACGGGTTGGACTCAGCATCAGGCTATCCGCGTTGCCTGCGCCGTCCGTGATGTCGACGTCTACATCGAGCAGCCGTGCATGCACTATGAGGAATGTCTTGCCGTCCGCAACCACACTGACCGGCCCTTCATCCTCGACGAGGTCATCGATGACATCAGCCAGGTGCTGCGAGGCCATCATGACCGCGCCATGGACATCATCAATCTCAAGATTTCCAAGGTCGGCGGCCTCACCAAGGCCCGCCAGATCCGCGATCTCTGCGTCTCCCTTGGCATCGCCATGACGATCGAGGACACCTGGGGCGGCGACATCGTCACCACGGCCATCGCCCACCTCGCGCATAGCACACCGCCCGCACTGCTCTTCTCCGCCACTGACTTTAACAGCTACGTCACCGTGAGCATCGCCGATGGCGCGCCTCAGCGCGATGGAGGCCGACTCGCTGCTCCGCAAGCCCCTGGACTGGGCATTGCACCACGCATGGACATTCTCGGAAAGGCGGTCTTTGCATCATGAAGTATGCACTCTTCCTGCTCTCGGCCATCGCCGCCGCGCAGCCCTTGGGCATCCACCAAACTGATTTTCCCGCCTCGGAGTTTCAAGAGCGCCGGAACAAGATCTTCGACGCTATCGGCGGCCAGGCTCTCGCTCTGATTCCCGGCGCCGCCGCCGCCGACTCACCGCAGGTCTTCCGCCAGTCCAACGAGTTCTACTACCTCACTGGTATCGAAGCGCCTCATTGTTACCTCCTGCTCGACGGCCGGACCCGCAAGACCACCATCTATCTCCCGCATCGTGACCCCGCCCGTGAGCGGCAGATCGGTCCCTTGGTCAGCGCCGAAGACGTCGATCTCATCAAGGAACGCACCGGCGTGGATGAGGTGCACGCAGTGGAAACACTCGCCCGCCACCTTGCGCCCATTCAGATTCGCCACCCCGTCCCCGCGCTGTATGTGCCTTTCAGCCCGCAGGAGGGCTCGGTGGGCAGCCGGGATGAAATGCTGCGGCAAGTGGCCGAAGCCGCCTCCGACCCCTGGGATGGCCGTCCTTCCCGCAATGGCCACCTGCTCTCGCTCTTGCGCAACCGCTTCCCCACTTTCGCATTGCGCGACCTGTCCCCCGTGCTCGATCCTATCCGCCTCATCAAGAGTCCGCGCGAAATCACACTCATCCGCCGCGCGTCCCAGATCGCCGGACTCGCCCTCATTGAGGCCATCCGCAGCACGCAGCCTGGCGTCTACGAGTATCAACTCGATGCCGTTGCCCGCTATATCTACCTGCTCAACGGCGCCAAATACGAAGGCTATCCCGCCATCATCGGCGGCGGCAAGAACGCCTGGTATGGCCACTATTTCCGCAATTCCAGCATTCTGAAGGACGGCGACCTGGTGCTCATGGACTATGCGCCGGACTACCGCTACTACACAAGCGACGTCACCCGCATGTGGCCGGTCAATGGCAAATACACGCCCGACCAGCGCGCTCTCTACGGCTTCATCCTTGCCTACCGCGAAGCTCTCCTGAAGCGCATCCGGCCCGGTGTCACACCTGACCAGGTCCTCGACGGCGCCCGCCAGGAGATGGAGCCATTTCTCAAGACGCTCACCTTCACCAAGGAGATCTATCGCAAGGGCGCCGAGGAAGCCTTGCGCTTCCGCGGCCACCTTTCCCACCCCGTTGGCATGACCGTGCACGACGTCGGCAGCTATCAGCGCAAGGAATTCGTCTCCGGTCTTGTCTTCTCCATCGATCCAATGCTCTGGATTCCTGAAGAGAATCTTTACGTCCGCATGGAAGATGTCATCGTCGTCACCCCCACCGGCGTCGAGAACTTCACTGACTTCCTTCCTGCCAAGCTCGATGACATCGAGAGGCTGATGCGCGAGGATGGCATCCTCCAGTTGCGCGCACCCACCAACCCATGACCCTTCCGCGTCTGATTTTGCTGCTCGCGCTCGCGGCCTCGCTCCCTGCTCAGGTCGATAGGAACGCGCGTCCCCGCCGCGCCGAACGCAGCCGCGACTATGACGTGCTCCACTATCGCATCCAACTCGAGTTCAACGAATCCGCCCGATCACTGCATGGCCAGGCCGCCATTACGCTCCGTCCCCTGCGCGATGGCTTCAAAACCCTGGTGCTGGACGCCGAGACCTTCCGCGTCACTTCGGCCGGAGCCCTGCGTTTCGATCAGACCCCAGGCAAACTCACCGTTCACCTCGACAGGCCCTACCGCTTCGCTGAGGAACTCACCGTCACCATCTCCTACCAGGCTGACCAGGTGGCCATCGACCCCGAGCGCTACGGCATGCCGAAGGGCTACGGTTTGGGAATCTCCTTCAAATCCGAAACTCCCACCCACCCTCGGCTTATTCACACGCTGTCGTTCCCTGAAGGCGCGCGGCATTGGTTCCCTTGCTACGACCATCCCAACGACAAGGCCACCAGCGAACTCATCGCCACCGTCGATGCGCGCTACCAGGTGATCGCCAACGGTGTGCTGCTCTCTGTTCAGGAGGATTCCGCCAAGCGGGAAAAGACCTTCCACTGGCGGCAGAATCAGCCGCACTCCACTTACCTCTTCGCCTTCGCCGCCGGACCCTACGTGCAAGTCCGCGACACCAAGGGAACACTGCCCATCTCCTACTGGGTCTATCCGAAGGATGTGGCCGGCGCCGAACGCAGCTTTGGCAAGACCCGCGACATCATCGAGTTCTTCAATCGCGAGCTTGGCTACACCTATCCGTGGCCGAAGTATGACCAGATCACGATCCCGGATTTCGGCGGCGGCGCCGAGAGCACCAACGCCACAGTGATCGGCGACAACTCCATCCACGACGCCCGCGCCGAGCAGGATTTCCCCACCCACTGGCTGGTCGCTCACGAAGCAGCGCATCAATGGTGGGGCGATCTGGTCACCATGCGGGATTGGCCGCACACCTGGCTCAACGAGAGCTTCGCTACCTACTACGAGTACGTCTACATGAAGCATCTCCTGGGCGAAGACGAGGGCGCGTTCAACCTTCTCGGGAAAAAGCTCGCCTATTTCACCGAGGCGCGCAAGCGATACATGCGGCCCATCGTGCTTGACCGTTGGGATTGGCCGAACGACAACTTTGACCGCCACACCTATCAGAAGGGCGGCGTCGTGTTGGCCATGCTCCGCTCGCTTATGGGTGACGAACCCTACCGCCGCTCCATTACGCACTACTTGAAGAAGCACGCCTTCGGTTCGGTCGACACGCACGATTTCCAAGTCGCCATTCGCGAAGCTTCTGGCCAGGTGCTCGATTGGTTCTTCGAGCAATGGATCTTCCGCGCCGGGCATCCCGTGCTCGAGGTCAGCTACACCTGGCAGCCGGGGACGATCGAACTGCGCGTGGTCCAGAAGCAGTCACAGCCCTTCGCCATGCCGGTCTCCATCGGCATCACCACGGCCGCAGGGAAACAGTTGCATCCCCTGTGGCTCCGAAAGAGCGACGAGACCTTCTCCATACCCAGCGCCGGGCGGCCATTGCTGGTGCACTTTGACGAAGAAGAGGTGTTGCTGAAGGAGATCACCTTTGCCAAGTCCAAACCGGAACTGCTGTATCAACTCACCCATGACAACGCCATCGGCCGGATCGATGCCGCCGCAGCCCTAAAATCTTTGCTCCCGGATGAACAAGTGGCCGCGGCCCTCCGCGGGACGGCTGAGAAGGATCCATTCTGGGCTGTCCGGCGTGAGGCCATTTTCCAAGGACGAGCGGAATTCCTCCGCACGCGCGCCGCACAGGACCGCTCCTCCGCCGTCCGCGTGGCCGCTTTGGCTGCGCTCGGCGAACGCAAGGACGCCTCCCTGGCTCCGTTCTTCGAAGAGCGCTTCCGCGTCGACGACAGTTACTTGGCTCAGGCGGAGGCCGTTCGCGCGCTGGGCAAACTGGGTGGCCATGACGCCCTGCTGCGGAAGGCGGCGGCAATGAAGTCTCCTCACGATGTGGTGGCCATCGCCGCCCGTGAGGCGCTGGCGCGTTAATCCATGGTCACCGCAATCTATCTCGTCCTGGGTGTTTTCACCGTCGCCTATGCTTCGCTCTTCTTCCGCGCTTCCGCCGGCGCACGCCCCGGGCCCGGCCACCTCCTCACCGGCTTCGTCACCAACTTCTTCGATACGCTCGGCATCGGCTCCTTCGCCACCACCACGGCCATATTCAAGTTCCGCTCGATGGTGCCCGATCAACTCATCCCGGGAACATTGAACGCGGGCCACACACTGCCAACGGTGCTGCAGGCTGTCATCTACATCTCAGCCATCGAGGTTGACTCGCTCACTCTTCTGCTCCTCATCGCCGCTGCTGTCGTGGGCGCCTGGTTTGGCGCCGCCGCCGTTGCCGGATTCCCCCTGCGCGCAGTGCAGTTAGGCGTCGGCGGCGCCCTGCTCTTCGCCGCCGCGGTCTTGTTCATGCGCCAGTTTGATCTATTTCCCGCCGGCGGCAACGCGCTCGGGCTCTCTGGCTGGAAACTGCTCGCCGCGGTCGCTGGCAATGCTGTCTTCGGAGCCATCAGCACGCTCGGCATCGGCTTCTATGCTCCATGCATGACCATGGTGAGCCTGCTCGGCATGAATCCCGCCGCCGCCTTCCCCATCATGATGGGCTCCTCGGCCTTCCTCATGCCCGTGGCAAGCACGCAGTTTGTGCGGCGCAAATCCTTCTCCGCGCCCGTCGCCCTGGGCCTTGCCCTCGGCGGTTTAGCCGGCGTCCCTCTGGCGGCGTTCGTGGTGAAGTCGCTGCCGCTGGAGGGCCTGCGCTGGCTGGTCATTGTCGTCGTACTCTATGCCGCCATCCTCATGCTCCGCTCGGGAGATCCGAAATGAAGTTCGCCCTCTTCCCCCTACTCCTTGCCGGAATCACTTCCGCCGCACCCGTAGCCTCCTGGTCGTTTGAACGAATCGAGGCCAGTGATCAATGGCAGGGATTCCACCGCTTCTCCCCAGGCATCTCCGGCCAATCGCTCCGCTCCGACGGCCAGACGACGCACCTCATCCGCCCCGCTGCGCAGGCCCCTCGCCTGAACGGGGCGTTCACCATCGAAGCTTGGGTGGCCATCCAGACCTATCCCTGGACATGGTGCGCCATCGTCAATCAGGAACAGAACCTCCGCCGCGGCTTCTCCTTCTCCATCGACCCCAACGGCCACTTTGGGCTCCACGTCGCCGTCGCCGGCAAGTGGATCGAGTCGCGTTCGGAAAAGCCGCTGCCCCTGTACCGTTGGAATCACATTGCGGCGGCCTTTGATCCGGCCAGCGGCATCCGCCTCTATTGGAATGGGGCGCCGGCCGGTGCGCTCGCCGTGACAGGCCCGCTTGAAGCCGCCGCTGCCACCGATCTCTGGATCGCCCGCAATCTCACGCCGCGTCCTCTCAGCGAAGAAGTGCGGGTCGTGGCCGATGTCGCCTACTCCTTCGACGGCCTGATCGATGAAGTGGCCATCCACGATCAAGCACTGTCCCAATTCTCCTCCCCCCAGCCGCCGGCTCAGAACCCGCTTGGCCCTCCCGTGCTCCCTGCCGGTCCGAAAGGCCCTGGCCGCTTTGGCGCCTACTACACCCGGCTCCGCTATACGGAGGAGTGGGAGCGGCTGTGGCGTGTTGGCGAACAACCCGATGTCGTCGTCCGCTTCGACGATAACCCCACGCGGCTCGTCTTCTGGCGCGGCACCAGCTATGTGCCTGCCTGGGTCACGGAGAACGGCATCTGGTACACGAACGAGTTCTATGAAAACCAACGCGAGGGCATGCCCACAAGCGCCGAACCGATGGCCGATAAACAGGCCCGCTATTCCACAGTGAAGATCCTGGAAAGCACGCCCGCGCGTGTAGTGGTGCAGTGGCGGTATGCCCCCGTGAGCGTCCACTACGAGCCGGTCTTCGTCGATCCGCTAACCGGTTGGGGCGACTGGGTGGAAGAGACCTATACGGTCTACCCGGACGGCTCCTGCTCCCGTAAGATTCAGACCTTTTCCTCCAGTCCGTACGTCGTGCCGGGCCAAGGCCGCGGCGAAATCAACTTCCGCCAGTTCCACGAGTCCATCGTCATCAATCCGCCAGGTACACGCCCTGAGGACAACATCAAAGCCGGCGCAATCACGCTCGGCAACATGAACGGCGAGACCCACACATATAACTGGGAAAAGGAACCGCCCGGTGAGCCGGCCACCTTCGACCCGGAAACCCTCAAAGTGATGCATCGCATCTCTGACGTGGACACTCACCTCCACAAGTGGCTCACCAAGCCGGCCCATGGCAATATTCACCTCGTGAACCTGAAGGCCCGCTATAGCCCGTTCGTCGTCGTCGACCCGCGCCACGTGGCCATCGATTGCTACGCCGGCGAGATCATCCGCGAGCGCTCGATGTTTCCCTGGTGGAACCACTGGCCCGTGTCGCAGCAGATCCGCTCCAATGGCCGCTGGGCGGTTGCCCCGGACCGCGTTTCCCACAGCTCCCTCACCCACATTCAATCCTGGATGCCGCACCAGGAGCGCCCCGATGGCATCACCATGGTCATGCTCAACGGACTCACCACGGGAGGCGTCACGGAGCTGTTGCCGCTAGCCAAATCCTGGCTCAATCCGCCTCCCGTCAGCGCACACTCCACGGGCTTTGAATCGAAGGGATTCGACCGCCTCGAACGAGCCTTCGTCCTTGTGCGCCGCGAAGCCTCGGCAACTGCACTCGACGTAACGCTCCAGGCCAACCCGGGTTCGCCCCTCGTCAATCCCGCGCTGCTCATCCGGAATTGGAACGCGTCGCAAGCAAGGGTCCGGGTCAATGGCCGCCTGCTCTCCGAGGGCAGCGCGCTGCGCACCGGCCTCACCCACCACATCGACGGCGCCGGCCTCGTCGTTTTCCTGCGCCACTCCTCGGAAACTCCGCTTCGCATCACCGTCTCACGAGACTAGCTCATAAGGAGAACCAATGACTGTTACCTGGAACGGGGTGTACCCAGCCGCCACGACCCAATTCGCCACCGACGGCTCACTCGACCTCGACGCCACCGCTCGCCACCTCGACTACATGATTCAGGCCGGTATCTCCGGTCTCATTCTCCTGGGCAGCGTCGGCGAGAACACCGCCCTCGAGTACGAGGAGAAACTCACCGTACTCCGCGCCATGCGCGAAGTCGTCGATGGCCGCGTACCCGTTCTCTCAGGCGTTGCGGAGAACACCACGCGTCTTGCCTGCCGCTTTGCTCAGGACGCGGAGAAGATCGGCATCGACGGCCTCATGGTGCTTCCCGCCATGATCTACAAGGCCGACAGCCGCGAAGCGATTGCTCACTTCCGCGCCGTGGCCCAGTCCACCTCTCTGCCGATCATGATTTACAACAATCCCGTCGCCTACTACGTCGACGTGACGCCCCCCCAGTTCGCCGAACTCGCCGTGGAAGAGAACATCGTCGCCATCAAGGAGTCCTCCGATGATGTTCGCCGCATCACCGACATCATCAACCTCCATGGCGATCGCTTCCTCCTCTTCAGCGGCGTGGACGACTTAGTTCTCGAAAGCATCCTGCTCGGCGCCACCGGCTGGGTTTCCGGCCTCGTAAATGCCTTCCCCCGCGAGAATCAGGCGCTGTGGCAGCTCGCTACGTCCGGCAAATGGAAGGAAGCTCGCGAACTCTACCGCTGGTACACGCCCCTCCTCCACCTCGATACGAAGATCAAGCTCGTGCAGTACATCAAACTCGCCATGGTGGAGACCGGCCTCGGTAGTGAAACCACCCGCGCTCCCCGCCTCCCCATCGTCGGCGAAGAGCGCGAACAGGTTCTCGCCACCATCCGCCACGCAGTCGCCACCCGGCCGCCTTTATGACGATTCACCCGCTCGACCTTGCCATCGTCCTGCTGTATCTGACCGCAGTGGTTGCCGCTGGATATCTCTCCTCGCGCCACGCCTCGAAGAGCAGCAGCGAGTACTTTCTCGCCGGCCGGTCGCTTGGTTGGGTCATGATCGGCTCGGCCCTGTTTGCCTCGAACATCTCGACTATCCACCTCGTGGGGCTTGCGGCGTCAGGCTATAACGAGGGGCTCGTCTGGGGCAACTTCGAGTGGATGGCCACCCTCACGCTCATCCTGCTGTCCCTCGTGTTCGCTCCGTTCTATTACCGCAGCCGGATCGCCACCCTGCCTGAATTCCTCGAACGCCGCTACTGCAGCGGCGCCCGCGGCATGCTCGCCTTCATGGGCATCATCGGAGCGCTGTTCATCCACATCGGCATGAGCCTCTATGCCGGTGCTGTCGTATTTGACCAGTTCTTCGGCATCGACGTCGTCACCTCCATTGTCCTGGTCTCTTTCGTTACCTCCATTTACACCGTCGCCGGCGGCCTCCGCGCCGTGGTCGTTACCGAAGCGATCCAGACAGTGCTCCTCCTCGCCGGCGCCGTCATCGTAACCGTACTCGCTGTGCTCGCACTCCCCTCGCATGGCATTCACTCAATTGCCGATCTCCGGCTCGCCGTGAAGCCCGATCAACTGAGCATGCTGCGGACAGACAACTCCGTCGGGCTTGCCTGGTACTCCGTCCTCCTCGGCTACCCGGTCCTCGGCATCTGGTATTGGTGCACCGATCAGACCATCGTGCAGCGCGTGCTCGGCGCTAAGACCGAGCGTGACGCCCAGCTCGGACCGCTGTTTGCCGGACTCCTCAAAATCCTCCCCGTTTTCCTCATGGTCTTGCCCGGCGTTCTGGGATACGTGCTCTTCCGCGACCTCATCGGGTCGAACAGCAACCAGACCCTCCCGGTGCTCATCCTGCAACTGGTCCCCGTAGGGTTGCGCGGGCTCATCTGCGCCGGTGTTCTCGCGGCCCTCATGAGCACAATCGCCTCGGCGCTCAATAGTTGTGGAACCCTCGTCGCGGTCGATATCGCCCGCCGGCTTCGCCCGGACATCGATGATCGTACCGAAGTGCGCATCGGACGCCTGAGCGCGGTCGTGGTCATGCTCTTGGCAATGGTATGGTCCACGCAGGGGGGGCGTTACACGAGCATCTTTGAGGCGATCAACGCCATCGCCGCCGACCTCGCACCCCCGATCACGACAGTGTTTCTCTGGGGCGTGTTTTGGAAGCGTGGCACGTGGCAGGCGGCTATGGCCACCTTGATTTGTGGATTCCTCCTCGGCGCCGCGGCGTTCTTGGCTGATTTGCCCATTGTGGGCAATCACAAGTTGATCACCGAAGGCTGGGGCATTCCGTTTATGCTGCAGGCGTGGTGGCTGTTCTGCATCTGCAGCTCAATCTACTTCGTAACCAGCCTGTGCACGCCTGCGCCTGCCGCCGAACAAATTGCCGGACTCACGTGGTCCAATCCGCTCCACAGTCTGAAACCAAAACAAGCCCGCCTGGCCGACCCCAGTGTGTTGGCCCTGCTCCTCGCCATTTTCCTTGCGCTTCTCTATATTTGGTTCTGCTAACAGTCCCGCCGGCCAGAGCGTATTCTCGCAGGACCAGCTGAAAGCGCAACCAGAAGAGCCACCATGAACGCTCCACTACCGCGGGCTGGACATTCATGAGTGGTCAGCCAGTTCCCGCACCAGGAACTCCGGCGGTCCATTCGAACCGGCGGCTGGTTCGCTTCCATCTGGTGACCATTGCCAACCCCTGAGACGGCGACTCAGGACGGCATCGATTCCAACAGATAACCCGTTTAGAATCAATGCCAGGGAGAGTGGCGCGAAATTATGTTCTGTGTTTTCAACGCGAAGGGAAGGTTGGCTCCCTCGGACCCCGGATGGATGCGTTTCGATCGGTTTCGTTGTAATCACAAGCACTTGCCGCTCCAGGTTGCATTCCTCGCTCATCGGCGCTTCTTTCTGAACCTGCGTGCCGCCTGGGTTGCACTGGACCCCTCAGCCGTGTCTGCCGATAGAGCATGTAGTCCCAATGCTCGGCCTGCTGGTTGTTTTCCTCCTAGCCCTTCCCGCAACCGCGTTGACGGTCGACCAGACAAGGCTGGGAGCCGCTGCCGACGAATCGGCATGCGCGGTCTCGGGCGGCTACGCTCGATTTGAGAACACCAGCGATCAGGTGTACCTCCGCTTCGTTGCTCGAGGGCTGCGCACCGGCGACCGGCTCGCCGTCGAGTGGCTCGAACCCGGCGGCCAGATCCACACGTCATCCGCGTATGACTCGCTTCCCGCCGCCCCGTCGCTGTGCTTCGTAACCGGCCTGCCCCTGGGTGGGTTCCCAGCCTCGCGGTTGCCCGGCGTCTGGACCGTCCGAGTCACCAGCGGCGCCGCGGTGCTCGCAACGCGCACCTTCGAAGTCACCGCATCGATCGATCCTTCCGCGCCACGCATCACCAGTATCGATCGCGCCGAGATTGAGGGCCGGCATACCGATCTCGATATTCGCGGTCAAGGTTTCGTCAGCGACTCGATCCTCAACGTCGCGCAATATACGAAGGAAGGTGGCTGGAAATACATTGCCATGCTGATTCCTACTGGCTCGAACGGTGAACGTATGACAGTCCGGTTATCGACGCTGCCCGCCGCCGAGTATCTGGTGATCGTGAAGAACCCGGACGGCCGGCAAAGTCCGCCCATGCGATTTCTGATTTCCAGCCCTGCCGCATATAAGCTCCCCACGCCGGCCGGCCAAACGTGGACCATTACACAAGGGCCGTACGGCGGATTCTCGCACTTTGGACGAAGCCGCCATGCGTGGGACATTGCGCCAAAGTCCGGCGCATGCATCGTGGCGATGCGGGCGGGGGTCGCACATACCTTCGACCTCAAGTTGGGCCAGACGCCCAGCCGTCGAATCTTCGGCAATTACATCACGATACAGCACGATGACGGCGAGTACAGCCACTACGCCCATCTGAGGACAGGGTCGTTTCGGGTAAAGGAAGGGGAACGCGTCGTCCAGGGCCAACCGCTCGCAACCGCCGGGAACAGCGGCTATACCGTAGGGCAGGGTGGCGGACATCATGTTCATGTCCACGTGACCCGGGCGCCCTCTATCTCATCCCCGAGCCTTCCGTTCCGTTTCGAGGACCTTCCAGGGCGCGGCTATCGAGGAGGGCAATTCGACGTGTCGTCGGCAAACGCCGCCACGGGAGACTGCAACAGTGCCTCCGGCCAGACCTACGCCGGCAGCGTCGCGGTGACCGAGGTGTGGACGCAACTGCTAACCGCCGGCCCGCGTGTGCGCTCGTTCGTCGTGCGGCTCGAAGGCCAGACGGAAACCGGGGCTTTGGACCTCTCGCTGGTGAGCCCAAGCGGCCATCATTATGCCAGCTACGCCGATCCCGCGGGATTTGATCCGGCAGGCGTCTCGTTCCGGTTGTCTGAGCCTGAGCGTGGCTCCTGGCGCGTTCTGGTCCGCGGGATGAAGGGGAGCGGGGAACGAGTCGAGTTTCGCGTCATTGCCGAGATGGCCGAGCAGGATCCCGAAAAAAGAGGACTCCCGGCCGCGCGGAATTCCGTGGGAGGCCTCACTCTTCGCTAACCCGGGAATTTCAGTGCGCCTCAATGGCGCGGATTACCAGTGGAGGAGGGATCCACCCATGTAGTTGTCGATAGGCAGTGAGCGCTACGTGAACCACAGGGCGGACCTATTTCTGGTTGGAATCGGCCGCCAGAATCCGGCGCACCGAGGTGCGGCCGATCTCAAGGCGGCGGGCGATTGCGGATTTGCTGATTCCGGCGCGGT
>JAFLBB010000150.1 GCA_017304135.1 Acidobacteriota bacterium | reverse complement strand
GGTTTCGCACAAGTATTTGTCGGAGGAGTTCAAGCAGCTGACGGTGATGGCGACGGTGTTCCCGGCCATCTTTTTGGGAGTGGGAGCGTTTTTGTTGAACGTGGTGTCGACGCGGTTGATGGCGACGCAGCGGGGGCAGATTGCCATTTTGAAGGCTTTTGGCTACACGACGCCGGCGATTGCGGCGCACTATTTGAAGCTGACGCTGATCATTGTGGCGGTGGGGTGCGCGCTGGGGGTGGCGGCGGGGGAGTGGATGGGGCGCGGGATGAGCGCGATGTACATGGAGTTTTACCGCTTCCCGAAGTTGGAGTATGTGCTGCGACCGCACGTGGTGGTGTGGTCAGTGGTGATCAACCTGGTGGCGGCGTCGGTGGGGGCAGTGCATGCGGTGGTGAAGGCGGCGGGGGAGGCTCCGGCGCAGGCGATGCAGCCGGCGGTGCCGGGGAATTTCCGGACGTCGATTTTGGAGCACTTGGGCGCGTGGCGGCACCTGTCGCAGCCGACCAGGATGATCATGCGCAACCTCGAGCGGCGGCCGTTGAAGGCGATGCTGTCGGTGTTGGGCGTGGCGTTGTCGGGGGCGATTCTGGTGATGGGCGGGTTCTGGAGCAACGCGGTGGATTTCATGGTGGACTTCCAGTTCCGCCAATCGCAACGCGATGACTTGATGGTGGTGTTCATCGATGCGACGAGCGAGCGGGCGGTGTATTCGCTGACGAGCCTGCCGGGGGTGCGGCATGCCGAGCCGTTCCGATCGGTGGCGGTGCGATTGCGGCATGGTTCGCGGACATACCGGACGTCGATTCAGGGGTTGGACGATCGCGGCGAGTTGCGGCGGCTGTTGAACACGGCGGGGGAGCGGGTGGAGTTGCCGCAAGAGGGCTTGATGCTGACCGATTACCTGGCGCTGAAGTTGGGATTGAAGCCGGGTGACTTGGTGGCTGTCGAGGTATTGGAGGGGGAGCGGGGGGTTTATGAAGTGCCGTTGACGAGCGTGGTGAGCGAGTACATTGGCGTGTCGGCGTATATGCGGCGGCAGGCGTTGAACCGGATGCTGGGCGAGGGCGCGGCGATTTCGGGGGCGTATGTGGCGGCGGATATGACGCAGGACCAGTTGATCTACGCCAAGTTGAAAGAGATGCCGCGGGTGGCGGGGACGACGGCGCGGATGCGGTTGTTAGAAAGTTTCTACGAGACGATGGCGCGGCAGATGTTGACGTTCGCCTTTTTCAATACGCTGCTGGCGGGGACGATCGCGGTGGGCGTGGTGTACAACACGGCACGCATTGCGTTTAGTGAACGGAGCCGGGAACTGGCGAGCCTGCGCGTGTTGGGCTACACGCGGGGCGAGATTTCTTACATTTTGCTGGGCGAACTGGCGGTGATCGTGTTTCTGGCGATTCCGGTGGGGTGCTGGCTGGGGCAGTTTATGTGCCAGTTATCGGTGGCGCAGGCGAACGATTTATTCCGGGTGCCGCTAGTGATTGAGCCCTCGACCTATGCGTTTTCGGCGCTGGTGGTGCTGGTGGCGGCGGTGGGGTCAGGGTTGATGGTGCGGCGGAAGCTGGACACGATGGACCTGGTGGAAGTCTTAAAAACAAGAGAGTAACGGAACTTTTATTATGAAACGCTGGCTTTGGATTATTGGGATGATGGCGCTCGTCGTGGCCGGCGCGTTTTGGGCGATGAAGCCGCAGCCGGTGGAGGTGACGGCGGCGGTGGTGGGGCGTGCGCCGCTGCGGGTGACGGTGGAGGAAGAGGGCAAGACGCGGCTGCGGGACCGGTTTGTGGTGTCGTCGCCGCTGGCGGGCTATGTGCGGCGGATGAAGTGGAAGGAAGGGGACATGGTGCGGGCGGGGGATGTGGCGGCGGTGTTGGAGCCCCTGCGGGCGCAGGTGTTGGATGTGCGCACGCGGGAGCAGGGGGAGGCGCGGTTGAAGGCGGCCGAGGCGGCGCTTCAGGTGGCGCAGGCGCGGTTGAGCACGATGGAGCAGCAGGCGCGGGCGGCGCAGGCGGAGGCGGGTTACTGGGCACAGCAGTTGAAGCGCGAGGAGCCGCTGACGAAGTCGGGCGACATTCCGCAGGAGCGATTGGCGAAGACGCGCAGCGAGGCGACGCGGACGGAGGCGGCGCGGCGGGCGGCTGAGAGCGCGGTGGAGACGGCGCGGGCGGAGATTGAGCAGGCGCGGGCGGAGGTGGCGT
Source organism: Acidobacteriota bacterium (assembly GCA_017304135.1). Classification (GTDB taxonomy): domain Bacteria; phylum Acidobacteriota; class Terriglobia; order Bryobacterales; family Bryobacteraceae; genus JAFLBB01. The sequence continues at coordinate 9,510 of JAFLBB010000150.1, read as the reverse complement.
CGGCGCGGACGGCGTTGCTGGAGCCATCGGTGGGCCAGCAGCGCGGGGCCGGCGGCGAGTTGGTGACGGTGCGCTGGCCGGTGTCGGGGCGGGTGTTGAAGCTGGTGAAGGAGAGCGAGGGCGTGGTGGGGCCGGGCGAGGCGTTGATTGAGCTGGGCAACACGCGGGCGCTGGAGGTGGAGGTGGAGGTGTTGTCAGTGGACGCGGTGAAGATGGCGCCGGGGACGGCGGTGGAGTTGGTGCGGTGGGGCGGCGAGAAGCCGCTGGAGGGGCGGGTGCGGGTGGTGGAGCCGTCGGGGTTCACGAAGATTTCGGCGCTGGGGGTGGAGGAGCAGCGGGTGCGGGTGATTGCCGACATCACGTCGCCGGAGCAGGAGTGGCAGCGGTTGGGACATGGCTACCGGGTGGAGGCGGTGTTCATTTTGTGGCGGGGCGAGCAGGTGTTGCAGGTTCCGGCGAGCGCGTTGTTCCGGACGGGGGAGCAGTGGAATGTGTATGTGATCGACGGCGGCGTGGCGAAGAAGCGGGCGGTGACGCTGGGCCATCGCAACGGGCTGGCGGCGGAGGTGGTGTCGGGCGTAAAGGAGGGCGAGCGGGTGATTCCGCATCCGGATGAGAGCGTGGTGGAGGGGAAGGCGGTGGTGGTGAAGGAGTGAAACCGAATCGGCCAGAAGCGAATGATGTGGACCGGGAGTAAATTTTCAGGCTGAGCACTCAATGGAAGGCTAAGGTGAGTTCTTTGATTGGATTCAGTTCTTGGCGTGACTACGAGAAGTTCGCGGCTTCAGTCATGAACCGCTCTCGTTTTGTGCTGGACGATGAATGTCAGCAATTCTTGTCGGTCGTCCGGGAGACCGCTCACACATACGCAAAGACGATAAAGCGGGGCAGCATTCTGTATAGGGCAGCTGCACACAATGAATGGGCGAGACTCAAGAAGTTGGAGCGAGAGGGAAAACCCGAATTGAACCGAGTACTCCGAAATCTCATACCGAGTCCGGCGAAGCCCCGACGCATGCTGCCACTCCCGGAGAGAGCCACGGAAGGCCGAGTGAACCCGAAGGGGATTCCTTGTCTTTACTTGGCAACAGACGCGCATACAGCCATGAGCGAGATGCGCCAGTGGATAGGCTCATATCTGACTGTAGGAGAATTCCGGCTGCGCCGGCAGGTCGAGATTGTAGACATGTCTGTCGAGACTAGGGATGGGTTATATGTCTGGTATGACATTGGCAGGGCATTCTCACGACCGGTTGCCCGCAGTGATGATCGGGCCGAGTACGCGCCCACGCAATTCATCGCAGAGGCAATCAGGGCCGCAGGGTTCGACGGGATCCTATACCGAAGTGCCGTCGGTGAGGGGTCGAATGTGGCGCTGTTCGATATCGCATCCGCGAAGTTAGGCCGTCGCACAGTCCACGAAGTGCGGGGCCTGCGGTACGAATTCCTCCCGTAAATGGACGCCGATACCTCCAGCAAGAGAAGGAGGTCTTCATCTGGTTCGGGTGGTTCCGCATCCAGATGAGAGTGAGGTGGACAGGAAGGGAGTAGTGGTGAAGGAGTCGGGCCGGGGGGGCAGTGACGGAGGATTGGCCTACAGGTTACGGCGGTCGATCAGGTGGGGGAGGTCCATGGCTCCGTGGAAGATCGAGAGGATTTCCAACGGGTCGGTTTTGGGCTTGTACAAGGATGAGATAGTCGCGTAGCGCCCAGAAGCGGATGGGACGGGCTTCGGCCAGATCGGGCCGCGCGTGGCCGGCGCTTGGGGTTCGAGCGAGGAAGCGGAAGGCGTCGACGAACTCGACGAGCATCTGGCGGGCGACGCGGTAGCCGGCTTCCCGCAGGTAGTAGTCGCGGATGGCGGCGAGGTCATCCTGGGCCGCCGGCATGAGGACGTAGCGGCTCATCCCCGGTTGGGTGTGTGTTCGGCGTCGAGGTTGGTCAGCAGCACCTGCATGAACTGGTCGCCATCGACGCCTTCACCTCGGGCGGACTCGGCGAGGGAGAGGTCCATACGGGCGCGCAGTTGCTGGAGTTGGATGGCGCGGAGTTCATCGCGCTGTTCCATGAGCCGGAGCGCTTCGCGGACCACCTCGCTGGCGGAGTTATAGCGGCCGGACTGGACTTTGGCGTGGACGAGCTGCTCCAGTTCGGGGGTGAGGTGGACGTTCATGGGGTTCCTGCGATTCTGATTTGAGGGTAACGGGCATGGCCAAGGCTGTCAATCTTGGACATGCCAAAGTGGATCCCGGGCGTGTGGCGGGTCGACGGAGAGACGGTGGCGGGTTACGGTTTACCTGTAATGTTGCCCCAGGTTTCGCCGGCGGTCCAGAAGAGGAGGTAGGCGGCGATGATGGGGGAGGCTTTGAGGTACTTGGCTAAGTTGCCTCGTTTGGCGTGGGCTAGGCCGTGGCGGAGGAGGAGGCGCACGGGGATGAGCGGGGCTAGGGCGATCAGGATGAGGCGGCGGAGGGGGGAGACGGTGGTGGCGAGGACGCTGCCGTAGAGGCGGCCCCAGCCGAAGCGTTCGGGGAGGACTTCGCCGAGTGACTGGTAGGGCGTGTGGTAGTCGACGATGAGTTCGTTGGAGAGGAAGAGGGTTTCACCGCGTTCGGCGAGGGTCCAGTGGACCTTGGCCTCGTTGAAGCGCTCGCGCCAGATGTCGCGGGTGGAGTCCATCATGGCGCGCTTGTAGCAGACGTTGATGTCGCTGATCCAGGTGCGCGGCTCGCTTGCGAAGGGGAGGCCGTAGCGGGTGAAGTCGCAGACGTAGAAGGACCAGTTGAGGAGACGCTGGCGGGCGGGTTCGATGGCGCCGCCGATGACGCCGTAGGGGTGCTGGCGGTGAAGGCGGACGGCGGTGCGGACCCAGTTGGGGCGGGGCGGGGCGCGGTCTTCGAGGATGGCGATGAGTTCGCCGATGGCGCGGTTGAGTCCGGCGACGCGCTGGCGGTCGAACATTTCGTGCTGGCCGGCGGCGGTGGTGATGGGGCGGAAGGTGGGCACTTCGCCCATGGGGACGGGGGTGACGGTGGGGAACTCGGCGCAGACCTGAGCGACGCCGGCTTTGGAGGAGTCAAAGGGGACGAGGATCTCCATGGCGGGCGGGTCCTCTTGGCTGGTGAGGGCGCGGAGGAAGCGGCGCAGGACGTCGCCGCCATCGACGACGGTGACGACGACGCTGAGGAGGGGTTTGGTGGCGGGGGCACTCATGCGCGGCCTCGCGCGGCGGCGGCGGCGTGGACGGCGCGCCAGCCGTCGTGTCCGGTGGCAATGAGGGAGGGCTGGCCGGCGACGAGGCGGGCGAACTCTTCGAATTCGCGGAGGAAGCTCTGGACGACGATCCAGCGGTAGGATTTCAGTTTTTCCATGAGGTTGGCGTGAGGGTGATAGAAGCGTTGGCGGCCTTGGGCGGTGATGAGTTCGGTGAGCATGGGGAAGCAGGTGAAGCGGATGAGGCCGAGGGCGCCGTGGAGTTCGACGCGGAAGTGGTAGCCGGCCCATTCGGTCCAACTGGCCTGGAGGGTGGCGACGCGGCCCTGGGCGTTGCGGAGGAGGAGGAAGCCGTTTTCTTCGCAGCCGGGCCAGTGGTGGAGGGAGGACGTTGTGTGGCCGTGGATTTCGGTGGCATGGCCGTGGGTTTCGGAGGCGTCGCCGAGGAAGTGGAGGACGGTGTCGATCAAGTGGATGCCGTTGTCCTGGAGTGCGCCGCCGCCGGTGATGGAGGCGTCGTGGAGCCAGCCGGAAGCGGGGTCGATGCGGTAGCCGCAGGAGGCGCGGATGTGGTCGAGCGGGCCGATGGCGCCGGATTGGAAGAGTTCGCGGGCTTTGGCGACGGAGGGGTAAAAGCGGAAGTTGAAGCCGGTGGCGAGGGTGCGGCCGGCGCGGGCGGCGGCGTCGAGGATGTGGCGGGCTTCGTCGGGTGTACGGGCGAGGGGCTTTTCGCAGAGGACATGTTTGCCGGCGTTGAGGGCGGCGATGGCGATGGGGGCGTGGGAGTCGGGCGGGGTGGAGACGACGACGGCGTCGATGTCGGGGCGGGCGAGGAGGGCGTCGAGGGTAGGGGCGGCTTCGACGTGGAACTGCTGGGCAAAGGCGGAGGCGCGGGCGGGGTCGGCGTCGTGGACGGCGCGCAAGCGGGCGGCAGGGGAAGCGGCGAGGGCCTGAGCGCGTTGCTGGGCGATGGAGCCGCAGCCAACCAATCCGAAGTGGAGCATGGAGAAAGGGGCGTGGGCGGATCGGGATAGCCCGGTCCGCCCGTGAGCGCCAAGAGTTTAGGATGGCGGATGGAGGGCCGCCGTGTAAAGCGGCTTGGGCCGCCGTGCGCCCCGACTTACCGCTTGCGGCCGAGGACGATGAGCGCGAGGCCGCCGAGAGCCATGGCCCAGGTGCCGGGTTCGGGGACGTACTCGATGTCGCGCAGCCAGACACCGTGTTCGGCGGAGCCGGTGGTGCCAGAGCCCTGGTGGAAGTAGATGCGGACGAGGTCAACGGGGCCGTCGAAGGTGACGCCGATGTTGGCTTCGTCGGAATCGAAGGCGACGTTGCCGTTGTTGCCGCGAACGCCGGGGAGGCCGAACATGGTGGTCAGCTCGTGGCGGTTGGTGGGACCGGGGTTGATGGAATAAGACGTGGTGCGGGCCGTGGCGCCGAGGAAGCCTTCAATGCCGACGAAGTCTTCCCAGGTGGTGCTGCCGCCGCGGTCAACGTCGCCGAGGATCATGCTGAGCAGGTTGACGGCGTTGGCGAAGGAAATGGTGAGCGTGACGTAGTTCTGGCGGGTGCCGTTGTTGTTGTCGCCGGCGGTGGCGATGGAAAGCGCGCCGTCGGTGGCTGAACCGTTGAAGTCGGTGCGGACGCGGGGTTGCGCGCCGCCGAGGCCGCTATGGTTGCCGGTGGCGGTGCCGAACTCAGACCAAGTGACGGAGACGGAGCCGGAGTTGGTGGTGCCGGTGGCGGCGCCGTCGTCGTAGCCGAGATTGGAGCCGAAGCCGTTATCCCACTGGCCGTCTTCCCAGTCGATGACGGTGGCTGTGGCGGATGGGGCCAGCAGAAACGCTGCGCAGAGCAGCAATAGGAGCGGAAACGCTCGAAACATGGATTCTCTCCTCCAGTTGAATCGCGATGAGGCCAACGCGGTCAGACGCGGCCTGCGAAACCGTGCGCAGCCAGCCCGAAGGCTCCCTCGGCTGCATACATCGGTATATCGAGCGTAAGTCGGAGGAGGATAGTTAGACGATCAGCGGATCGGCTTAGAAGGACTTTTGAATTTCACTGTAGGCCCAGTCGAGCCATGGGACTAAGGTCGTAAGGTCTGAGGTCTCCACGGTAGCGCCGCCCCAGATGCGGAAGCCTGTAGGGGCGTCGCGGTAGGCGCCGATGTCGTAAGCCGCGCCTTCTTTGTCGAGCATGGAGACGATCGACTTGGCGTGTTTAGCTTGATCATCGGCGGAAAGCGCCAGAAATTTAGGGTCCTTCACCTTTAGACAGATGGAGGTGTTGGAGCGGATGGCCTTGTCTTCGGCGAGGAAGGCGGCCCAGGGGGAGGCGTCGACCCAGTCTTCGAGCACCTTCAGATTGGCCTGGGAGCGGGCGATGAGGGCGGGGAGTCCGCCGATGCTATCGGCCCACTTGAGGCTGTCGAGGGCGTCTTCGACGCAGAGCATGGATGGCGTGTTGATCGTCTCGCCTTCGAAGATGCCGCTGATGAGTTTGCCGCCCTTGGCCATGAGGAAGATTTTGGGGAGCGGGCGGGGGGCGGTGTAAGTGAGCAGGCGCTGGATGGCGCGGGGGCTGAGGGCGATCATGCCGTGAGCGCCTTCGCCGCCGAGGACCTTTTGCCAGGACCAGGTGACGACGTCGAGCTTGTCCCAGGGCATGGGCATGGCGAAGACGGCGGAGGTGGCGTCGCAGATGGAGAGGCCGGCGCGGTCGGAGGCGATCCAGTCGCCGTTGGGGACGCGGACGCCGGAGGTGGTGCCGTTCCAGGTGAAGACGACGTCGCGGGACCAGTCGGCTTGGGAGAGGTCGGGGAGCTGGCCGTAGTCGGCTTTGAAGACGCGGAGGTCAGCGAGTTTGAGCTGGCCTTTGCATTCCGAGGCCCAGCCGGAGCCGAAGCTTTCCCAGCAGAAGACGTCGACGCCGCGTGCGCCGAGCATGGACCAGAGGGCCATTTCGATGGCGCCGGTGTCAGAGGCGGGGACGATGCCGAGGACGTAATCGGCGGGCATGCCGAGGATTTGCTTGGAGCGGGTGATGACTTCGGCGAGCTTGGTTTTGCCGATTTTGGCGCGGTGGGAGCGGCCGGTGGCGGCGCCTTTGAGGGCATCGAGGGACCAGCCGGGGCGCTTGGCGCAGGGGCCGGAGGAGAAGCAGGGGTTGTTGGGGAGGGTGGAGGGTTTCATTTTGGCTTTGGGGGTGAGCTTTCATTTTAGCGGAGGTGGTGGGGTGGGCTGGGAGGGTGTTGCAGCGCTAGTCGGGCCAGTTGGGGCGGGGAATGCCGCTTCCGTCGACGATGGACTTCATGGTGCCCAGCGGCAGTATGCGAGCGCGATGGTAGGGGACGATGACCTGCTTGCCTGGCCGGCCAGCGCGAATCCGTTTAGCCTCAGGACCCTGACCACCTCATCGGCGGTTAGTCGCGGGATGCCACGCTCACCCTATGGTGACCTCGGCCAGTTTCGCGCTCGGCGGCACGTCGATCTCCGCCGGCGAGAGGTAGAGCCGGATGGCCTCTTCGATGTTGGCCCGTGCTTCGCTTTCTGTCTCGCCCGCCGAGGCGCAGCCTGGGAGTTCCGGGCAGACGGCGGAATAGCTGTTTGTCTCCGGATTGAACTCGAGGACGATGCGGAAGGTCATGCCTTTATTCTATTGCCGGGTAACACGAGGGGTGGCGGCGGGGAAAGGCGGGGCTGGCAATCACAGAGGCGGTGAACAGCGTGGTGGGCGATTCCTAAGCGCACCGACCGCCGCCTAAGGGGTTCACTCGATACAACCCCACCCATGAACCCGATACCATCCTGACATGTGTAGATACACCTGGATTCTCGCATTCGCGATTACATTCGAAGTTGCAGTCGCTGCATCTGATGTGTGTTCGCTCGATTCTGGGACGTGCATCGTCACCGTGGCCGAGGACTCGATCTCAGCCAAACGAGTGTTGCCGAGCGGGATCGTCGTGTCGTTAGCGCTCGACCAACTTGGACCCATTGGAGTGCTGCATATACGAATTCAGAACCCAACGTCCTCTGCAATCCGTTTTGACCGTGATAGCGTTCGACTCAGTTCCAACAGAAGGCAATTGAGACCAACCTCTGCGCGAGATGCTGTCGGGCGCCTTTTTCGAGGTGAGCGATGGGCCATGGGGTTTGAGGGAATGTCTCTTGCCATGTCGCAAGGCTACGAACGACCACCAACAAAGAAGACCACAGAGGAAATCGAGGGTACGATCACCGCTCAAGCACATTCCGCTGAATATGAAAACGCCTCACTGAGAGGAACCTACCGGGGAAGTGCTACGCGCACGGAGGTGGACAAAGAGGGGCTGGAGGACCTGCGTAAACGACAGGCGGATGAACGGGTTGGGTTTCAGCATAAGTGGCATGGATTACAGGAGAAGATCAACGAAAGAATCAGCCACTTCGAATCGCGCGGCCTTGTGAGCACCACGATCGAACCGCTTGGAGCACTGGAGGGGCTGCTGCTTTACAAAGCGTCCTTAAAAGGAAAGCTGAACGAGATCAGTATACCAATTGGAGATAGTGAGTTGAGATTCAATCTCGGCAAGTTCCCCAAGAGATAGCCTGCTGGAGTAAGCGATGCGCGGCTTGACTCCACTGAGAACAGTCGCCGAGACGAATTACCCTCGGGGTGGGTGGCACATTGCCAAGTCAGGGTTTTGGAGGGACATCGGCGGCTGGGGATACGCGTACGAGCTCAGTAACGAAGCCACCAAGTGGACTGAAACATTCCCCAAGAAACGGCTCTCAGAGCAAATGTGAGACAACAAATGCCCACCTATAGCGAAATCAAAGAAGAGTTTGACAATTCACTCGGCTATATCAGGAATGACATCACTGCGATCCGGCAAGGAGCGGCCACGATCAACTACACCATCATGCTTCTGATCGGCTGCGGGTGTGAGATGCTCGCCGCAGCACTCGGGGACAGGAAACGCAGAGGAGAAAAGGTATTTGCAGAACTACTGCCATCAGGGGATTGGCGGCTGCTCGCGGACAGCATCTACACAGCGCTGCGGGACGGGTTGGCGCACGGGTTCGACACGAAGCACCTGGATGTAGGCGGAACTCTCATCCAGATCCAGGTATCTTGGGGCAATGCAAATGCCTGCGAAATCATACAAACGCCCAAAGGTCCCTGGTTGCGCATCGGAGTCCCACCCATCGCGACCACATTGATCGCCAAGATCAATGAGTATGAGGAAGTCTTGAAAGCGCCAGCTAACGAGGAAGCAAGGGTATTGTTCAAAAAGTCCTGCGACCAGCAAAGGACCAAACCCTTAAACCAGCACGAGAGGGCAGCATGGAGCCGACTTATGACGGCCTCTGGATTATGAACGGGTCACGTCTTGCCATGTCTTTTGCGATATTCCGCCGAAAGTTACCCCGACTCTGCAGCAACAGATCCATTATCGAAACTGCCACGAATACACGTCAGCGTCTTTGAGGTGGAAGCGGAGGCGGACGGGGCGGTTGGCTAGGGTGGAGAGGTCGGAGGTGTTCGACCATTCGTAGGTGCGGGCGATTTGGTCGCCGATGAGTTCGCGGGCTTCGGTGAGGGTGAAGCCGGGGATGGGTTTGCCTGATTCGTCGAGGATTTCGATGCGGATGGAGCCGGCGGCGGAGGTGGAGTAGTTGAGTTCGAGGCGGGAGCCTTGGAAGCGGAGGGGGCGGGTGGTCATGGAGCCGCCTTGGTAGCCGGCGTGGAGTGAGGCGAAGCCGTCGAGGCGGAGGGAGTAACGGGCGACGTAGGCGGTGGGCTGGCCGTAGTTGCGGTTGACGAAGAAGGACATTTCGGCGGGGCCGGTTTGGATGAGGTTGAGGGCGGGGTAGTTGGTGCGGGAGGTCCAGTTTTCCATGCCGAGGCCGGGGCGGAGGAAGCTTTCTAAGAACTCGCGCGAGTACGTGGAGCCGCCGCGGGTGGTAAGGAGGACGGCGTCGGAGGTGTCCTTAAAGTAGCCGGGGTTGACGCCGATGGCCTGGGCTTCGGCATCGGTGAGGACCTGGCGTTTGGGGAGGAAGCGGGCGGCGATGCCGATGTAGATGTGGGGGGCGCGGAAGTAGGGGCTGGTTTGGTTGGTGTAGAGGTGTTCGGGGGGCGCGTCGCCGAAGGTCATTTCGACGGGTTCGGACCAGGTGCGGAAGTCGGGGCTGGTGGCGCGGGAGACCCAGCGGTAGCTTTGGCCGTTGGGGAGGCGTTTGAAGTTGCGGAAGTAGCAGAGGTAGAGGCGTTCGGAGGGGGACCAGAAGGCGAGGTTTTGGGAGTCGTAGC
>JAFLBB010000149.1 GCA_017304135.1 Acidobacteriota bacterium | reverse complement strand
CATTCCGTTCGCCAGGGACTTTTCTTCGTCATTTAGTGTGCGAATCTTCTCCCCATCACGGGCCTCTCGAACGACGATGTTCGGGCCGCCGCTCCAGTCCTCCCCGCCACCGCCGAGGCCTCGCGCCCCACCGCCGCGTCCGGCGCCTCGACTCCGGCATGGCTCGCCCCGTCTTCCATCTTCGCCGCCGCGCTCTCCGCGGTTCGACCGGCTTCGATGGCGCTCCCGTCTTCCCGGTTCTGTCCCCACCGGCCCGCCTCGCGCACGGTCTCCGGCCTCGCTTCGGCAACCCCGGCCTCCCCTACTGTCGCCGCTTCCTGGCGGTGCGCCGCGGTTCCGCCAGTTTGTCCCTCATCAACCGCGGACTCTACCTCGAAGCCCGCGGCCGCGCCGCGCCCGGCTCTCCTCGCCGCCGTACCTTCTTCTCTCTCCGTGTCACCCGCGGCGTCCATTCCCCCTTGCCGCTGCGCCTCTCCTGACGCCTGCTCACCCGCCGGCATCGCCTTCGCTCCTCCCTGCGCGGCCATCGGCGGCGACGGCGCCGCCGACGCCTCGCGCGCGGTCTCCTCCTTGACTCCGGCGCTCTCCGGCACACCCCAGTGCGGCGAAGGGGCCACGATCATACGGATCGCCGCCTCCCACGACAGCCCGCCGCTTGTTCCCTCCGGCGCGGCGATGGCCTGCTCCTCCGCATCGGCAGCCTCATCTGCCTTGCTTGCTTCGCGGGCTTCTCTGCCCTCGCCCAGCGCGCCCTCTTCTCCCGCCTGCCACAGCAACTCGTTGAATCCCCGCCCGGCCGCGGCCCATCCCGGCCCCGCCTCCTCCGGCCGCGCCTCCTGCATCCATGCCGGCGTCAGGGAAAAGGTGAACGGCTTCGCGGGTTCCCCTCCGGCCGTGGCCGGCGCATTCGCCTCCGCCACCTTCGCCGGTGCCGCGCCCGCACTCGCACTCGCACCCGCACCCGCACCCGCACCCGCGACGGAGGCGAACCCAAACTCAGAGTCGGCGGAAGCAGGCGAGTTTGTCCAATCCACGTTCACGTTTTCTCATTCGCAATCGATAGCCCACTGCACGGTTGAACGAAATGAGGAAGTTATGCTTCCCGGTCCGGCCAGAATTCCGTCACGGGCCGGAAAACGCCATACTCCTGGCGCCGTCCTCTCCCTCCGTCCCTCGCCGCCCCCCTCTCCAACCCTAAGGAAATGGGGCCTCCCCTCCTCCCCCCTCCCATTGGCCCCATTCGTGCACCCGTCCCTCCAGGAGTCGCCATGGACGGAATTCTCACGGCAGCCGCCAGCGGCATGCGGGCACGCATGGAGTCGCTCGACCTGCTGGCCAACAACATCGCCAATCAGGCCACGGCCGGCTACAAGGCCGACCGCGAAGCCTACACCTTATACAGCGCCTTCGACGTCATCGATCCCAGCCTCGAAGGTTCACCGCGCCAGTCGCCGCTCATTCAGGACAACTGGACCGATTTCTCCCCCGGCACGCTGCAGGCCACCGGCGACCCCTCGCATCTGGCCCTCGACGGCCCCGGTTACTTCCGCGTGCGCGGCCCGGCCGGTGATCTGTTCACGCGCGCCGGCGGCTTCCGCGTCGACGCCAACTCGACGCTGGTCACCACCGATGGCTACGCCGTCCTGGGCAACGACGGCCAGCCCATCACGCTCCAGCCCAACGTGCCCTTCACCATCTCCCGCGACGCCGTCATCAGCCAGCGCGGCGAAACGGTGGCCACCCTCCAGATCCAGGAGGTCACCGGCAACCAGGCGCTGAAGAAGCACCACGGCACCTATTTCCAGCTCGCCGACCCCAACGCCGCCCAGCCGGCCACGAAGACCGGCGTGTTGCAGGGCCACCTTGAAGGGGCCAACGTGGCCGGGCCGGAAAGCTCGGTGCGTTTAATTGAAGTCCTGCGCCAGTTTGAATCGCTGCAGAAAGCCATTCAGATCGGCGGCGAAATGGGCCGCCGCGCCGACGAGATCGCGCGCGTCGGCAGCTAATAGGAAACTCTTGCCAGGAGGAACAGCATGATTCGAGCCCTCTTCAGCGCCGGTAGCGGCATGAACGCGCAGCAGATGAACGTGGACAACATCGCCCACAACCTGGCCAACGCCAACACGGTGGGCTTCAAGATGCGGCGGACCCAATTTCAGGACCTGCTCTATCAAAGCCTCGTCCAGCCGGGCGCCGCCGCCGGCACGCAGACCGTCGTCCCCACCGGCCTCCAGCTCGGCCTTGGCACACGCCCCTCTTCAAACGAGATCATCTTCACCCAGGGCAGCTTCCAGGCCACCGAAAACCCGCTCGATGTCGTCATCCAGGGGCGCGGCTTCTTCCAGATCCGCCGGCCCACGGGCGAATTGGCCTACTCCCGCGCCGGCAACTTCCATGTCGACCGCGACGGCATCATGGTCACCGCCGACGGCGATCCGCTCGAGCCGCAGATCACGCTGCCACCCGAGGCCCAGTCGGTCTCCATCGCTCCCGACGGCTCGGTGAGCTACGTCCTTCCCGGCCAGGCCGCCGCGCAGTTGGCCGGCCAGATTCAGCTTGCCAACTTCACCAACCCGGCCGGGCTGAACAGCCTCGGCCGCAACCTCTTCGCGCCCACCGATGCCAGCGGCGAACCCACCGTCGGCAACCCCGGCGGCCAGGAGGGCCTGGGCAGCCTGCAGCAGGGCTACGTCGAGGCCTCCAACGTCAGCGTCGTCGAGGAGTTCATCAACCTGATCATGAGCCAGCGCGCCTATGAGGCCAACAGCAAGGTCGTACGAGCCGCCGATGAGATGTACCAACAGGTCAACAACCTCACCCGCTAGCGCCCTGCTACTCACCGCCGCGGCGCTGCTCATCGCCGCCACCCTGTCCGCCGCCGCGGACTGCCTGCCCGTGCCGGGCGACCGCATCACGCTCGCCGATCTGGCCCCGGCTCTGCCCGCGGCCGCCCTCGACGATCCGGCGCGTCACGTGGGCTTTGCTCCGCGCCCCGGCGTGCGCCGTACGCTTCTCTTCCGCGAATGGGCCGGCTCACGGCCGCGCCTCACCGGCGAGCCCTTCGAACTCTGCGTCATCGGCGAGTCACGCCCGCTCACGCCGGAGGCCGTGCGCGCCGCGCTCCTCCAGTCCTTCGCCGCAAGCAACACCCGGCCCGACATCGACATCGACGAACTGCCCCGCGGCTCCGTGCCCGCCGGAACCATCCACTTTCCCGAGGCCAACCTCCGCGCCGCCCGCCCCAACCCGCGCAGCGGCCTCGTCCAGCTCAACGGGCATGTCCTCCACGGTTCTGACCCCGCCCGTCCCCTCCGCTTCCCTATTTGGGTCCGCGCGCGCATTGAGGCCGATTTGTCCCAGGTGGAGCTCAGCTGCGCCCTCGAGATGGGCGATGAGCTCACCGCCGCCTGCCTGCGCACGGCCACCGTGCGCGGCTATCCGTTTGCCGCCACGAATTCCTCCACCGGCCAGGCTGCCTTTCTCGGCCGCACGGCGCGGCGCGGGCTCGCCGCCGGCACACCCGTCCAGGAGCCGCTCTTTCATCCCCGCCAGGACGTGAGGCCGCGTCAGGAAGTCAGCCTGCTGGTCCGCTGCGGCCAGGCCGCGCTGCGTCTGAAAGCCACCAGCCAAAGCGGCGGCGCGGTGGGCGAAACCGTCACCATCCGCGTCGAAGGCTCGCGCCATGCCCTGCGCGCCCGCATCACCTCACCAGGCGCCGTCGAACTGCTCGTGCCCGCCGCCGCCTCATTCTCGCCGCCAAACGCGCTCACCCCGCCGCCGGTCCAGGCCAAGGAAGGAACCCATGAAATACCGCTGGATTAGCGCCGCGCTCGCCGCGCTCCGTGTCCCCGCCCCCACGCTGCTCGCCGCTCTCCGTTTTCCCGCGCTCGCCCTGCTCGCCGCTCTGGCCGCGCTCCTCTTCCCCGCGCCCGTCCACGCCGAAACCAAAACGCGCTCGCCGCTCGAGCAATACATCGACGAAGCCCTGCGCGCCGACCCCACTCCCGCCCAAAGCGCCGGCTCGCTCTACGTCGCCGGTGGACGCCTTGGCGACCTCGCCCGCGATCCCCGCGCCACCCAGGTCAACGATCTGGTCACCATCGTCGTCAGTGACCGCGCCTCGGCCGTCGCCCGCGGCTCCAGCTCCTCGGCCCGCAAGTCAAGCGCCTCGAACTCCATCACCGCCGCCCTCGGCACGGCCCGCGTAGGTCCGCTGGCCAATCTCGCCAACCTCGGCGGCGAATCGCAACTCGATGGCTCCGGGGAAACCTCGCGCGCCACGGAACTGAACACCACCCTTTCGGCCCGCATCACGCACGTCCTGCCCAACGGCTACCTCGTGCTGGCAGGCACCAAGGAGATCGTCATCAACTCCGAGCGCCAGGTGGTCACAGTGCGCGGCATCGCCCGCGTCATGGATCTGTCGGCCTCCAACCAGATCCGCTCGGACCGCCTCGCCAACCTCGAAGTCCACGTCCTGGGCAAAGGCCTCGTCAACGACGCTATCCGCCGCCCGAACTTTCTCTACCGCTTTCTGCTCGGCCTGCTGCCGTTCTGACGATCCCCAAGGAGCCACCGCAACGTGACACGCCGCTTCATCTTCTTCTCGCTACTCGCCGCGCAGGCCGCCCTCGCCGCGGAAGCCCAGCCCCAGCGCAAACTCTCGCGCCTCAAGGAGCTCGTCTCGCTCGAAGGCGTGCGCGATAACCAGCTCATCGGCTACGGCCTCGTCGTCGGACTCGCCGGCACGGGTGACAAGCGGCAAACCGTCTTCAGCGCGCAATCGCTCAGCAACATGCTCGAACGCATGGGCGTCACCGTCGCCCCCACCGCGCTGCAGGCCAAGAACACCGCCGCCGTGATGGTCACCGCCACGCTGCCTCCGTTTGCCCAGCCCGGCGTGCGCCTCGACGCCACCGTGGCCGCCATGGGCGACTCCAACAATCTGCAGGGCGGCCTGCTGCTCCTCACGCCGTTGAAGGCCGCCAACGGCCAGGTCTTCGCCGTCGCCCAAGGGCCCGTGGTCACGGGCGGCTTTGTCGCCTCCGGCGGCGGAGGCAACGCGCAGACGGTCAACCACCCCACCACCGGCCGCGTCCCCAGCGGCGCGATTGTCGAAGCCGCTCCGCCCTCGGTGCTCAGCGGCTCCGAACTGCGCCTGCAGCTGAAGCACAGCGACTTCACCAATGCCGCCCGCGTCAGCCTGCTCATCAACAAATCGTTCGCCGAACCGGGCCGCCCGGTGGCCAAGCCCCTCAACGCCGGCCTCGTCACCGTCCACATCCCGCCCGAGTTCAGCGAGCGCCAGGTGGAATTTTACTCGCTCATCGAAAACCTCTCGCTCGAAGTCGACCGCGCCTCCAAGATCGTCGTCAATGAGCGCACCGGCACCATCGTCATGGGCAAGGAGGTCCGCATCTCGCCCGTCTCCATCCTCCACGGCAACCTCACGGTCGAAGTCGAAACCAGCTACGACGTCTCGCAACCGGCCCCGCTCTCCACCGGCGAAACCACCGTCGTGCCGAAAATCGGCGTCGGCGTGAAAGAGGAAAAGGCCCGCAACATCAATCTCAAGGAGGGCGCCTCGGTGGAAGACCTCGTGCGCGCCCTGATGACCATCGGCTCCACGCCCCGCGACGTCATCGCCATCCTGCAAAACCTGCAAGCCGCCGGCGCGCTCGACGCCGAACTGGAAGTGATCTAAAGGAACACTCATGGACATCCTCTCCGCCGTCTCCCCCTCGGCCGCCGCGCCCGCCGCCGCTGAATCCGCCCCGGCCACCACCGCTGCCTCCACGCCCGAAAACCGCCGCCTCAAGCAAGCCGCCACCGATTTCGAAGGCCTCCTCGTGGCCCAACTCCTCCGCCACGCCCGCCAGGCCGGCGACGGTGGCTGGATGGGCACCGGCGAAGACAAATCGAGTGAGTCGATGATGGAGATGGCCGAAGAGTCGCTCGCCCGCATGATGGCCAGCCAGGGTTGCCTCGGCCTGGCCTCGCTCATGCACCAAGGCGTCGCCCAACAGGAAGCCCGCACCGCCGCGGTGGCTCCCCCCGCTTCCGCCGCGCCATCCCACGCACCCGCCCCAGCCACCGACACCGCCAAACCCTAGTCCGCCGCTCGGCATTCAGACTGTCACGCACCGCTCATCGGACTGTGAAACGCGGTTGCTACCTTCCTCCTGTTACCTTCGCGCCACAGGAGTGAATTCAGATGGGACTGTCCTCAATCCGGCCTCTCGGCCTTCTCGCCCTTTCCACCCTCGCCCTGCACGCCCAGTTTGAATACGGCGGCATCACCGGCACCGTCACCGACAGCTCCATGGCCGTCGTCTCCGGAGCCAAGGTCAAGCTGCGCAGCCTCGACACCAACATCGAGCGCACCGCCGCCACCGGCGCCGACGGCGCCTACTCCTTTGCCGCCCTCCGCCCCGGCGCCTACGAGGTCATCGTCGAACACGCCGGCTTCCGCAATGCCAAAGCCTCGATTCCCGCCCTCCGCGTCGGCGACCGTCTGCGCATCGATGTCGCCCTCGAAACCGGCCAGTTGAGCGAACAAATCACTGTCCTCTCGGAAGCCCCACTGCTCGAGACCGAAACCAGCTCCCGCGGCCAGGTCGTCACCCTCACCCAGATCCGCGAACTCCCGCTCAACAAACGCGACTACACGCAACTGGTCCTGCTCGCCCCCGGCACCGCCGTCAACCCCCGCCAGCGCATCGGCGGCGCCATCAACGTCAACGGCAATCGCGCCCTCCAGAACAACTTCCTCCTCGACGGCATGGACAACAACTCCAACACCACCAGCTACCGCGGCGAGCGCGTCGATGTCGTCCGCCCCTCGGTCGACGCCGTGGCCGAGTTTAAGGTCCAAACCAATTCCTACTCCGCCGAATACGGCCGCTCGGCCGGCGGCGTCGTCAACGTCACCATCAAGAGCGGCTCCAACCGCCTCAACGGCACCCTCTGGGAGTTCTTCCGCAACGACACCCTCGACGCCAAGGGCTGGACCCCCACCGTCGACGGCAAAAAGCCCAAGCTCCGCTTCCACCTCTTCGGCGCCAACCTCGGCGGCCCCATCGTCAAGGACCGCACCTTCTTCTTCGCCAACTACGAAGGCGAACGCGAACGCCAGGGCACCACCTACACCCGCACCGTCCCCACCCGCGAACTCCAGGCCGGCAACTTCAACAACGTCCCCATCACCGGCGCCCTCCGCATCACCCCCGTCGACCCCGCTACCGGAACGCCCTTCCCCGGCGGCATCATCCCCCGCTCCAGGTTCGATCCCGTCGCCGTACGCGTTCTCTCTGACCAGAACTTCCCCGTCCCCAGCAACATCGCCGCCCTCCCCATCCCCGGCCTCTACCTGAACACCGTCACCAACTCCAACCGCACCGACAAGTTCGACCTCCGCGGCGACCACTACTTCACCAACACCCTCCGCCTCTTCGCCCGCTACTCCTACTCCGACCTCGACGTCTTCCGCCCCGGCCCCGTCCCCGGCTACGTCGAAACCTCTAATAACGACGGCTTCGGCACCACCGCCACCAAGGCCCACCACGCCGTGCTCGCCCCCTCCTGGACCCTCTCCCCACGCACCTTGAGTGAGTTCCGCCTCGGTTTCACACGCCTCAACGCCGCCGTCCGCCCCCCCAATTTCGGCTCCCCCGGCCCCACCGAACTCCTCGGTATCCCCAACCTCCCCAACGACCCCGGCATCAACGGCGGCTGGCCCAAAATGCTCTTTGACGGCATGGACGCCTTCGGCCGCCACACCTCCACCCCGCAGTTCCAGATCCCCAACGTCTACCTGCTCAACAACACCTGGAGCCTTATGCGCGGCCGCCACTCCCTCCGCCTCGGCTTCGACAAACAGTACATCCAAACCGCCGTCCTCGACGTCTCGGCCTTGATCGGCACCTTCCGCTTCCGCCAGAACATCTTCTCCAACAACCCCTGGGGCGACTTCCTCCTCGGCCTCCCCAACACGCACTCCCAAACCTCCTTCTCGGTCATTTACAACCGCAAAGACCTCACCTTCCTCTTCCTCCAGGACGACTTCCGCGTCAACTCCAAGCTCACCCTCAACCTCGGCCTGCGCTACGAGTACGGCCGCCCCATCGTGGAAAAGTACAACCGCCTGGCCAACTTCAACCCCTCCACCGGAGAACGCAGCTTCGCCAAAGAGGGCGGCACCTTCGAACGCGCCCTCATCCAGCCTGACCGCGACAACTTCTCCCCCCGCATCGGCTTCGCCTACACCCTCATGCCCCGCACCGTTCTCCGCGGCGGCTACGGCACCTTTTACAACTTCACCAACCGCCAGGGCCGCGAAGGACTCCTCGGCATGAACTCACCCTTCGTCGTCGACCTCACGCGCGCCCAAACCCGCACCACCCCGGCGGCCGAACTCATCACCCTCCGCAACGGCCCGCCCGCCAACTTCCTCGCCGCCTCCACCCCGCGCGACCAGGTCCTCCGCGGCAACGACCCCACCATGTCCGACCCGCTCATCCACCAGTGGAACTTCACCATCCAACAGGAACTCTCCCGCGGCCTGGTCTTCGAGGTGGGCTACGTCGGCAACCGCGGCCTCCAGCTCACCCGCTTCTTTAACGCCAACCAGGCCCGCATGATGGGACCACCCGCCCTCGCCCAGCGCCGCCCCTTCCCCATCTATAACGACATCCAGTACATGGACTCCGGCGGCTCCACCGCCTACCACAGCCTGCAAACCCGCGTCGAAAAGCGCTGGAGCTCCGGCATCAGCTTCCTCCACTCCTTCACCTATGGCCGCGTCATGACCAACGCCCCCAACTGGGGCGACGGCGGCTCCAGCACACAGGACTCCTACAACTTCGCCAACGAATGGGGCCCCGACACCATGAGCGTCAAGTACAACTCCGTCGCCAACTGGGTCTATGAACTCCCCTTCGGCCGCGGCCGTAAGTACGCCTCCTCCATGAATCGCGCCGCCGACGCCCTCCTCGGCGGTTGGGAAGCCAGCGGCATCTGGACCTGGCGCACCGGGCTCACCAACACCCCCACCAGCTCCGAATGCGGCGCCAACTGCCAGCTCTCCAGCTCCGAACGCACCCAGCGCGCCGACACCACCGGCCAGGCCATCGCCATCGATTCGCCCACCAACTTCCGCTGGTTCAACACCGCCGCCTTCCGCCCCGCCGCCACCTCCTACGGCACCGCCTCACGCGGCCAGATCTACGGCCCCGGCCTCAACAACTGGGACTTCACCCTCGCCAAGAGCTTCGCCGTCACCGAACGCATGCGCCTCCAGTTCCGCACCGAGTTCTTCAACGCCTTCAACCAGGTGAACCTCGACCAGCCCAACACCAACGCCTCCAGCGGCACCTTTGGCGTCATCACCTCGGCCCTCCCCGGCCGTAGCATCCAGCTTGGGCTTAAGCTCTACTACTAGACACCGAATTACTAGACACCCATGAAACTCGCTTATTCGCTCCTGCTCGGCGCGGCGCTCACGGGCCTCGCCCTCTCGGCCGCGCCGCCCCCCGGCATCAAGTGGATCGCCCACCGCGGCGGCGTCGTCGATGCCCGCTACTCGGAAAACAGCCCCGCCTCGCTCGAAGCCGCCATCTCGAACGGCTATTGGATGATCGAATCCGACATCCGCGAAACCAAGGACGGCAAGATCATCACCCAGCACGACCCCGACTTCAAACGCTTCTATGGCGACCCCCGCCGCGTCCAGGACATGACGCTTGCTGAAGTAAAGGCCCTCCGCGCCAACCCCGGCGGCACCGCCCCGCTCACCTTCGCCGAACTTGCCGCCGCCTGCAAAGGCCGCCTCCGCCTCATGCTCGACATCAAGGAGCCCGAACACTCCACCGCCTTCTACCAGGAGATCGAAGACGAACTCCGCCGCACCGGACTCCTCGCCTCCACCTACGTCATCGGCCTCGACTCCTCGCGCCGCCACTTCCACACCAAAGCCCGCGTCGCCGTCAACTTCGCCCAACTCAAGGAAGCCGTCGCCCTCTCCGGCTTTGCCGGCCAGCTCTACTTCCTCTTTGAATGGGGCAAGACCCTCACACGCGAACAGGTCGACTTCGCCCGCTCCCACAAAGTCGCCGTCGTCCCCAGCGTCAACACCTTCCACTACGGCAGCGACATGAAGGCGTCCCTCGAACAAGGCACGGCCGACATCCGCCGCCTGCTCACCTGGGGCGTCACCGAATTCCAGATCGACTCCGTCTACGAGCCCGCCTTCAAAACTCCGGCACGGTGAAGCCCGGCTCCGTAATCGCCACCACCTTCACCTTCGGCGCATACTTCGCCACCTTCTCGCGAATCTTCGCCGCCGCCCCCACCAGGCAGAACTGCAAGTTTTCCTCGCGGTAATACTGCCGAGCCACCTGGTTCACCCGCTCCACCGTCAGCGCATCGATCCGCGAAAAGTAATCGTCAATCTCACCCTTGTTCAAACCGAACAGCCGCAGATCGGCCAGCACCGCCGCAATCTGCCCGTGCGTCTCCAGCGCCCGCGTCGGATACATGCCCTTCGTATACGCCTTCGCGCTCGCGAGCATCTCCGCGTCCACTCCCTTGTCGCGCAGCCGCCGCAACACCGTCAGCGCCAGGTCCATCGCCTCCACCGTCGTCTCCGTCTTGGTGAACGTCGAGATCTCAATCGCCCCCGTCAACCGCTCCTCGTCCACGCCCGAGCGCGCTCCATAGGTCAGCCCCGTGTTCACGCGCAGCTCATCGTTCAACATCGACGTGAACCGCCCGCCAAACAGCGTATTCACAATCTCCAGCGCCACCCGGTCAGGATGCGTGCGCGTGATGCCCGGCTGCGCAATCGAGAAGTAGGTCTGCGTCGCATCAGGCTTGTCCACCAGCAGCAGCCGCGCCGAATCGCGCTTGGGCAGCGCCGCTCCGCCCGTCCAGGCATACTCCGCCCCCGCCGCCAATCCGCCAAACGCCTCCGTCAACATCTTCGTCATCGCCGCGCTGGCGAAATCGCCCACGACAATCACCGTGAGGTTCTTCCCCGCAAACAGCTTCGCGTGATGCGCCGCCACGCCGTCGCGCGTCACGGCCTTCAGTGTCAACTCATCTTCCACGCGCCCATAGGGATGCCCCTGCCCATAGAAGAACGAAGCGAAATACCGCCCAATCGCCGCCTGCGGATTGTCCTTGGCCGCCTTGGCTCCGTCGATCCTCTGTGCCAGCGCCCTTTGAAACTCCACCTCGGCAAACGCCGGACGCACCGCCGCATCGGCCACCAGCTCAATCGCCTTCGGCGCATGCGCCGCCAGCGTGTCCAAACCAAGCGAGAACGACTGCGCCCCCGTCTGCGCCCGCAAACTCGCCCCCAGGAAATCCAACTCCGCCGCGAACTGCTCGGCCGTGCGCGACTTCGTGCCGCGCTGCACGAGCTCCATCATCAACCCGCCCATCCCGGCCAGCCCTTGCGGATCAGCCTCCTCGCCTCCGCGCGCCATCACCCGCACGGCCAGCATCGGCACGTCCTTCTTCTCGCACAACACCACCGTCACGCCATTGGCGAGTGTCTGCGTCGTGAACGGCGGCAGCTTCACCTGCGCCCAGGCGGTGCCGGCAAGCAGCACCCCCATCATCAAGCGTGTCGTTGCCCAACGCTTCATCGCCCACCTTCCTTCTTCATCGCCGCCTGGGCAGCCACCGGCACCAGCACTCCCACCGTCCGGTTCGCCTTCTTCACATACTTCGCCGCCACCGCCTTCACCTGCTCGGCCGTGATGCCCTGCAAGATCGCATCCGCCCC
>JAFLBB010000148.1:5847-12069 GCA_017304135.1 Acidobacteriota bacterium | reverse complement strand
GGTGAAATCCTGCGCTAGCATGGTGCTCAGGTGCAACCCATGAGGCAGGCGATCTGTGTCTTCTTGTTCTCCGCGGCGGCGATGGCCCAGGTGCCCGTCACCGGCGCGAAAATTGTGGCCGAGCCCGAGCCGCGCGTACGTCCCTTTGAAACGCTGATGCTCCAGGTGCGCGTCTACGGGCAGCGCACGACCGCCAACGGCACAGAGATGGGCCGGCTGCTGCGCGGCGGTCCGAAGGTGACCATCAGCGAGGGCGGCGGCTGGGTCTCCAAGCCTTTCAAGTACCCCGGCAAGGACGACGAGAAGTTTCTCCAGGAAAAGGCCTCCACCTTTGGCGGCATCTTCCAGTCGCTGACCAAGGATTATGTCGTCCAGGACAGCGTGCTCTACACCGCGCCGGAGAAGCCCGGCAAGTACAAGGTGTCGGCCGATATCGAGGGTCAGAAAGCCGAGATTGAGATTGAAGTGACGGATGCGGTTGCCTCGCGTAAGAAACAGGAAAAGATCAGCTTCGAAGCCGAGCGAGTCACCTCCGACCCGTACCGCAAGCTGGCTGAACACTGGGCTCCGCTGCTGGCCCAGGAGACCTGGTGGCAGCCCAAATCCGACATTCCCACGCGCTTCGATTTCGACGGCGACTGGCAGGGCGACAACAACTGGGACCAGATCGACGAGGGTACCTCGCAGGCCTACATCTATTACGCCGCCATGGAGACCGAAACGCACTGGTTCCTGCACTACAACGCCTTCCACCCGCGCGACTACTCCGACAAGTGCGCCATGGGCAGCTGCCACGAGAACGACAACGAGGGGCTCATCCTCACCGTGCGCAAAGACGGCAGCCAGTTCGGCAAGTTGGAGTTGATGGAAACGCTGGCCCACAACAACGTGTACAGCTTCACCAACGAGCGCGGCATCGGCCGCAACATCCACAACATCGACGGCGGCATCGACTTCTACCAGGAGTCGCACCCGGTGGCCTTCATTGAATCGGGCGGCCACGGCATCCAGGGCGGGCAGGGGGCGCACTCCGGCTACACGTTTTCCAGCGATACGTTCAAGGCCGGCACTGGGATGACTTTTATCTATAAGGGCACGGCGGAGCGGGCGCGGCATGCCAACGACCGCCTGGTGGGCTACGAACTGCTCTCCATCCATGACCACTGGTGGACGAAAGCCTGCCAGCAGGAGAGCGGCTGGCAGGAGCGCACCTTCGACGAATACATGGCCTATCAGCCCACCGGCGGGCGGCCGACCACGCCCTGCCGGCTCATCGGGACCACCTTCTATGGGCGCAAGGAATCGGCCAACAAGGCCAAGCCGTTCTGGGGCTGGCACGACAGCGCGACCCAAAAGAAGAAAGTGATCGGCGTCGGGCAATGGGCGCTCGATCCGGCCTACTCGGTGCAGCAAAGCCTTCGTTTTTCTGCTGATAAGCCAGTATCTCTCAAGTATTTGTATAACCCATATTTAGGGATCGGCGTGGCTGGGCTGGCGGGGGCACCGGCGGGCCAGTAGCGAGGCAAGTGTTCGGGTGTAACCCCATATCTTGTGCTTCGTTTTGCGGAAATACCGAATCCTGTGGTTGACCCGCTTTACATTCCTCCCGGCCCGGTCTATTATGGGTTCACCACCCCCCGAGCCGGAACCAGTAATGGGGCCGGATCTTGAACAAGGACGGTATTGGTCCTTTGCTACGACTCAAACGCGTTGAACTCCAAGGTTTCAAGTCCTTCGCGGAGCGCACGGAGCTGCGCTTCCCAGGCAATGGCATTGCCGCGGTTGTCGGACCGAATGGTTGCGGCAAGTCGAACCTGAGCGACGCCATCAGTTGGGTGCTCGGAGAACAGTCGGCCAAAAGCCTGCGCGGGGCGCGCATGGAAGACGTCATCTTTGCCGGTACGCGCGAGCGCAAACCGCTGAGCATGGCGCAGGTGACCATGGTCCTGTTCGACCCCAACTACGGCGAGCGGCAGGCGGCGGCGATTGAGCTGGCGGCGGTGGAAGAAGCGTTGGCGGCTCAGAAGCCGGAAGCCGCGGCGACCGCCGAGGGTCAGCCCGTGATCGAGGGCGAGGCTTTGAGCGGGGCCACCGGCGAGGCCAAACCCGAAGGTGAGCAGAGCGCTGAGGCTGCCGGTGCGGGAGCGGCGGCCGATGCGGCGGCGGATGCAACAACAGCGGCTGGGGAAGGCGCGAAAGCCGAGCCGCTGGAAGTGGTCGCCGTGGCAGCGCCCGATACCAAGGCGGCGAAAAAGAACGGCCATGCCAACGGCCATGCGAATGGCCATGCCAACGGCCATGCGAATGGACACGCCAACGGCCACGCGAATGGACACGCCAACGGACATGCGAACGGCCACGCCGGGAAGATTCCCGAGACCAGGGAAGTCACCATCACGCGCCGGCTCTATCGTTCCGGCGACAGCGAATATCTGATCGATGGCCGTCATGCCCGGCTGCGCGATATTCAGGACCTTTTCATGGGCACCGGCCTGGGGCCGGAAAGCTACGCCATCATTGAGCAGGGCCGCATCGGTCAGTTGCTCAGCTCGAAGCCGGCCGACCGCCGCGCGGTGATTGAAGAAGCCGCCGGCATCAGCCGCTTCAAGTCCAAGCGCCGCCTGGCCGAGGCCAAGCTGGAAAGCGCCAAGCAGAACCTGTCGCGCGTGTTCGACATCCTCGAAGAGGTCGGCCGTCAGGCCAACTCGCTCAAGCGGCAGGCGGCCAAGGCGCAGCGTTATAAGGAACTGCACGAGGAGATGGTGGTGCAACTGCGCCAGGCCCTGAGCGGCCGCCACCAGTTGCTCGAACGCGAAGCGACGCGCATCGCCACCGAGCTGGGCGAAGCCAACGCCGCCTTCCAGAAGCTGGCCGAAGAGGTGAGCGAGCGCGAGAAGGAACAGCATGAGCGGCAGGAGTTGGCCTACAAGACCGACGCCGAACTGACGGCCGCCCGCCAGAAGCTGGCCGAACTGCGCGTGGAAAGCGAACGCACGCGCGGCAAGCTGGATTCGCAGGCGCGGCAGATCGGGTCGATTGAAAGCCGCCTCCAGCAGGGCGAGACCGATTCCACCGACCTCGAACAGCGGCTGCAGCGCATGGCCGAGGAGATCCAGGGCCATACGCAGGCGCTGGCCGAGTTGGAAACCCACGCCGCCGAGGCGCGCAAGCTGCTGGAAGAGAAGACCGCCGAGCGCGACCAGCGGGCCGCCGAACTGCGCCAAAAAGAGCAGGGCATTGAAGCATCGCGGCAGGCCGTGCTGCGGCTGCTGGGGGAAACCAGCACGCTGAAGAACCAGCTGGCGCAGATGGAGACCTATCTCCAATCGCTCGAGCGCGACTCAGACCGCTTGCAGCGCGAAGAGCAGATGGCCTCGGCTGACCTGGAGCGCCTCGACGCGCGCAAGGGCGAGCTGACCGAAGCTCTGGCTGCGCGGCAACTGGAGCTGGAATCGCTCGCCGATCAGCGCCGCCGCGTGGAAGGCGACCTGACACAGCACAAGCAGACGCTGGGCGAATCGCGCAAGCAGTTGGAGCATCTCCGCCAGGAGGCCTCGCGGCTCAAAGCGCGCAAGGATTCGCTCGAAGAAATCCTTTCCCACCGTGCATATACAGCGGAATCGGTGAAGCGTTTGTTTACCGCTTTTGAGCGCGGGCAGGCGCACGACCTGAAGCCGCTCGGCGTGCTTGCCGACTTCGTGGAAGTGGATAACTCCTACGAAAAGGCGGCCGAAGAGTTCCTGCACGAAGAACTGGAATACGTGCTCGTGAAGAGCTGGCCGCAGGCCGAGTCGGGCATCGACCTGATGCGCACCGACCTCGATGGCCGGGCCACTTTCCTGGTCGAACCCGAACCGGGCGACAACGTAGCGCTTGACCTGCCCGAGCCAGTCATCGGTCCGGAGACGGGCATCGTGGCGCGGCTGAGCGAAGTGCTGCGCATGACCAACGGGCTGACGCAGGCTCCGGCGGCGTTGCTGCCGCGGTTGTCACGCTGCTTCATGGCCGAGGACCGCACCTCGGCGCAGCGGCTGGCCCAGACCTACCCGGACTTCTACTTCCTGCTGCCCGATGGCGTCTGCTACCACGGCCATGCCGTGTCGGGCGGCCGCAAGACGGGCAGCGGCCCGCTGGCACTGAAGCGTGAACTGCGCGAGCTCACCACGCAGAGCGCGCAGAAGCAGACCGCCGTCGAGGAAGTCTCGCAAAGAATCGAAGAGTTGGAGCGCGAACTTCACCTGTTGAGTGAAGAGCTGGAGCGGCTCCGCAGCCAGCAGCAGGGGCAGGAGAAAGACGCCCTGGCGCTGGACCACGAGATCCGCAAGCTGACCGAGGAGTACGCCCGTGCCAACTCGCGCGTTTCGGTAGCCAAGCTCGAATTGCAGCGCATCGAGAAGGAAGTGGAGCGGGTGCGCGCCAACCGCGAGCAGAACCTGCGCATCGTGGAAGAGAAAGAGGCGCAGCGGCAGGTGCAGGAAGAGGCCCTGGAAGCCGCCCGCGTCCTGGTGGCCGATCACCAGCAAGCCGTGGCAAGGCTGAGCGAGGAGCATTCGGCCCTGCGCGTCCAGGTGGCCGAGCGCGAAGAGCGGCGGCGCAGCGAACGCGCGGCGCAGCAGCGGCTGGAACAGCAGACGGCCGACGTGGCCCGGCGGCGCCAGGAGATCCTCAACGAGATGGAGCGCCTGGGCGTGGAGCGCAACCGGCTGCTCAACGACAACATTGAGCTCGACAAGCGCGGCGCTGAACTCACCGGTTTGATGGAAAGCGCCGATGCCGACGTGCAGCGGCTGGCCGCCGGGGAGCAGCAGAACCGCGAAGCGCTGGCGGCAATGGAAGAGGCGCTGCGGCAGATGCGCGTGCAGGTGCAGGGGGCGCAGGAGAAGCGCTCGCAGGTGGAGATGGCGCTCGTGGAAAAGCGGGCGGCCCTGAAATACCTGGAAGAAACCTGCCGCAAGGAGCTCAACCTTACCTTGCAGGAGTTGGGCGAACACGCTGAAAACGTTCCGGATGAGGTCGCCCTGCTGGAGTCCGAGGAGAAGTACGCCTCGCTCAAGCAGCGCATTGAGGCCCTGGGCGGCGTGAACCCGCAGGCGCTCGAAGAGTATGAAGAAGCGCAGCGCCGCTACGACTTCCTGAACACACAGCGTCAGGACCTGCTGGACTCGGTGCGCGACACCGAAAAGGCGATCCAGGAGATCGATGTCGAATCGAAGAAGCGTTTCACCGAAGCCTTCGGCATCATCAACCAGAACTTCCGCGAGACCTTTGAGAAGCTGTTTGGCGGCGGTGTGGCCGAAATGCGGCTGACCGACGAGACCAACGTCATCGATTCAGGCATCGACATCGTCGCCTCGCCCCCCGGCAAGCGGCTGCAGAACGTCCTGCTGCTGTCGGGCGGTGAGAAGGCGCTCACGGCGCTCAGCCTGTTGATGGCGATCTTCAAGTTCACGCCGAGCCCGTTCTGCATCCTCGACGAGGTGGACGCCCCGCTCGACGAACCCAACATCAAACGCATGATGGGCCTGCTGCAGGAGATGAGCGACCAGACGCAGTTCATCATCATCACCCACGCCAAGCGCACGATGGAAGCGGCCGGGACGATGTTCGGCGTCACCATGCAGGAGCCCGGCGTATCGCGGCTGGTGAGCGTGAAGTTCAACCAGGCCCCGCCTCCGCCGCCGACCAAGATGAACATGCCGGTGCTGCGCCAATAGGGCGCCACCGGCATCTCAACCGACCATCTCCCCCAAACCATCTCCCCCACTTTGCCACCTCCCCGCGCTGGGGCCGTGAGCGCAGCTTGCCTGAACGGCGGTTGCGCCCGCGGCTCTGGCTGGATGTAGCGAGGGGGCCGCAGCCCGCCGGCCCGCCCTTGCCGCCGGCCCGCCCTTGCCGGGTGCGGTTCGGCTTCCCCCGCCAGTTCCTTCACCGCCGCCATCGCGGCGTCCACCTGCTCGAACGAGTTGTCGAGATGCGGCGCGAAGCGCAGGCCCTCGTTTTCACCCAGAAGCGCGGAAGCGAGGGGCAAGCGGTGGCTGCGTGCACGTTGTGGGTGAACGCGTCCCGACTGACGGGCAGCGCGAAGGGCGTTGCGAGGTGACCCGTTGGGCGGTCCCCCGAATCACGACCGCTTCGTTTTGAGCCCTGGCGGCTTGGGTTGATCTATGTAGTTGTGGCGCTTACCCTGACCGGGTTTGTTTGGCGGCTGTTCAACCTTCAAGT
>JAFLBB010000148.1:0-5837 GCA_017304135.1 Acidobacteriota bacterium | reverse complement strand
GGTGACCCGTTGGGCGGTCCTCCCGGCCGGCAAGTCCGGCGGATGCCTGCGGCCCGGTAGGCCGCCGCTGAGCGTCCGCGGCCGCCGATGCCGCATGATGAGTAGAGAGGACCATGGACCAGCCCCAACGTGTCGTCATCATCGGGGGAGGCTTTGCCGGCCTCACCTGCGCACGCGCCCTGCGCGGCCTGCCGCTGGCCATCCAGTTGGTTGACCGGCGCAACTTCCACCTCTTCCAGCCTTTGCTCTACCAGGTGGCTTCCGGCTCGCTGTCACCGGGCGACATCTCCGCGCCCCTGCGCAGCGTCCTGCGGCACCAGAAGAACGTCCAGGTGCTGCTGGGCGAGGTGACCGGCTTTGACCCGCCGCGGCGGCGCGTCGTGCTTGCTGACGGCGAGTTGGCGTATGACATTCTCATCGTCGCCGCCGGAGCCGAAAGCCACTACTTCGGCAATCACGAATGGGAGCAGTTTGCCCCCGGGCTGAAGACCATTGAGGAGGCCACCGAGATCCGCCGGCGCATCTTTGAAGCCTTCGAGCATGCCGAGCGCGAGCCCGAGGAAGCGATGCGCAAGGCGTGGCTTCGTTTTGTCGTGGTGGGCGCCGGGCCGACGGGCGTGGAACTGGCTGGGGCGATCAGTGAAATCGCCCGTGACACGCTGCGCGACGACTTCCGCACGATCCGCCCCGAGGAGGCCGAGATCCTGCTTCTGGAAGGCGAGCCGCGCGTGCTGCCGCCCTTCCCGCCCGACCTGAGCGACCTCGCTGAACGGGCGCTGATCGGCCTCGGCGTGCGCTCGCGCACAGGCGTGCGCGTAACCCACATCGATGCATCGGGCGTCGTCATGAAGACGGTGGAGGGCGAACAGCGCATCGACGCGCGTACCGTGTTGTGGGCCGCCGGCGTGCGCGCCAATCCGCTTGGCAAACTGCTGGCCGAGGCCTTTGGCGCCGACACCGACCGCGGCGGGCGGGTAATGGTGAATCCCGACCTCACCGTGCCGGGGCAACGCAACGTCTTCGTCATCGGCGACCTGGCGCATGTGCGCGACGCCGCGGGCAAGCCGCTGCCCGGGGTCGCTCCCGTGGCCATGCAGCAGGGGCGCTATGTGGCTCGCAACCTGAAAGCCCGGCTGGAGGGCGTGGCCGCCGGCGATTTCCACTATGTCGACAAGGGGAGCCTGGCCACCATCGGCCGCAACGCCGCCGTGGCCGACTTCGGACGTATCCACATGGACGGTTTCGTGGCCTGGCTGGCCTGGCTGTTCATCCACCTGCTCTATGTTGTCGGCTTCCGCAACCGCTTGTTGGTGGCGCTGCAGTGGGGCTTTCAGTATTTGACGTTCAACCGCGGCGCGCGGCTCATCACCGGCGTGGTGCAACCCGTGCGGCCGGTGGCAAGGCCTGAGCTGTCCACCGCGCGCGGCGGGCCTGGGCCGGCTATTCCTTCGGATCGATGAACTTTTCCAGCACGAAGCCGCGCTTGTGCTTGGTGTCCACCACCTGGCCGGAGTATTTCGGCGTGCCGTAGAGTTCCAGCGTCAGCGGGCGGTGGATGGGATAGTCGAGCATCACCACGTGGCCGGGCTCAAGGGCGAGAATCGTCTCGGCCGTCATCGTCGGGCCGCGCAGGCGTGCGTCCACCAGCACCTGCGCCGGGCGGATCAGCTCAAAGATGCGCTGCTGCTCTGCTTCCGACGATTCGCTCTTGCGCAGCGACCACTGCTGGTCAAACTTCTGCCGCAGCATCTTGATGATGATCGACGGGATGCCCATGTTCAGCATGCCCACGTTGTCCCCGATGCGGACCTCCATGCTGATGGCCACCACGGCCTCGTTCGGGGCGAGAATCTGCAGCATCTGCGGCTCGGTTTCGCGCGCCTCCACATTGAAGCTGATGTGCGTGACGCCTGACCAGGCCTCCTTGAGGTCGTTCAGGATAATGCGGTAGATGCCGTCGAGAATGCTCTGCTCGATTTCCGTGATTTCGCGGTCGAATTTCGTGCTCGTCGGCTTGCCCGAGCCGCCCAGCAGCATCTCGATCACGGGGAACACCAGCGACGGGTTCATCTCCAGCACGGCGTTGCCGTCGTAAGGTTTCATCCCCAGCGCCGTGATGATGGTGGGCGAGGGCAGACACTGCGAAAATTCCATGAAGGAGAGCTGCTCCACCGACACCAGGTTCACGATGACGTAGGCGCGCAGATAGGCCGAAAGACTGGAAGCCAGCGTGCGGCCAAAGTTCTCGTGGAGCATGTGGATGGCTCGCAGTTGATCCTTGGCAATGCGGTCAGGGCGGCGGAAGTCGTAGGTAATTGCGCGCTTGGAGGGGTCGTCGTCGTCGGTGGTGTCGCGGCGGCTCTTGAATACGTTATCGATCTCCTCCTGGCTCAGGACTCGATCGATTGAGATGGGACGCTGGTCCACACTGGCATGATCGGAAGGCTGGAGAGGGGATGTGAGGTGGGATAAGTCTGTATCCTTGCCTCAAGGGATTGGGGGGGGCCGTGTCACCGTCTAAAATAGAGGAAGTGCCCCGCTTCCTCGTCCAAAATTTTGGCTGCCGCGCCGCGCAAGCCGATGGCGCCGCCCTGGAGTCGTCGCTCGTCCGCGACGGCCATGTCGCGGTGGCTGCCGCGGGCGATGCGGAACTGGTCATCCTGAACACCTGCACGGTGACTTCGGCGGCCGATGGCGATGTCCACCAGACCATCCGGCGGCTGCGGCGGGAACATCCGGCGGCGCGCGTGCTGGTTACCGGCTGCTATGCCCAGCGTGCTCCCGATGAGCTGGCGGCCATGCCCGGCGTGGACTGGGTGGTGGGCAACTCGCATAAGCCGCGGATCGCCGCCATTGTCGGCCGTGAATGGGACGCGGCGCGGACCTCCGGGGCCGGCGTGGAGTTCCACGGGCAGGTCCACGTGGGCGACATCGGTGCGCAGACGGCCTTTCTCTCCGCCCCGGTGGAAGACGCCGCCGGCGACCGCACGCGGCCTAACCTGAAGATCCAGGATGGCTGCAACAACGTCTGCACCTTTTGCATCATCCCCTCGGTGCGCGGACGCAGCCGCAGCGCCCCGGCCGAACAGGTGTTGGAGCAGGTGCGCGCCCTGGCCGGGCGCTACCGCGAAGTGGTGTTGAGCGGCATCAACCTCGGACGCTGGGGCAGGGAACGGGGCTGGGAACAGACTGACGGCCTGCCCCCGAGGCTCTCCGGATTGTTGCGGCGGATTCTCGAGGAGACTC
The DNA here is from genome assembly GCA_017304135.1 of Acidobacteriota bacterium. Taxonomy (GTDB): domain Bacteria; phylum Acidobacteriota; class Terriglobia; order Bryobacterales; family Bryobacteraceae; genus JAFLBB01. The sequence goes on along the minus strand of JAFLBB010000148.1, from coordinate 2,591 downwards.
CGGTGGAGCGGCTGCGGTTGAGTTCGATTGAGCCCATGGATTTCAGTGACGACCTGCTGCGCCTGATGGCCGATGAACCGCGGCTGGCCGCTCATGTGCATGCCCCGCTGCAGTCAGGCTGCGATGCGACGTTGAAGCGCATGAAGCGGCGCTACCGCGCGCGGCATTATGCCGGCCGCGTGGAGACGGCGCGGGCGTGGCTGCCCGATGCCGCGATCGGCGCCGACGTGATGGTGGGCTTTCCCGGCGAAACCGACGCAGAGTTTGAAGAAAGCCGCCGGTTTATTGAATCGATGCCCTTTACTTACTTACACGTGTTTACTTACTCCGAGCGGCCGGGGACGCCCGCCGAAACTTACTCCGGGGCTGTGCCTGTGCGCCTGCGCAAGGAGCGCAACGCCGTGTTGCGCGAACTGGCGGCTAAGAAGAACGCGGCCTTCCGCCAGCGCTTCGTGGGGCGGACGCTGAGCGTGGTGACCCTGGAGGAAGGCATGCCGGCGCTGAGTTCGAATTACCTGAAAGTGGAGCTGGCTCAGCGCAGGCCGTCGAATCAACTGCTGGAGGTGGCTGTGGGTGGATTGACGGCGGCGGGCGTACGCGAGGCCAATCCGCTGGCGGTGATCGCGTGATGACGCGCGAGGCGGCGATGGCGCTGGTGGGCTCGTTTTCGCCGAACGGCGACGAGATGGCGGCCAAGAGTCAGGAGCTGATCCTGATGCTGCTGCGCCACTCGGCCGAGCCGTTTACGCGCGACCAGTTCGCTCCGGGCCACATCACGGCCACCAGCGTCGTGCTCTCGCCCGATGGCCGCTTCGTGTTGCTCGTCCATCACCGCCGCCTGGAGCGCTGGCTGCTGCCGGGCGGTCACGTGGAGCGCGGCGACTCGTCGCTCGAAGCCGCGGCGCGGCGCGAAGTGATGGAGGAGACCGGCGCTCCGCTGGCCCCCACCCCGGCGCTGCTGGTGGGCATGGATGTCCACGGCATTCCGCCGAAGAAGAAGGAGCCCTATCATCAGCACCACGACCTCATCTTTGCCTTCCGCGCCACCGACGTGGTGGTGCGCGTGAGCGAGGAGTCGCGCGAGGTGCGCTGGTGTGCCGCAACCGATGAGGAGTTTGCCCGCTACGCGCTGCCGGAGCCGATTGTGCGCGCCGTGCGCCGCGCGCGCGCCTGACGGTTCGCTGCCCGAGCTACAGTTCGCGGCGGTTTTCGAGCGACTTCGACATCGTCACTTCGTCGGCAAACTCGAGGTCCGTGCCCACCGGAATGCCCATGGCGATGCGCGTCACCTTCAGGCCCAGCGGTTTGATGAGCCGCGCCAGGTAGACCGCCGTGGCTTCGCCTTCCACCGTCGGGCTAGTGGCCAGGATCAGCTCCTGCACCGTGCCCGTGGCTAGGCGTTCGAGCAGCGTCTTGATCTTCAGTTGCTCCGGTCCGATGCCGCGCAAGGGCGACAGCGCCCCGTGCAGGACGTGATACAGGCCCTCAAAACTGCGCGTCACCTCGATCGGCAGGATACTGTGCGGCTCATCGACGACGCAAATCTTCGTTTGGTCGCGGTTCGGATTCGTGCAATAGGGGCAGAGTTCGCCTTCGGAGATGTTGTGACACAGCGAGCAGAGGCCGAGCTTGTCCTTGACGTCCATCACCGCGTGGGCGAAACGTTCGGCGTCTTCGCGCGAGGAGCGCAGCACATGAAACGCCAGCCGCTGGGCCGATTTCTGGCCGACACCGGGGAGGCGTTTGAATTCGACAATGAGCCGTTCGAGCGGCCCGGCGAAATCGGGCATCGCGTGCTCCGCCTAGAACAGGCCGGGGGGAAGCCCGAGCCCGCCCATCAGGCCCGACATCTTGGCCTGCGTTTCGGAATCGACCTTCTTCACGGCTTCGTTGCAGGCGGCCACGACGAGATCCTGCAGCATCTCCACGTCACCGGCAACTTCGGGATCAATTTTTACCGACAGAACATTCTTCTGGCCGTCCATGCCCACGGTGACCATGCCGCCGCCGGCTGAACCTTCCACTTTGATTTTGGCCACTTCTTCCTGCATGCGCTGCTGCATCTGCTGCGCCTGCTTCATCATGGCCTGCATGTTGCCCATGTTGCCGGGTAGTTTCATAGTCTTCTCAGTCTCTCAAATTCCGCACGGTGCGCACATGGCTGCCGGGGAAGGTCTGCTGGAAGCGCTGTACCTCGGGATGGCCCAGGGCCTCCTGCGTCAGGGGATCGTCGCCGGGTGAGGGCTCGGCGGGGGGCGCGTTGGCTGGCGCGGCGGATGCGCCTGAGGCATCCCCGCTGGCGGCTCCGCTAGCGGCGATGAAGTTGATCTTCACCGCCCGGCCCAGCAGCTTCTGCACGGCGTCGCGGATGTCGGCCGACTTCAGCGCGAGGCCGAACTCTTTCGGAGCGCTAAGTCTGATTTCCGAAGCGTTCTCGGTGAACTCGGCGTGCTCGACGGCATCGACGTAAGCCTTCATGTCCTCGGCGGCGAGATGGGCCAACAGGCGGTCCTTGAGCGAACCCGAGGCGGGCACGGGGGGACGCGCAGGGGGCGGCGGGGGAGGCGCTGCCGCGGGCCGGGCGGCTGGCG
>JAFLBB010000147.1 GCA_017304135.1 Acidobacteriota bacterium | reverse complement strand
AGGTCGTTATCGAAGGAGGGGAAGCGGGCGCGGTCGACGGCGTTGTGGGATTCGAAGCGGCGGAAGTCGAGCCAGTTGCCGGCGAACTCGGTGGCGAGGCCACGGGCGCGGGGGGCGGCGAGGAGGCGGCGGGCTTCGGCGGCGAGGGTAGTGGCGTTGTTGAGGTCGCCCGAAGCGGCGTGGGTGAGCAGTTTGTCGTCGGGCATGCTGGCCCAGAGGAAGTAGCTGAGACGGCTGGCGAGGGAGGGGCCAGAGAGGGGGACGCGCGTGGAGGAGGTGGTGGCGGCGGGCGAGGCGGCCGAGTCGAGGCGGTAACAGAACTTGGGCGAGATGAGGATGCTGACGAGGGAATCGCGGATCGCTTCTTCGTGGGTGAGGGCGTCCTTTTCGCGGAGCTTCGAGTAGTAGCGGACGATGCCTTCGCGCTCAGCTGCGGTCAGCGGGCGGCGGTAGGCGCGGGCGGCGAAGGCGAGCAGGGCGTCGACGTGTTTGGGCTCGGCCTCGGCGCGGAGCTTTTCGACGGAGCGCAGGGTTTCGTCGACCCACTTGAAGTGATACTCGATGGCGGGGATGGCGAGGGGGTCGTTGGTGGGAACGGCGCGGGCCTTGGCGAGGTAGGCGTCGCGGAGGTTCATGATGACGGGCGTGGCGCTCACCTCTTTGTCAGAGGGGCGGATGGAGCCGGACTCGCGGCCTTTATCCTCGACCTCGCCGCTTTGGTTGAAGAAGTATTGGACCCAGGTGCGGGCGGTGAAGTCGGCGATGAAGTCGAACTCGGTCCAGAGGCGGTTGAGGCGCGCGCGGCCGGCGTCGTCGAGGATGAGTTCCATGAGGGGCTGGTCGTCGCGGAAGTAGCCCATCACGTTGTGATAGCCGGCGCTGAGGAGGCGGCCTTTGTCTTCGGAGTCGTCAGGGAAGAAGCGGCCTCGTTCGCTGATGAAGAAGACGTCGGGGAAGACGGTGGCGAAGCGGGCGAAGGCGTCTTCGTATGGGGCGCGCTGGCCGTCGGGGACGATGAGGTCGGGGTCGCCGATGCGCGACTTGATCATGAGGGCGGCGGCGCGGACGGCGGATTCGCGGCCAAGGCCGGGGTAGCGGGGAATGGTGGGGATGACGAGCGGCGGGTCAGAGGCGAGGCGCAGGGCGTCGCGGTCAAAGTCGCGGCGGCTGGCGGCGAAGGCGCGCAGCTTCCAGTTCATGATGGGCTGCGAGGTGGGGCTGAGGCGGGAGACGAAGGGGGCGGCGAACTGGCGGGCGGTGCGGGCGCGGAGTTGCTTGACCCAGTCGCGCAGGGCGGCGCATTGGGCGCTCAGCGCCTTCTCATCGTAAGCGCCGTTGGGTGCGGGTGCGGGGAGGGCGCGCCACATCGTGCGAAGTTTGAGGATAGGGCCGTGCTCGGGTTCCGAGACGCCTTCGCCGAGGATGCCCCAGACGTGGGGCAGGTAGACTTTGCTCAGCTTCGCCGAGGCGGCGAGGGAGTCGAGCGTGGCGTTGGGCTGGCCGAGGGCGGCGCGGTGTTTGTAGCGCCAGGCGGCGGCGAAGTAATCGGCGTAGTCGGTGGGCTGGCTGAGATAGAAGTTGACGATGCGCTGGATAGCGTATTTTTCGCGGTCGGTTTCGACGAGCATGGGGTGCCCGGCGAAGTCGATGCTGTCGGGGGTGAGGACGGCGTGGTTGGCCACTTCGCGGGCGGCCTGGAGGTATTTATTGAGCAGGGCGGGCGACATGGTGAGCGACTCGCCGGTGTTGTCGAAGCCCTCGGGGTTGGCGGGGTCGACGGGGAATTCGCGGGTGGGGCGGATGTCGGCGCCGGTGAGATCGCGGATGGTGTAGTTGTATTCGGCGCTGCTGAGGCGGCGGGCGAGGACGGGGCCGGGGTCGCCGGAGTTTTTGCGGGCTTCGTGGGCGCGGAGGTCGCGGATGAAGGCGACGAAGGCGGCGCGCTGGGCCGGGGGCGGCTGCTTCATTGCTTTCGGAGGCATTTGTCCGGAGCTGACGCGGTCGAGGATGTGGGCCCAATGGGCGTGGTCGCGGACGACGGCGGCGAAGGTGGTGTAGGGTTTCAGGTCGAATTGCGCGGCGGGCTTTTCGCCGCCGTGGCAGCCGAGGCAGTAAGCGGCGAGGAAGGGCTTAGCGGTGGACTCAAACGAGCGGGCGAGGGCGGCGTCGGGTGTTGGCGCGGCGTGCAGTGAAACGGCCGCGGCGGCGCACAGAAATAGAGTTTGGAATGAGAACGCTCCCCTGCTCATACGCTACTTCAGGGAGCGTACCACAGAGCAAGGGCGCGATTGGCGGATTCGGAAGAAAGGATGTGATTCGCTACTTCTTGTCGCTGGAGGAGCTGGTGGTGGAGGCCGCCGGCTTGCTCTCAGAGGAAGAAGAGGACGACGAGGAGGAATCGGACTTGGACTCGGACTTCGATTCGGACTTCGTGTCACTTCTGGATTCGCTCTTGGATTCCGAGGAGCCGTTGGACTTGGAGCTTGCGCCACTGCCGGACTTGGCGTAGTCGGTGACATACCAGCCGGTGCCCTTGAACTGCAGGGCAGGCGAGCTGATGAGGCGGCGGACAGGGCCACCGCACTGCGGGTGAACCGCGACCGGCTCGTCAGAGAACTTCTGGATCACTTCAAAGGTGCTACCGCACGCGTCACATTTATATTCGTAGAGAGGCATGTCTGCTTCTTTGTCTCCCTGGGAGAATTGAGAACTCTATTTCGGCGGCGCCGCGGGGACGCCCAAGGTGGTGGGGCCGGGCTTTACGTCGGAAGGCGCACCGGGGGCGGACGGGTTGGCCTGGGCGATGCCGGCCTTACCCTTCACCAGGACTTCAATGGCTGTTTTTAGCTGGCGGTCCTCGCCCGAAGGGGCGGGAGCGGGGGTGGTTTCGGTTTCGTCGTCGTCGGCGGCGGCGTCCTGTTCAGCAACGGGCACGGTGGGGGTGACGCCGTTATCCTGAATCGACTTGCCGCCGGAGCCATAGTATTTGGCCACGGAGAGGATGACAGCGCTGCCGTCGTCCATGGTAAGGGCTTTGCGCAGGGCGGCGTCGCCGTAAGTGCGTTCTCCGACCACTTCGGCGCGCTTGGCTTCGCCGAGGGCGTTGGCGGCGATCTCGGCGCCGCCGGCGGTGCCGCGGTTGGTGAGCACGACGAGGGGCTGTTTCCAGACGGCCTTGGTTGCCTCGGCGTTGAATTCCTGTTTGGGGTGTTTCTGGCCCTGGAGGTAGGTGATGAGACCTTTGTCGAGGAAGAGGTTGGCCAGGGCAATGCCTTCGGCGGCGTCGCCGTAGGCGTTGTGGCGGAGGTCGAGGACAAGCTTCTGAGCGCCTTGTTTGGCGACTTCGGCGAGTTTGGCGGCGACCTGGCGGGACTTACCTGCTTCGAGGCTGGGCACCTTGATCAGGGCAACGCCATCGCCCTTCATTTCAGCGGTGAGGGCGGGCAGCTTGAGGGGTTCGCGGATGAGGGCGACCTTGGTGGCTTCGGTGCCACGGCGGACGCGCATGACGGTGAGTTCAATGGTGGTGCCGGGGGCGCCTTCGAGCAGCATTTCGGCGTAGGCGAGCGGCATGTCGCGGGTGGCGACGCCGGCAATGGTTTCCAGCACATCGCCGGTGGAGAGCCCGGCCTTATCGGCGGGCGAACCGGGAATGGAGTCGACGACACCGACATAGCCGAAGCGGCGGGAGAGGAGGAGACCGGTGGCGGCGTTTTTGGCGCCTTTGTTGGCCAGGTATTGCTTGTACTGGTCGGCGCTGAGGTAGCTGGCGTAGGGGTCGACGGACTCGAGCAGGCCGTTGAGGGCGCCGAGGGTGACGCTCTTCATGTCGGGCTCCTCGACGTAGTCGCTCTTGATGCGGGAAATGACTTCGGTGTAGACGGCGAAGTGACGATAGGCGTCCTGGGTGTCTTCGCTGCCTCCGAGGAGGGTGCCGATCATCAATGTGGCCAACAGGATGGTGGACAGCGTGACGATGACAAGTTTGAAACGGTGATGCATCCCGAGCTCCCTGGGGGTAGACTCGTCCGGCTTGGCGGCCGGACGGCGCAAAGGCCCTCTTCTGGCCCAAGTATAACAGACGGGCCAAGAGGCAAAAGCGTTAACTAATTGTGATTGCTGGCGAAAAAGCCTGTGATGGGAGGGAAAGGGGAAGGGGCAGGCGTAGGGTGGTTCGCCTTCCCCCAGGGGAGTACCCCCGGCAGAGGAAAACGCTAAAGGTTTGGCGAGGTGCCGCCGATCAAGCCAATGGAGATATGCGGCAACCTATCACACCAACCGGCGCCCGAACGGGCAAGGCATTCCAGAGGAAGGCGATCCGGGGGGCGGGCAAGCTCGCTGGCTTGGGTGTCAGGGGGGCCGTCTGGGGGGCCTTCCTGGTGGGCGCCTCGGTTTGGGGGCAATTACCCAACAATCCGCCGGCTCCAGGGCCAGCCGGACAGCAGGTGGTGGTGCGGGCCAAGGACCCGCGCATCACATTTATTGTGGATGGGGGCGAATACAGGGGAGCGGCGACGTTTTTCTGGCCGGTGGGGAGCAAGCACATTTTGAGTGTGCCGATCCGGCTGCTGGATAACGAGACGACGACGCCGCGCTGCCAGTACTGGATTCCCGACAACGCATCGCGATTCTGCAATTTTTCCTGGAAAGAGAACACGGGGTTTCTGGCGAATGCCGACGACCGGTTCCAGACGGTGACGGTGGGGGCTGCGACGACGTGGTACGAACTGCAGCACCAGGCTGAGTACAGGGTGGATCTGCAGTTTGCCAACACCTACTCAGGCAACCCGCTGGTGCCCGAGGCGGGTGTGCAGTGCGGCGCGCCGGGGACACCGGTGCCGGAGATCTTCCGGGTGGGCGTGGTGACCATCGGGGGCACGTGTTATTTGAGCAGCGGGCGGGTGTGGGTGCAGGAAGGCCTGGCTTCGCTGAATGCGTTTCCGTTCCCGGGCTTTGTGTTTCTCGGCTGGTCAGTGAACGCGACGCCGCCCAATGAGTATTTGCGGCAGGTGACGGTGAACCAGCCGATGACGCTGGTGGCGCGGTTTTCGCCGGCCAAGCGGCTGGTGATGCGCACGCAGCCGGAGTTGCTGAGGGTGCGGGTGGACCGAGTGGAGATGGCCACGGCGGGCGGCGACGGGCCGTGCACATTTTTCGGGCAGCAGGTGCCGTATGTGAATCCGACGATCCGGCCGTTGTGCGTAGGCGAATTTGACCTGGCGCCGAACTCCAAGCACATTATTGGCGCGCCGAGTCCGCAGACCGACCGCACGGGCAAGCTGTGGGTGTTCGATAAATTTTCCACGGGGCAAGCAAACGATTTTCTGTACGAAGTGGGCCAGATCACAACGAACACGCAGTTTGAGACGCTGACGGCGGTGTTTGTGCCGGGCGTGTCGACCTCGATCACGACGAAGCCGTCGGGGTTGAAGGTGGTGATCGACGGGCGCGACAACTGGCCGGCGAACTATTTTGTGTTTGCGGCGGGCAAGAAGGTGCAGGTGTCGGCGCCGGCCGAGCAGACCGATGCGCGGGGGCGGCGGTACATCTTCAAGGGCTGGTCAAACGGCGGCGAGGCGACGCAGGAGTTGACGGTGCCGGACCAGGCCAACGGGCTGGCGTTCAGCATTGTGGCCGAGTATGAGTTGCTGGGCCAGGTGACGATCCGGTCGAACCCGGTGGGCGCGCCGGTGAGTGTGGATGGGGCCAATTGCATGACTCCGTGCACGATTGACCGCCGCGAAGGGACAGCGGTAACGCTGGCGGCGCCGGCGGCGCATCCGTTGAGCGATGTGCACCGGTTCGAGTTCACGGGCTGGGCCGATGGCGGCGAGCGCGTGCGCACCTATTCGATGGGCGGGGTGGAGACACAGCAATTGACGGCGAATTTCCGCACAGTATACCGGGTGCTGGTGACGACGGATCCGGAAGGCGCGGCGCAAATTACGACCGAACCACCGTCGGCGGACGGCTTCCTGCCGGCGGACACGTTCGTAACGGTGACGGCAAAGGCCGGACCGGGGTATCGATTCCGGCGCTGGAGCGGAGACTTGTCGGGTGCGTTCACGTCGGCCACGGCGACGCTGTCGCGGCCGGTGCAGGCGGTGGCGGGTTTTGACAAGGTGCCGTTCATCGCCGAAACGGGCGTGCGGAACGCGGCGGCGGAGACGCCCTCAAAGACGGTGGCGCCGGGGTCGCTGATTGCGATTGTGGGTGAAAACCTGGCGGCCGAGTATGTGGAAGGGCCGGCAAACCCGCTGGCGCAGACAGTGGGCGACGTGAGCGTGGTGGCGGGTGACCGCATTCTGCCGCTGGTGTTCGTTTCCCCGGCGCAGATCAACGCGCAGTTGCCGCTGGACCTGGCGGCCGGTGAATACAAACTGGTGGTGAAGCGCGTGGGCGCGCCGGATGTGGAAGGCACGTTCACGGTGACCGATTGCGCGCCGGGGCTGTTCCACAAGATGGCCGAATCGCAGGCCTGGGTGATGGCGGCGCATGCCGACGGCAAAAGCGTGGATGCGGAGAACCCGGTGAAGCCCGGCGAGACAATTACTGTGTACGGGACTGGCTTTGGTCGCTACCAGCCGAACATGCTGGATGGGTTCGCGTTCCCGCCGGTGCCGGACTTCCTGGTGGCGGCTCCGGTTGAGTTGTGGAGCGGCGAGCGGGCGCTGAAGGTCCTTTGGGCCGGCGGCGTGGTGGGCCAGGTAGGCACGGTGGGCGTGCGGTTTGAAGTGCCCGCCGATGCGGTGGCCGGCCCGATGCCGCTGACCGTGAAGATGGAGGGCATGGAGAGCAACACGGTATATGTGAACGTGGTGGCTCCGGCGGCGCAATAAGCGGCCGCGACGTCACAGAGTTTATCCCTGCAACGAGTTGAGCAGAGGGCTGAGCGCTTACCGGCGCCGGCCCTCTTTCTTTTTGCCCGCCCGAGGAGTTCGCGGGCGGTGTGCGGCGCTCGCCCTTAGAGCGGCAGAATCTCCTCGCGGTCGGGGTTGTAGTTGAGGCGGCGTTTCTCGACGTAGGAGATGTTGCCGAGGTGTGAGGCTGCGGCCGAGCGGTGGCCGATGTAGACGTCGCCGTTGGGGCGGGCGCGGGAGACGACGCAGTCGAGGAAGTTCTGCACGTGATCGAGCGTGAGCTGGTCGGCGCGGTTTTCCTCGGCGGGGACGATGTAGGTTTCCGGCGGGGCGTTGCGTGGCGAGGCGGGATAGAACTCGTACTTGGAACGGTCGATCCAGAGTCGGCCTTCGGTGCCGCAGATCTCCACGGCGGCGCCGCGGACGCCGGGGGCGAGGGTGGCTTCAAAGGTGCACGTAAAGTCGCCGCCGTATTCGAGCAGCACGTTGATGGTGTCGGGAGCGGTGCGGCCGTCCTTGTAGTGATAGACGCCGCCGGCAGCGACGCCCGAGGTGGGGTTGTCGCGGCCGAGGAGCATGTGGACGACATCGACCCAGTGGGTGAAGAGGTCGGTCACCTGGCCGCCGCCGTAGTCGAGATAGGCGCGGAAGTTGTAATACTGCTGCGGATCGTAGTCGCGCCACTTGAGGGGGCCGAGGTAGCGGGCCCAATCGAGGTTGGAGGGCAGGCTTTGGAGCGAGGCCGGGGCTTTTCGCAGGTGGTAACCGTTGCCGTGCCACCAGGTGCGGGCGAGGGTGACTTTGCCGATGCGGCCGGAGTCGATGAAGACCTTCTTGGCCTGGATGTAGTGGCGGCCGGAGCGCTGCTGCATGCCGACCTGGCAGACTCGGTTGTTGACGCGGGCGGCCTTGACGATGCGCGGGCCTTCTTCAATGGTGAGGGTGAGGGGCTTTTCGACGTAGACGTCCTTGCCGGCGTTGAGGGCGTCGATGGCGGTGCGGGAGTGCCAGTGGTCGGGGGTGGCGACGAGAACGGCGTTGAGCTCCTTCATTTCGAGGAGCTTGCGGTGATCATTGAAGGTTTTGGCGGCGGTGGCGGTTTGTTTGGCCTGGTCGATCTGGTTGGCGTAGATGTCGCAGACGGCGCCGACGTCGACTTTGTTGGTGGCGAGGAAGCGGCCCATGACGTGGCGGCCGCGCTCACCGACGCCGATGACACCGAGGTTGACGCGGTCGTTGGCGCCGAGGATGCGCATGTAGGAACTGGCCGAGAAGACGGCAGCGGCGCGGGCGGCGCCCGAGAGCAGGGAGCGGCGCGAGGGGAGAGCGGCGTTTTGCATGTGCGAATTTTATCAGCAGTTGGCCACTCAGTACACGTATGCGAATCGTGTTGCTGGCGCTTGCGGTGGTGGCGGGCCTGGCGGGGGCGGACATTCCACGAGCCTCCGTCGCCAAACCGGCTGTGAAAGCGCCTGCTAAGGCAGCGCGGTCGGATGCCGACATTGAAGGTGACATCCGGCGGAGGTTTGCCAAATCGAAGATCGCCGTGGATGGGTTCACGGTGAAGGTGCGGGGGGGGGTGGCGATTCTGGAGGGGAAGACGAAGGTGATTCAGCGCAAGGGGGTGGCGACGAGGTTGGCGAGGCTGGGGGGCGCGCGGCGGGTGGACAACCAGATTCAGATTGATGCGGCGGCGCGGGCGGCGGCGGCGGCGCGGTTGGAACGGGGCCGGGGGCGGGGTGACGGGCACGGGCAGGAGAGGCGGCGGGTGCAGCCGGTGCCGCAGCGGTAAGGCGAGTTTTTACCCCCTCGTTCGCCTTTTCTTCAAAAATTCACTTGGCATTTGCGCGCAGATCCGTATACTGCGGATATGACGCATGAACAAGCAACGTTTCTCCGTGACTTTCTGCTGGGAAGCCACGAATTTGAGTATCCGGCGACGGGCAAGGTGCTCGCGGCGATCCCGGCCGGCAAGATGGGCTACCAGGCCGACGAGAAGTCCAGGAAGGCAGGCGAGCTGGCCTGGCACATCGCGGTGGGCGAGAAGATCTTTCTTGAGGGAGTGCTGAACGGGGCCTTTGATTGGGATGAGAAGGGGATGCCGGAGGGTGACAGCGGGGCGGTGATCGCGGAGTGGTACCAGGCGAACATCCCGGCACTGGTGGAGAAGGTGAAGGCGATGGACGGCGAGGCGCTGGCCAAGCCGGTGGAGTTTTTCGGGATGTTCAATTACCCGGCGGTGGCCTATCTGAACTTCATGCTGAGCCACACGATTCACCATCGCGGGCAGTTGGCGGCGTGGCTGCGGCCGATGGGCGGGAAGGTGCCGTCGATTTACGGTGGCAGCGCCGATGAGCCGTTTGCGGGGTGAGCTGGCAGGGTGAGGCTGCGGGGCTGGCGCGACAGTGTCAGTGGGGGGCGAGCCGTTGGCAGGGTAGCGTGGCGGCGGAGGCGGCGGAGGCGCGGTGAGATGAGTGTGTTGGGCGTCAGCGCGAGGAGGGACGTTCACGGTAGTCGCTGACGCCGTGCATGCGGATGACGGTGCACATTTCCATGACGCGGGAGCGGGCGCGTTCGCCGATGCGTTCGCCTAAGAGGTAGCGCGTGTCGGTTTCGCCGGAGGCGGTGCGGCGGCCGAGGTCGGCGCGGTTTTCGATGAGGTTGGTGGTGGCGATGACGGGGCGGCGCTCGTTGCAGCGGACGGTGATGAGGTGGGTGACGGTGTCGAGCACCCAGTCGGTGACGCGGTAGGCGCCGAGGTCGTCGAGGACGAGGACTTCGCATTCGAGGGCGCGCTGGTAGGATTCGCGGAGGGCGGCGCCGTAGGCGGGGTCGTAGCTGGACTTGAGGTTTTCGAGCAGCTCCTGGTAGCCGAAAAAGAGAGCCTCGAATCCTTTTTGCATGAGGCGGCGCATGACGGCGACGGCGAGGTGGGTTTTGCCGGCTCCGGTGGGTCCAACGAAGAGCAGGCCGGGCTTGTCGGTGCGCTGGGGGAAGCGTTCGGCGAAGTCGTAGGAGGCCTTGAACGCGTCGACGAGTTTGGTTTCCTGTTGTTTGTCGTGGTGGAAGTGGATGAAGTTCTCGAAGCTGGCCTTGGCGTAGTTGGCGGGGATGCCCGAGGCTTCGACGAGCCGTTCGGCGCGCTGCACCTTAAAGCAGTCGCAGCGTTCGGCGCCGGAGAGGCCGCCTTTTTCGTGGATGCGCCAGCCGGTGCCGCCGCAGTGAGGACAAACCGTGGTCGCGCTTGCCATGTTTATTCAATCGTAGCGAGAACTTCGCCGGCTGCAACCGTGGCGCCGGCGGCGGCGCGCAATCCGCGCACGATTCCGGCGCGGGGGGCCTGCATTTCATTTTGCATTTTCATGGCTTCGACGACGGCGATTCCCTGCCCTTCCTCGACAGTGTCGCCTTCGGCAACGAGGACGCGGACGAGTTTGCCGGGCATGGGGGCGGTGATGCGGGCGGGGCCTGAGGCGGCGGCGTGGGCGTCGGCGGGGCTCCAGTTGCGCGGGTCAAGGGAAGTGGCGGCGATGCGCGTGCCGTTGACGATGACGGCGGCGGGTTCGAGGATGGCTTCGAAGCTCTGGCCCTCCCAGAGGAGGCTCCACACGCCGGGGGCGCTTTCGACGGCTTCGCAGAGGCCGGTGTCGTGAGCGCCGTCGTCCCAGGTGAGGTGGAAGCGGAGGTGCGTGCCGTCGCGCGTGAGGTCGAGCGAGCCTGAGCGGCCGTTGGCTTGGATGAGGCGCTTCATCGGAGTTGGGTGCTCCTGCCGGTGGAGCGCCATTGCGAGCCGGCGCCGTTGGAGGTGGGCGCGGCGGATGTGGGCGTGGCGGTGGAGGCAAGCGAGGCTACAAGAGCGGCGACAATCTCTTGTTGCGCGGTGGGCGCGGGGCGGGCGCGGCGGGCGAGCCACTCGGCGATGAAGCCGGTGTGAATGGCGGCGGAGCGGAAATCGGGATCGGCGAGGAGGTCGAGGAAGAAGGCGAGGTTGGTGCGGATGCCGGAGATGGTGAAGCGGGCGGCGGCGTCGCGGAGGCGGCTGATGGCCTGATCACGGGTGGAGCCCCAGGCGGCGAGTTTGGCCAGCATGGGGTCGTAGTCGAGGGGGACGGTGTAGCCGGCCTGGACGCCGGAGTCGAGGCGGATGCCGGGGCCGAAGGGCGGGTCGTAGCGGGTGATGAGACCGGGCGAGGGGAAGAAGTTGTGGTCGGGGTCTTCGGCGTAGACGCGGCATTCAACGGCTGAGCCGCGCCATTCGATCTGGTCCTGGGTAAGCGGGAGGGGCTGGCCCGAGGCGACGCGCAGTTGCCATTCGACGAGGTCGATGCCGGTGACCATCTCGGTGACGGGATGCTCCACCTGAAGGCGCGTGTTCATTTCGAGGAAGTAGAAGTTGGCCTGCTCGTCGACGAGGAACTCGACGGTGCCAGCGTTGTAGTAACCGGCCTCTCGGGCGGCGGCGATGGCGGCGGCGCCCATGCGCTGGCGGAGGCCGGGGTGGCGTTCGACGAAGGGCGAGGGGCACTCCTCGATCACCTTTTGATGGCGGCGCTGGAGCGAGCATTCGCGTTCGCCGAGGTGGATGAGGTTGCCGTGGCGGTCGCCGAAGATTTGGACCTCGATGTGGCGGGGGCGTTCGATCAGCTTTTCGAGGTAGACGGAGGCATCGCGGAAACTGGATTCGGCTTCCGAGGAGGCGTCGCGCAGGGCGGCTTCGAGGGTGGACTCGTCATAGACGGCGCGCATGCCTTTGCCGCCACCACCGGCGGCGGCTTTGAGCATGACGGGGTAGCCGAGGGCGGCGGCACGCTGGCGGGCGGCGGCAAAGTCAGTGAGCGATTCGCTGGTGCCGGGGACGGTGGGGACGTTGGCGCGGTGGGCGAGGATGCGGGCTTCCGTTTTGAGACCCATGGCGCGGATGGCCGAAGCGGGGGGGCCGATGAAGGTGATGCCGGCCGCATCGCAAGCGGCGGCGAAAGTGGCGTTTTCGCTGAGGAAGCCGTAGCCAGGGTGGATGGCGTCAGCGCCGCAGCGGCGCGCGGTGTCGAGGATGCGTTCGATGTTGAGGTAGCTCTGCGTGGAGGGCGCGGGGCCGATGCAATAGGCTTCGGCGGCGTGGCGCACGTGGGGCGCGGTGCGGTCGGCTTCCGAGTAGACGGCGACGGAGGGAATGCCGAGACGGCGGAGGGCGCCGAGGATGCGCACAGCGATTTCACCGCGGTTGGCGACGAGGACCTTGCGGAACATGAATGGTCGATTGTAACGCGTGGGTTGGGAGGG
>JAFLBB010000146.1 GCA_017304135.1 Acidobacteriota bacterium | reverse complement strand
CCCTCACCCGCCAGCCCGACGGCAGCTACCGGGGCCGCGCCGACGACGTGATCGGCGAGGCCACCGGCGAACTGGCCGGCAACGTGAACTCTTCGTATCGAAATTTGTTGACCATCGGAGAAGCTATCCTACAGCAACTCCGGCCTCACGTGAGGACCGCCGCCAGCCACCCCAGCAAACCCACGCACGCCCCAATCGCACCAACGATTTTGAGAACCCGCCATCGCGCCGGCAGTCCCCGCCGCGCATGCCGCGCCAGCTTGCCCCAATCCAGAAACAACCCATACCGGGCGAACCACCCTTCCACCGATTCCCCCACTGCATACAACTCCCGGTTGATCATGACGTCGCCGGCGAGGTGCACCACCGCCCCCACCGCTGCGCACACCAACCACCCATACGCCATGCCGGTCGCCATCGCCCCCCATCGTAAAAGAAAACGGCCGCCCCGAAGGACGGCCGTCTCCCCACCATCACAACGCGCGCGTTTAGTTGCGGTCCGGCAGCACGATCAGATCGAACGGCGCCCCGCCGTTCTTCGCATCCACCGCCACAATCGTGCGGATAATGCCCGGCCACGTCACCAGCCGGTGCGAATCAATGGCGATCGTCTTCGTCCCTGCCACCGCCACGCGCGCCTGATACAGGCTCGCCGGCACTTCGAGGTAGCCCGAAGCCGCTTCAAACGGCACGTTGCTCAGCACGGAGTTCTTGCCCTCCAGCGTCTCAAACGGCGTCGTCACATAGACGTCCACAGCCGGAGCGCTGGCCGCGCCATGCACCACGCGCACCTTGATGTTGTTGCCCATCGGCAGTGCGTTATTGTCCTGCAGCAGCAGCAGCTTCAGCGCCGGCGTCTTGCCGGCGAAGCCCACGGCAATGGCCGTGTAATCCGTACCCGCCATCACGTTCGGCGAAGCCTGCAGCACGGTCGTCGTCGTCCCCGTCACGTTGACGCGGATCTCATGAGTCCCGGCGGGCAGCGCCAGATACTCGGAATATTCTTTGTACGGCAGGTTCTCCAGAACCTTCGCGCCGTCCACCAATACATCCACAGCCGGTGCATCCGGCGAGGCGTGCAGGACACGGACACGGCCCGTGGTCGCCTGCGCAAACGCCATCGACATGCCCAGCACAGACACGGCCGCGGTGAGACACAACTTTCCTAACATGGTTGCTCCTTATTCAGTTGAGTGAGAAGAGGCGTAGGCGAGACCCACACAGTGTCTGCCCAGCTACCTGTTCGATCACTGAATGTCCCCACGGGTTTTAGAAAAGTTCACGCTCCCGTCACCCTCGCCGTGCCCCAAGCAGCCGCCGCTTCGCGCATCACCTCCCGGTTCGCCTTCGCCACCCCTTGGCGCCAGCCCATTTCGGAAATTAAGACTGTCTTAATCCCAATCTTGCCTTCCGTCACATGTCCGCCACCAATCGCTAACGCAACCGTAACAGTCGTCTGCCTACACTGAGCCATATGCGCTCCGCCCTTGCTTCATTCTTCGGGTCTTTGCTCCTGTTCCTTCCGCTATACGCCCAGGTCGATCGCGCCACCCTTACCGGCACCGTCTCCGACGCTTCCGGCGCCGCAATTGCCACGGCCACAGTCACCGTCGAAGCGGATACCACCGGATTCCGCCGCCAAACCACCACCTCCAACGATGGCGTCTACCGGCTCCCCGGCCTCGTCATCGGCGCTTACACCATCACGATTGCAAAGTCCGGCTTCCAGTCCGTCAAAATCGACAACACCGTCCTTCGCGTGGGTCAAACCCGCACTCTCGACGCCCAACTCACTGTCGGCGCCGTTGCCACGGCCATCGAAGTCACCTCCGCCGTCACCCCCCTCGAACAAACCAACGCGGAAATCGGCGTCGCCATCGCCGACCAGCAGATCCGCAACATCCCCCTCAACGGCCGCCACTGGGCCGCTCTCATGGCCCTCGCTCCCGGCGCCGTCAACGTCGGCGAAGGCAACCAGAACGCCATCCGCTTCTTCGGCCGCCCCCGCGACGACAACAACTGGACCTTCGACGGCGTCGACGCCACCGGCATCAAGGACCCCCGCCAGGAGGGCAACCTGCGCCTTGTCATCTCCACTGACTCTATCGCCGAGTTCCGCGTCAACTCGCTCCCCTTTACCGCCGAAAGCGGCGTCGGCGGCGGCGCGCAGATCAACCTCGTCTCCAAGTCCGGCTCCAACCAGTTTCACGGCTCCGTCTTCGAGTTCTTCCGCAACAGCGCCCTCGACGCCCGCCGCCCCTTTGACGGAGATAACCCGCCCCCCTTCCGCCTCAACCAGTTCGGCGGCAACCTTGGCGGCCCCATCGTCAAGGACCGCACCTTCTTCTACGCCAACTACGAAGGCCTCCTCCAGCGCCTCACCATCACCCGCGCCGACGGCCTCGTCCCCAGCGCCTCCTTCCGCAACAGCACTCCCTCGGCCCTCCGAGGCCTCATCAACGCCTACCCCGTCGGCACCGCCCCCGGCCCCAACGCCAATGTCGACCGCCTCATCGCCCAAACCCCCGAGCGCCGCAACGAACACAGCGGCATGATGCGCGTCGACCAGCGCATCAACGACAAACACTCCCTCTTCTTCCGCTTCGCCATGACCGATGGCCTCATCAGCGAAATCCGCAACGGCCTGCTGGAAACCCGCGACTCCCTCCTCCGCCCCACCAACATCACCACCCAGTGGCAGCAAATCTGGACCACCACCCTGCTCAACGAAATCAAGCTCGGCTTCAACCGCTCCGCCCTCACCCGCAACGACGTCGGCAGCATCCCCGAAGGCGTCTCCATTCCCGGCTTCACCACCACCCAGCCCACCTCCTACATCATCGAAAAGCCCAGCGCCTACTCCCTCGTCGATAACCTCTCCTGGATGCGTGGCCGCCACACCATCAAGGCCGGCGGCGAGGTCCGCCGCATCCACTTGAACGTCGGCAACGGCCCGGCTACCAGCGTCACCTTCTCCAGCCTGCCCAATTTCCTCAACAACGTTCTCGACCGCGTTCAGGTCGGCAGCCAGCTCGATACGGTCGGCGTCCGCCGCACTTTCTATTCCACCTACCTGCAGGATGAGATCCGCGTCTCCTCCACGCTCACCGTGAACCTCGGCTTCCGCTACGAGCAGTACACCGTCTCCGAGGATGTCTACGGCCGCGGGCGCGTCTTCGACATCGTCCGCTGCCAGGGCTTCTGCCCTGCCGGCACCCCCTGGTTCTTCAGCGACAACAACAACATTGGTCCCCGCGTCTCCCTGGCCTGGTCGCCCGCCGCCCTGGGCGGCAAAACCGTCCTCCGCGCCGGTTACGGCCGCTACTTCGGCCCAGGCCAGAACGACGACGTCACCGCCGCCATCGACAGCCTGCCGGAAAACTTCTCCCTCTCCATCGCCGACGCCCCCGGCCTCACCTATCCGCCCACCGCCTTCCTCGGCCAGCTCCGCGGCCAGGGCCAGGCCCCCCGCAGCGTCCAGCGCGACCGCAAAGAGCCCGAATCGCACATGTGGACCTTCTCCCTCCAGCATCAGCTCCCCAAGAGCTTCCTCGCCCAGGTCGCCTACGTTGGAAACGTCGGCCGCAATCAGCTCACCCGCACCTACGTCAATACCCTCGACCCCGTCACCCGCCGCCGCCCCTTGAGCACCTTTGGTCAAATCGATGAAAAGCGCTTCGACGGCGTCACCAGCTTCAACGGCCTCCAGGCTTCCCTCTCCCGGTCCTTCACCCGCGGCCTCCTCTTCCAGGCCCAATACCTCTACGGCAAGGCCATCTCCGACAACTCCGGCTCCGGCGAAGGCGGCCAGATCCAGAACGTCGCCTGCCGCGCCTGCGACCGCGGCTCCGCCGACTACGACATCCGCCAGACCTTCACCGCCAACTACGTCTACCAGCTCCCCTTCGCCCGTGCGCAGCGGTACGGCGGTTGGGACCTTAGCGGCCTCTTCACGGCCCGCACCGGACGCCCCTTCTCCGTCCTCGCCACCCGCGCCGCCGGCGTCGTTCCCTCCGGGCAAACCCAAAACCAGCGCGCCGACTATATCGGCGGCGACCCCTACCTTGCCAGCCCCGGCCCTGATGGCTGGCTCAACCGCGCCGCCTTCGCCGCCCCCGCCTCCGGCACATACGGCTCCGCCGGCCGCAACCGCTTCAACGGCCCCGGCCTGTGGCAGTTCGACCTCGGCCTCTCCAAGCAGTTCCGCGTCACCGAAGCCGTCAACATCGACTTCCGCACCGAATTCTTCAACCTCTTCAACCGCGCCCAATACGGCAACCCCGTGAACAACATCGTCACTCCCACCTTTGGCCGCATTCTCACCACGGCCAACGATGGAGCCACCGGCGCCGGCACTTCGCGCCAGATCCAGTTCGCACTTCGGCTATCCTTCTAACCGTGCGCCTCTTACTCCCGCTCCTGTTCATCCTGGTTACGGGGGGCTGCCGCGTCGCGGCGCCTCCCGCCAGCCCCCTGCGCCCCTTCCTCGAAACCGCCGCCGTCACCGATGACGCCGACGACCCCGCCGTCTGGATCCACCCCACCGACCCTTCCCGCACCCTCATCCTCGGCACCAACAAAGCCCCCGCGCCCACTGGCGCACTGGTCGTCTTCTCGCTCGACGGCGCGATCCGCCAGACCATCACCGGCCTTGACCGCCCCAACAACGTCGACGTCCAGGACAACCTCGCCGTCGTCGCCGAGCGCTACAAGAACCAGCTCCGCGTCTTCCGCATCGACCCCGCCACCGGCACCCTCACCGACGTGACCGCCCCCGGCGGCACGCTCGTCAAGGAAGCCCCCATGGGCGTCGGCCTCTACAAGCGCCCGTCCGACGGCGCGCTCTTCGCCATTGTCGCCCCCAAAACCGGCCCCGCCGATGGCTACCTCGGCCAATACCGCCTCGACACTGCGTCCGATGGCACCGTCCGCGCCACCCTCGTCCGCTCCTTCGGACGCTTCAGCGGCACGGGCGAAATCGAAGCCGTCGCTGTTGACGACGCCCTCGGCTACGTCTACTACGCCGATGAACTGAGCGGCATCCGCAAATACCACGCCGACCCCGACCACCCCGACGCTGCCCGCGAACTCGCCCACTTCGCCACCACCGGCTTCCAAGGCGACCGCGAAGGCATCGCCATCATCGCCAACCCCGACGGCACCGGCGCCATCGTCTGCTCCGATCAGATCCCCAACGCCACCCGCCTCCACCTTTTCTCCCGCCAGGACCCCACCCGCTCCCTCGGCATCCTCACCACCACCGCCGACTCCACCGACGGCCTCGAAGCCGGCCCCGATTTCCTCGTCCTCATGAACAGCAAAGGTAAAAACTTCCACCTCTACCGCATGCCAAAATAGGGACAGTCACCGCTATTCCCTATTTCCCATGAAGCACCTCCCCGCCTCGACTCTCCTCGCCGCGACCCTCCTCGCCTGCGCCGCCTTCGCCGCCCCCCCCACCCCCGACTGGCCCCAGTTCCGCGGCCCCGCCGCCAACCCCATCGCCGATAACCCCGCCCTCCCCGAGCGCTGGTCCCGCACCGAACACATCGCCTGGTCCGCCGACCTCCCCGGCCGCGGCTGGTCCTCCCCCATCGTCGCCGGGAACCGCGTCTTCCTCACCACCGCCGTCACCGACGGCGCCTCCAAAAAGCCCCAACTCGGCGTCGACTTCAGCAATGAATACGTCGCCGAGCTCACCAAGCAAGGCCTCAGCGACGCCGAAGTCCTTGCCAAAATTCAGGAACGCGACATCGAGATGCCCAACGAGGTCAACCTCCACTACTTCCTCTATTGCCTCGACCTCCGCTCCGGCCGCACCCTCTGGCGCAACGAATACCACACCGGCCGCCCTCCCATGGGCCGCCACCGCAAGAACAGCTTCACCTCCGAAACCCCCATCACCGACGGCCAGTCCGTCTACGTCTACACCGCCGGCCTCGGCCTCTATGCCTTCGATCTCAAAGGCAAACTCCGCTGGAAAACGCCCCTCGAACCTCAACCCATCTACCTCGACTTCGGCACCGGCGCCTCCGCCGCCCTCCACCAGAACGCCCTCATCATCGTCTTCGACAACGAAAAGCAGGGCCACATCGCTGCCTTCGACAAACGCACCGGCAAGCAACTCTGGCGTACCGCCCGCGACCTCAAAGAAGAGTCCGGCCCCAAGCGCCGCTCCGGCTGGGCCACCCCCTACATCTGGACCAACCCCACCCGCACCGAAATCATCACCAACGGCCCCTCCACTGTCGTCAGCTACGACCTCGAAGGCCGCGAACTCTGGCGTCTCCGCGGCCTCTCCGGCACCCCCATCGCCATGCCCTTCGCCGCCAACGGCCTCCTCTACATCAACGGCGGCCCCGGCAAACGCCTCTACGCCGTGAAAGAAGGAGCCACCGGCGACATCACACCCCCCGATGGTCGCGACACCAGCCCCCACATCGCCTGGTCCGCCGAACGCGCCGGAACGTACTTGCCAACCCAAGTCATCTACCAAGGCGGCGTCTACGTCCTCAACGAAAAAGGAATCTTCGCCCGCTACGACGCCGCCACAGGTAAGCTCACTTACAAATCCCGCCTCGACCCCGACGCCGGCGCCTTCACCAGCTCCCCCTGGGCCTACAACGGCCGCATCTTCTGCCTAAGCGAGGAAGGGAAGACTTACGTAGTCAAAGCCGGCGACAAGTTCGAACTCCTAGCCACCAACGACCTCGCTGACATGGCCCAAGCCACGCCTGCTATTGTCGGCAACCGGCTGTTACTTCGGACGGAAGCTAAGCTCTGGGTGATTCAATAGTGTCTCCCAGGAGACGCTACCGTTCATGGGGATATGATGACAATGGCGAGATGTTCGCCGCCCAGCGAGGCTCTTGTCCCTCGCAGCAAGCCACCGCCATTCCGAGTGTGGCATCCCGCAGCGCTATCTGATTGATGACCGGCCACTCTGTTGTGGGCCTGGGACATTCGTGAGCAGAGACAGAGCTTCAACTCCAATGGGGACGCAATACTGGAGCGAGAATCCTATCGAGGTCCCGCCCAGACTGGGTTTGATTGTGCCTGTCTGCGGATCGGGTGTGTAAACCAATGTGGATGGGCAACAATCATTCGCCTGTAACTTGAAATGAGCTTCATTGCAGTCCGAGAACCCAACGTCCGATACCTTGCACCTATGGCCGATGTCCGTGCTCGACTGGCATTGATGCTGGCCGCCCGCAAGGAACACTGGCGTCGCCTGGGCAATACTTGGGCCCTTTGTGTCGCCGCTCTTCTTGTTCGTGTTGCCAACAAGCGACTTCTTGACAACGAATTGCTTCGCGCTGCCCTCTTGAGTAGCAGCCTGCAGTTTTGCGAAAGTGGCTGAATCCATACTGACTGACGGCTCGTCTGCCATATCCCTAACCGAATCACTCGATGAAGGTGACGAGTGTGGCCTTGCCATTCCGAGGAACAGCAAGGTGGAATCCATTTGCTTCAAGGAACTGATCGGTTGGCCAGTACAATCTTTTTCCTTATTGAGCGCACGTTCATAGATGGCTGTAGAGGTTTGGCCAGATATGCTGCTTACCTCGATAAACCCCTCCGCCACAAACGTTCTCTGGTTCTCTGCGAGGACTTGGCTGACCTGTGAATACCCATTCCGGTTCGCATCCACCGTCCCATCAACCACTACCCTGGCCTTGAATGGAATGCTCAGGCGCTCTTCGGTTACTCGCAGCTCCCCCCATAGCTCGGTATAGGCCGGCTGAACCCGGTTAATAGAATCGGAAATCGTCGTCGACTTCGTCTCATTACTTGCGTTGGTCTCGGAAAGATTGATTGCCCTTGCAAGACTCAGGTTAAAGCCATTGTCAAAAAGCTTCACCGTTGTGCTGACCGTTCCCGTATTGGTCACGCCTCGAGTGATTGAGATCGACTCCGAGGTGGAGATGACGAGCGTGAGATTGGTAGAGGCCGACTGCTGAGATGAGGAGCAGTTGCGGCTCTTAAAACTCTTCGCGTGCACCCGTGGCGGAACGGCATTTCGAACTGCTGGACCGTACTCCAGATCATGAACCTGAACCACATGTATGTCGACCAGCCGAAGCGGCTCGCTTATGACCTCTTCGACATCAAACTGCTGGTTTCTGCAGATCAGGCACTCATGGTCGCCGCCATGTGCGATGCTCCCGCAAGTCCTTGTCTCGCAGACACTCACCTCACGCCTCACGATTCTACTCTTGTTAACCTGCCCGGCACTCGCCAAAGCAGCCTCAATTTCGGATCGGGCGTTGATATCCCCTGCCTTCAAATCGCCAGCCATGCCGAAGGCCCAAAGGAATAGCCAAGTGCCACAAAAATGCCTCAGACCACTGCTGCAGCGCACCATAGAAATTCTTGTTGTGGCTGCTGCCATGGCTCTGCCCGTGTCTGTTGTCCTGGATTGCATTTTCCTGAGGTTCCCTCCGAATCCTGTTTACGGTAACACAGAGTGGACGTTGTAGTACATGCAGGTGAATGTGATTTCGGCAAGCTAGACGATAGCCGGTGTGCTGGCGTGCACGTCCCTGATGCTTAGCCGGTCCGCCTTAACATCCAGGCACGGTGGCTGTTCGATCCGCCCAAACCCCTAACTAACCCGCACACTTACCCACCCCGCCAAAGCCGCCGGCTGATCATTCAAAAACACAATCCGCCGCGTCTTGGGGAAGGGAAGTCCCGCCGCAATCGTCCGGCTATAGGGCGGCAGCGCCCCCAACAGCTTCCGGTAATTGGCGTCCTCCGGATGCGGCCAGCCGGTCTTCCCAAAGAACCCGCCGCCCCATCCCAAATTCACCAGACACTCCGTCTCGCCCGCCGCCCCAATCGCCTCTTTCAACTTCCGCACCGACGCCACCACGCCCGCCAGCCCGCACGCCGAAGCGAACTTCTCATGCAGCGTCAACGACGTCATCGAATACGCATTGGCCGCCGCGCACAACGTCCGCGCGTTCGCGTTCGACTTCACCCGCGCCAGCTCATCCCACCGCCCCGCGAACTCCGTGCCCGGCGTCGCCATCTCCGCAAACCGCGTCGACGCATCGCCCATCCGGTTCGGCTCCACCGTGCTCCGCCCCACGCCCTTCCAGCCCCAGGCGATCCGCCCGCCGCGGTTGTCGAGCTTCGCCGTCCGCCACACATACACCTGGAACTGTTCGCGCGACACCGCCGCCGAATCGGCCACCGCCACCGCCCGCATCAGGTCATGCCCCGGATTCCCCAGCGACTGCCGCTCCAGGTCCTCCGCCGCCGTCCGCCGCAGCGTGCCTTCCTCAAACTTCGCCGCCAGCCCTTCCATGTGCTTGGCCTGCCACCGCGACGCCAGAAACGCCGTCCGCAGTGCGCCCTTCAGCGCGCTCGCCGGCAGATAAGGCCCCGTGCCGTTCGTCGTGAACTCCGGAATGAACAGGTGGTCCACCGGCATGCGGTTCCAATGCGCCACCGCCGAATTGTGCTCAAAGGCAATCCGCCGCCCCGCGAAGTTCTGCGCAAAGCCGCCCCACGAGCCAAAGTCCAAACGGTCCGCCCGCCGGATCTGCGCCAGGTAGTTGTCCAGCCTCGGACCCCGCGCCAGCAGCTTGAAAATCCGCGACTGGTCGAGCACGTTCACCTGGTCGCGCCACACCATGTAGTCAATCGGCGAAAGAGCTTCGCCCGACCCAACCAGCGTCGGCGTCAGTACGGTCACGCGATAGTTCATACCGTCGGCTCCGTCTCCCCGTTCGCGTCCACCGCTTCACCAACCACCGCCGGCTCAAGCTCAGGCTCTTCTTCCAACGCCGGCTCCGGCTCAGGTTCCAGTTCCGGCAACGTCCCCAACACCGGCAGCTCTAATTCCGCCAGCGGATCCTCCGCCGGAACCTCCGCCGGAATCTCCAACTCGCTCACCGGCGCCAGTTGCACCTCCGGCAGCGGCAGCGCCACCGCGAAGCCAGCGCGATACACCGCGTGCGGATGGCCCTCAGGCGTCATGTTGGCCGCCCGGCCCACCGGCTCGGCATCGCTCGCCACCACGCTGCCTTCGGCCACCAGGTCCACGCTCGCCTTCAGTGCGCCCGTCGCCGTGCGCCCTGAACGCGTCTCCAGCGCATAGTGTCCCGACGTCCAATCGATCGCATCGGCCGCCGCCGCGTCATAGAGTGACAACAGCCACCAGTTCCGCGCCACCGTCGGCAGCGCCTGCGCCCGCGGCATCAGCATCGTTGCCAGATCATCGAACTGGAACCGGACCTCCGAAGCCCGCCCCCAGCCGCGCGAACGCTCTCCGCCCACGCCCGTATCGCCCAACAGCCGGAATGCCGCCTCCAGTTTTCCACGCCATTCCGTTGCCGCCGCTTCCGACGCAAACACCGCCGCGCACCAATAGCCCGCGCCCGTCGCAAACTCGATGCAAGCCGTCTGGTACGGAGCCGCCGCCCCGCTCAGCCTATCCACCGCCGCGCCCACGCGCAGCGCATGGCGGAACGGACCCGAATGTCCCGGCCTTCCGCTGCGCGGCACCAGGCACTGGCTCATCCCGTCCACTTCCCAACCGTCCTCGCGCAACACCTGCCCCGACGCCAGAATGCCCACCACACGCGCCGGCACAAACCGCGCCCCTGACGCACGCAGCCGCCCGCTCACCAGCGGAGGCCACAGCGTCTTCGGCGGCGGAACGTACAGGTCGTCGCGCAGAAACGGGAACATCGAAGTCAGCCGCACCGCCGGCCGCGCCGCCCGCGCCGTCGCCGTCAGCCAGTCTTCCAACAGATCCAGCTCCGCCATCGCCGAGGTCAGCGCCGCATAGAGCGTATCGCTGTGGCATACCGGGTCCACGCGGTCGCGCGATCCCGTGTGGGGGCCGTTGCGCCACGGTCCGTCAGGCGTCAATCGAACAAGCAGGGCAAGCGCCATGTCAGTCCAGGTTTCTAGCTCAACTGCGAGGCAAAGCCGTCGCTCGTGGCCAGCGCGAGCAACTCACCGGCTCCCGCGCCCGTCGCCAGTTCCGCTTCCGCCGCGCCCTTGGCGTAGTAATCGCGTCCGCGCCACGCAGCCCGCAGATTGGCC
Organism: Acidobacteriota bacterium; assembly: GCA_017304135.1. Taxonomy (GTDB): domain Bacteria; phylum Acidobacteriota; class Terriglobia; order Bryobacterales; family Bryobacteraceae; genus JAFLBB01. The sequence continues at coordinate 1,157 of JAFLBB010000146.1, read as the reverse complement.
AGCTTCACACGCCCCGAGCCGCGCGAACCGCCGCCGCCGAGGGAATCATCCTCCAGCAGCCGCAGGCCCTCAGCAAGCCGCGCCACCAGCGCCTTATCTTCCTCGCACAACACATCCACCACCATCCGCAGCTTGAACCGCGCCCCAGCCGGCACGCGCTCCAGCGTCCGCGGATTCACCTGCGACGTCAACCGGTCAATCGCGTTCTCGCTCTTGACCTCGGTGATTTCATCGTCGAGGTTCTCGCGCATCTGCGCCGTGATCGAATCCAGATCGAGCGGCGCGTCATACACCGTCAACCGCGCCGGCGTTGCGTTCGAGCCTTCAATGGCCTCGCCCGCGACGCGCTCCATGCGCCCCGGATTGCGCCCGAACAGCAGGCAGATCTCATCGTCAGGCCGATCGCTCTGGTGAATGCGAACCTCCTGCCCGCGTCGCCGCGACAGGTACACCAGCTCCTCCGGCGACACCACGCCGTCGGCATGCTCGAGCAGCGCCCGCAGCCGCCCGCGCAGCGAACTGCCCGGCACATACGGCCGCCCAAAGCTGTCCTTCACCACGGGGTTGTCCGCCCCGCCGATTTCCAGCGATCCCTTGCCCGCCCCAATGTGCAGTCCGGTCTCGCAATGCAGCTCGCCTTCCAGGATGAGCTTTCCGATCAATTTCAAATTCGTCTGTGCGGTATGAGCGCTCATGGGTTCTTCCTTGCCCGGCTTCAGGCCCTACTCGTTGTAGGCAATAATCGCTTCAAACAGGTCGCGGAAGCGTTCATAGCCCCGCGCTTCGTTCTTTCTCGTCACGGCCAGCAGCACCTTCTCCAGCGGATCGAGTGACCGCAGCGAGTGCCGCGCAATCGTGTAGGCCAGTCGCGCCCGCAGCATCACGAAGTTATGCTGCCGGTCCGCATCGGCCGTCCGCGTCGCCCGCCGCACGGCGTTATAAAACCGCCGCAACTGCGACCGCGTCCCCGAATCCAGATCCCGCATGCGCGCCACCACGGCGTGCGCCGCGTTGTCCAGATACAGCGGATCGGCAATCAGCTTCTCCAGATCGATTTCCAGCGGACCTTCCGGCCGTCCCATGCCGCCGCCGCGACGGTCATCGCGACGCCCGCCTTCAGGCCTCGGCCCACGGCCCTCTCCACGCGGACCGTCGCC
>JAFLBB010000145.1 GCA_017304135.1 Acidobacteriota bacterium | reverse complement strand
AGGTCGCGGCGGTGCGTGCCCCGCTGTTCCGATTTCTTGCTTCCAGCCATAGCCTGCCTCCTGCTCCAACGTTGTGATGCGCAAGGCAATCCCCAGCGCGCCTCGCATGAGAACTCAGCATACTGGAATTCGCCGCGATTCGGACCGGGCGCGATAGGATAGCGCCATGCTCTCTGTCTTCTGCTCCCCCAGCCGCTATACGCAAGGCCGCGGGGCGACCGCTCAGCTCGGCGCTGAGATGAAGGTGCTCGGCTTGCCCGGCCCGGTGCTCATCGTGGCTGGGCGTTCGGCGCGGGAGTTGCTCACCGCTGTGTGGCGCACCTCGCTAGGCGAGGCCGGCTACACCTTCTCGGTCCATCCGTTCGGCGGAGAATGCTCGCACGCGGAGATCGCGCGCATTGTCGATGCGTCGCGTGCGTTGGGCGCGGCGACCATCGTGGGAGCGGGCGGAGGCAAGGTGCTGGACGCTTCGCGCGCCGCCGCCGCGCAACTCGGTCTTGCGGCGGTGAACTGCCCGACCGTGGCCTCGAGTGATGCCCCGTGCAGCGCGCTCTCGGTCATCTACACCGACGATGGCGTGTTCCAGGAATACCGTTTTTATGGCAGGAATCCGGAGCTTGTGCTGGTGGACACGCAGGTGGTGGCACAGGGCCCGCCGAGGTTGCTCGCCGCCGGCATGGGCGACGCGCTGGCCACCTGGTTTGAGGCCAAGACGTGCGCCGCCGGTCATGTCCGCAACATGCGAGGCGGAGCCTCCACGCGCAGTGCGCTGGCCCTGGCGCAGCTCTGCTATCAGACTCTGATCGAGGATGGGCCCGAGGCACTGCGCGCGGTCTCTCTCCGGGCCGTCACGCCCGCTCTGGAGCGCATCGTGGAAGCGAACACTCTGCTCTCAGGGCTTGGTTTCGAGTCCTCCGGCCTGGCCGCGGCCCACGCCGTGCATAACGGTCTCACCGCCGCACCGCCGACGCGCCGCTTCTACCACGGTGAGAAAGTTGCTTTCGGCGTGATCGTGCAACTTGTGCTGGAGGGCGCTTCGCAGTCGCAGTTCGCCGAGGTGTTTCGTTTCTCCCAGGCCGTCGGCCTTCCCGTCACGCTGGAACAGATTGGCTGCGCGGAGCTTGCAACAGAGACACTGCTACAGGTGGCCGCCCGAACCACGGCGCCCGGCGAAACTATCCACAACGAGCCGTTCGACGTGACACCGGAGATGGTGCATGATGCCATCCTCGCCGCTGATGCCGCCGGCCGCGCCTGGCTGGCCTCCGGGAACTGAGTCCGCTCACCGCTCCCACGGCGCGCGTTGAAAGCCAGGGGCCGCTTCGCGCCCGAATCGCAGCGCGGGCCTGCCAGTCTCATAGGCACCGATGTCGGGGCTCGCGCCCGTGAAGGCGTCGTTGAAACCAGGCAGACGCACACCCCCATCGAGCGCGGGGTTCTTTGCTTCCACGACAGGGTCCGTGATGCTGAAGGCCTTGCCATTCTTGCTGTATTCCACGCGCCCCCACTGAATGCGCGGCACAAACGGCGCGAGAAACCATTCCAGCCTCTCGCTGTTGAGAAACATTGAGCGAACAAAGCCGCCGCCCAGATAGCCGCCCGTGAGGTCGCTGGCAAAGTCGTTCTTAGGTTCCCCTCGATCAGCCGGATAGGTGCGCCCGCGTGCGTGAAAGATGTTGTTCCGGCTTACGGCATTGTGCAGTTCGTGGCTGCTGAACACGTCGAGGGCGCCCTGCGGCTGCAGCGCTGTGTTGTGAAAAATGAAGCGGTAACCGAGCCCCGTGCTCACGCGCTCGCCGTTGAGCGTCACCGTGTTCATGCCGGTCTTGATCATCATGCCGCCCGAGGAATCCTGGTGTGACACGCGGCTCAAGCCAAACACGTTGCGGAAGACATACAACGGCCCCATCGCCGTGGCCGCCGTGGCCACGTGGACGAAGGTGTGGTGCAGGTAGTTGCTCCAGATGCGCACATTGCGGTTGGCCCCTTCGCTTTCGATGGCGTCATCCCAGCAGTGCGAGACGATGTTGCCGTGGATGTCGGAATCGCGGTTCGGGCTGCCTTCGAAGCTGTAGTTGCTGCCGCCGCCGATGCCGTCGTTGTAGCCGTGGTCGTCGCTGGAGCGGATCGTGTTGTAGCGGATCACGTTCTCACCGCTCGAATCGATGAGCGTAATCGCCTGCGGCCCGGACGGATGGCCGCTCTCCCAATCGTTCGCCCCGCCCCTGGGATACTCAATGAGATTTCGCTGGACGATGAGATGACCCGCGCCTTTCTCGGCATACACGGCGCTATCGGAACCAGTGAACACGCCCCACACGCGGGCCCCGCCCACGCGCCCCCAGCCCGTGATGCGGCAGTCTTCGATCACCACGTGCTTCACGCCGGCCTTGATCAAAACGCCATGCACAGCGGCGTTCTTCAACTCCAGGCCGCGCAGGATGACGTAGTCGGCTTCGACGACAATGTTGTGATCGGAGAGGTTGAAGACATCGCTGGTGAACTTGCCGCCAGCGGCCGGGGTCACCACATGCCAGGCCTGCGCCGTGCCGCCTTCGCTGATGGTCAACGTGCGGTCGGTCGCGCCGCTGAGCTCCGTCGTTTTTCCAACAGGGAAGCGTTCACTCCAGGTGCGCGCGCGCAGCGTTGCTTTCCCTCCGCCCGCATCCAATTCCACCTCGTACTCCGTATCAGCGTTCAACTCGACGAGCGAGCCGCGATACTGCTTTTCGCGCGCATCATAGACAAGTGGATAGCCGTCGCGCCAGTCACCTTCGCCCGCCGTGCGATAGCGCACCCGGCACTCGCCCGCCGCCTGCGCGCGGTTCCAATACAGGCCCAGCGATTCGAACGTAGGAATGGCAAACGGACGCGCCTGCTGCGATTGCGCTTGTAGGGAATGAGGCGCACCGGCCACGCCCCACAGGAGGCAACATGCCAGAACGGCGGTATTCAGGCGCGGATGCGTTTCCATGCGTTCTACGGTACTACCGCGCACAGCCCGGCGGCGCGATGTCATGCGAAGCTGGAAGCGGAGGCTTCCACGACATGAACTGGAGCGCGGCGGGCGCTGCGTTGTTGGCGCTGGCGGTGATGTTGGGCGCATTCGGCGCACATGGCTTGAAGGGCAAGCTCGACGGCTACTCGATGGGCGTTTATGAGAAAGCCGTGTTCTATCACTTCATCCACGCGCTCGGACTGCTCATCGTTCCCGTGCTGGCGCGGCTCGATGCGATCAAGCCGGGGCAGGCGTCGCTCGTGTGCGCGCTGTTGGCTGCGGGCATCCTGATCTTCTCCGGCAGCCTCTATCTGCTGGCGATTTTCGGCATGCGCTGGCTGGGGGCGATCACTCCGCTGGGCGGGCTCAGCTTCATCGCCGCCTGGATCATGCTGGCCTGGGCGCTGGCGCGCAAGTAGGGTGCGGCTTCGCCGCCTTGAACCCGTGTTCGCTTGTGGCGAGGCGTGCGGGTGATATAGAATCGCCTGCGTGTCTGGAAACCTAACTCGCGTGTTGATTGCTGCCGGCGCCGCCGGTTTGTTGGGGATGGCTTACAACGGAACAAGCACGTCGTCGGTGATGGCGTCGGCCGCCAACGCCTTTCTCAACTCGCTCACCGAGGAGCAGAAAGCCAAGGCCACCTTCCCCTTCGACGGCGAGGAGCGGTTCTTCTTTCACTTCGTGCCGGGGAACAACATTGAACAATCGCTCAAGCGTTCGCGGCTGGGCTTGACGCTCGGTGAGATGCAGCCTTACCAGCGCCACCTGGCAATGTCGCTGCTGGCCTCGGCGTTGAGCCAGGCGGGCTTCATCAAGGCCACCACGATCATGAGCCTGGAAGATGTGTTGCGCATCCTCGAAAAGGACGACGGCAACCGCCGCGATCCGCTCAAGTATCACGTCAGCATCTTCGGCACGCCGTCGGACACCGGCTCGTGGGGCTTGCGCGTGGAGGGCCACCACCTGAGCCAGAACTTCGTGCTCAAGAACGGCAAGCTGGCCGGTTCGCCCTCATTCTTCGGCACCAATCCGGCCGAGGTCCGCGAAGGGCCACGCAAGGGGCTCCGCCTGCTGGGCCGCGAGGAAGATCTGGGCCGCACGCTCTACACCTCGCTCACCGCCGCCCAGAAGAAAACGGCCCTGGTGCAGGAGAAGGCGTTTGCCGACATCCTCACCGCGGCTTCGCGCAAGGCGTCCATCGCCGGACAGCCCGACGGCCTCAGCGCCGCCAAGATGACCGCTCGCCAGCGTGAGATGCTGGCCGCCATCGTCGAAGCCTACGCCGCCAACATGCCTCCTGAACTGCATGCCTACCGCATGGGCCAGTTCAAAGCGGCCGGCACAAATGTGAATTTCGCCTGGGCCGGCGGCGAGAAGCTCGGCGACCCGCACTATTACCGCATCGCCACGCCGAAGTTCCTCATCGAGTTCGACAACACGCAGAATGGCGCCAATCACGTCCACTCCGTGTGGCGCGACTACACGGGCGACTTTGGCGGCGACCTGCTGGCGCGGCATTACCAGGAGAGCCACTCCCTGGTGGCGCGGCGCTAAGCGTCCCCTCTGGACGGATTCCTGCTGCTGGCGGGCACAAAGTGTGTCGAAACCGGGCTCCCCAGCCCGCCATCCAATTCTGTATGGGAATGAACCAGTAAGATGGAACGGATGGTTGCGCGCAGGGCCTTTCTGGCGGCGATGGGCGGAGCGGCTTATGCCGCCGACGCACACAGCGCCCCTTCCGTCCGCCAGCGCTTCCTCGACAGCGCCACCGAGTTCGAGTTCCAACGCTACACAGAGCCCGGCTTCGCCAGCGAGTTGCCGCGCTCCAATGCCATCGCCTTTTCGCGCCGCGGGCGCTTCCTGCTCTACACCTCGTCGCGCGGCGGCGCGGCCCATGCCTGGGCCATGGACCTCCGCTCCAGCGAACACCGCCAACTAAGCGAAGACGAGCCTATCGATCCGGCTTCACTCACGCTGACCCCGGATGAGCGCAATGTCCTGTACATATCGAAGAGCAATCTTTGGATGACACCCTCGTCGGGCCTGAAGCCCCGCGCGCTCTTCACCTTTGAAGGCGGGGTTCTGCCAGGCGCAGGCGTCGCCGCCATCCCTGATGGCCCCTCCGCCATCGTGGTGGAACAACGCGAGCGCGGTTCGCTGCTGCGCCGGGTGCCGCTCGCCAAGGGCTCCACGGCGGTGCTGGGAGAGTTCCCGCTGCCGGTCCTGGATCCGATGCCGCGTCCCCGCCGTGCTTCGCTGGCCGTGCGCGACGCCGAAGGCGGCTTGTGGCTGGCCTTCCTTGACGGCGCGAAGCCGAAGAAGCTGAAGACGGAGCCGGGCCAGTTGCTGGCCGCTGAATGGAGCCGCGACGGCAGGACGCTGGTTTACCTGCTCGACCCGCTCACGGCGGGCAAAGCCAACGTGCTGCGCGAACTGAATCCGGACACGGGCGAGGATACGCTGCTTTCGGTCACCAGCCAGTTTGCGAGCTTCAGCGCCAACGCCGACGGCAGTGTGATTGTGGGCGCCAGCCGCGGCAAGGCGCAGCCCTACATCCTGCTATTGGTGCGGTCAGTCAAGCGCGAACTGACCATCTGTGAACACCGCTCCAGCGACGCCGCGGCCGTGAGACCGCGCTTCACTCCCGACAGCCAGCGCATCTACTTTCAAAGCGACCGCGAGGGCAAGCCGGTGATCTACGGGATGGCCGTTGACAAGCTGGTGGAAAAGACCGAAGAGGAATCCGAGCGCTGACCAGGAGCGGTTAGCGCGGGGATCCGGCAGTGCCGCCGGCCGCGGCGCCTCGCTCGAAATCAAATCCAACCGCCGCCGCGCGCCGCCGCATCCGTTTGCGTTGCTGCTTGCTCTGGTACATGCGATGGTCGGCTTCGGCGAGCAGTTGTTCGGCCGAAGGCCCATCGTGGGGGAACTGCGCGATGCCCACGCTGAGGGCGATGCCGGCTTCGGGACAGGCCGAGGCGGCTGCCGCCGACACGGCGTGGTCAAGCGTGGCGACCTTTTCCTGCAGATCGCCCGGCTTCATGCCCGGCATCAGGATGACAAACTCGTCGCCCCCCATGCGGGCCACATAGTCGTATTCGCGCACGCTGAGCCGGAGCGCCTTGGCCACGGCGCGCAGCACGTTGTTGCCCTCCAGGTGGCCGTAGCGGTCGTTGACGAGCTTGAAGCCGTCGAGGTCGGTCACCAGCACGGCGAGCGTACCGTTAACCCGTTTAGCGCGGGCAATCTCGTTCTCCAATTGCAGGAACAGCGAGCGCGAGTTGGGCAGCGCGGTGAGGAAGTCAGTGGACGCCGACGCAGTGGCCTGCTCGTACTTCAACGCGTTTTCCACCACCACGCCTAGCTTGTTGGTCACCGTCAGCAACACCCGCAGGTGGTCCTTGGTGAACGACTCGGCCGTGCGCCGGCTGAGCATCAGTACCCCCGCCAGTTGCTCCACGCCCATCAGCGGCAAGGCCAGCGCGGATTCCAACTGCCCGGCGCGCACGCCATCGGCGGCGCCCAGTTCGACGCGCGGGTTTCCGTTCACCACCGGACTGCGGTGCAGGGCCACCCATCCGGCCAGCCCCTGCCCGACCGGGATTTCACGGGCCAGCAGAATCGAAGCGCAATCGCCGCTGGCATAGCGCGGCGACAGCTGATCGTCGCGCAGCACGTAGATGGTGATGGAGTCGAAGGCGATCATCTGCTTGAGCCCGGCCGAGAGCACCGACAACGTCTCATCCAGGTGCAGCGAGTTGCCCAATTGCTGGGCCAGTTCCAGCAGCACCTGCGCCTCCTGGCGGGCGGCGGCAATGCTGTCGAAGAACGCCGGCCGGCTCAGCGCCAGCGCCGGGCCCGGCTGCGCCTGGTCACGCTGCGCCATCTCGGTGGCCACATCACGCTCCACCGAGGCGTGCATCCGTTCGCGTTCGGCCAGCCGCTCTTCCCATTCACGATACCCGCGGAAGAGCGATTCCACCACGCGCGGGTCGAAACTCACTCCGGATTCGGCCGCCATCTTGTGCAGCGCCTCCTCAATCGAGTACGCCGGGCGGTAGGGCCGTCCCGAAATGAGGGCGTCAAAACAGTCCACCACGGCGAGCACGCGAGCGCCCACCGGGATCTCTTCGCCGCGCAACCCCGACGGGTAGCCGCCGCCATTCCACTTCTCGTGGTGGTAGCGCACAATGCGCGCCACCGGGTACGGGAAGTCCACGCGCTCCAGGATCTCCGCACCGATCGAAGGGTGGATTTTGACCTTTTCAAACTCTTCGCGCGTGAGCCGCCCCGGCTTGGCCAGAATGTGCTCCGGCACGGCGAGCTTGCCTACGTCGTGGAGCACGGCGGCGGCGCGCAGGGCCTCCAGTTCCTCCGCCGGCAGCCCCAGTTCCTGGCCGATGGACTGGCAGTAGATCTGCATCCGCTGGAGGTGATTCTGCGTCGTGTGGTCCTTGGCTTCGATGGCCAGGGCCAGGGCCTCAATCGTGCGCATGTGCAGTTCGGCCATCCGCTCCAAATGGTGTTTCTGATTGGCCAGCCGGCCGAGGTAGGAGTGCGAGGCGCAGTGAGCCATGAAGGCGAATGGCAGCAACAGCACCGGCGATTGGCCGCCCAGCAGCGACTGTGAAAAATGAAACAGGGCTGCCAGGATGGAGCCGGCCATGTAGTAGGGAAACGCCCACACGTTCAGTTCGCGCCAGGCCAGCGCCAGGTTGCCTCCCTCGCGGAAGGCCGCCCAGGCCGAGACGGCAAATGTGTTCATCGAATACAACACACCGGAGGCCACAATCAGGCGATAGACGCTGTGCAACTCCTCGTGGCTGAGCCAGGTTGAGCCGTAGACGCGGTAGGTGATCGTAATCGCGATGGCCGTCGCCGACACCTGGTAGAGCAGTGGCGGAGTCAACTTGGGCCGGTCAAAACGGTAGATGTAGCCCTGCAGCAGCACCGTGCTCGCCCCAATGACCAGCGTCTGGCTGAGGGGCAGGTCGAGAACGCCGAGCAGGACGAACACGAAGTTGATGCTGATGGGACCGTGGCGGTGCGGCAGACGCACCCGTACGCCGGTCGCGCTTAGCGCGATCAGGAAGTAGAGATACCCGCGGGGAGTATTGAGCGCTTGCCAGTCGGAGAGCCCGGAAAACAACGTCCCGAGGCCCAAGGCGATCACCAGCCAGGTAAACACCCTGCCCATCCAATTGGCTGCAGGAACCAAGCTCATTGTGTCGGTTCCAGGGTGCAGCGTAACCCTGAGGGGTACGTTCCCAGGAAGAGTCCTCCGGTAGTTTATCGGACTAGGCTGAGGACACCTGCAGGGGGGAAATTAGGGGATTTCTGGCTTTCCGCAGCCCCCAACAACTGTGGTCTAGACGACATTTGTGGTTGTTGTACGATTTCGCCACACCCACTTCCTCCGGGCGACGAAACGAAGCCAAACCAGAGTATGGTCGGGCTGACGGTAACCGCAGGGCTCGATCAATCGCCGAGAATGTGTGGCATATCGCACAGGATTGCGCCAGAATATTGTAATCCCTATGGCTTCCAGGCTCCTCTCGTCCGCGCTGTTGGTCTCAGCCTTGGCTTTCACTGCCTGTGAAAGAAAGGCGCCGCTGACGGCCAAGAAGAAGGATGGGGGACCGCAACAGGTTCGCATCGCCCCTGTGGCAACGCGCCAGCTGACGCGGGTCGTGGAATCGGTGGGGACCCTCTATCCCTATGACGAGGTGGTCATTAGCGCGGAAATCGAAGGCCGGATCGTGGAGGTGAACTACGATTTGGGGGACATGGTGAAGGAAGGCGCCGTGCTCGCCCGCGTGAGCGACGAAGAGCAGCGCTACATTCTCGCCCAGAACGACGCCCAGCTTCGTCAGTCGTTGGAAAGATTGGGGTTACGGGATGAGAAAGACCGCGTCCGCGACATCAATGAAACTCCCGAAGTGCGCCGCGCCCAGGCCGACCTGACCGAGGCCACCCAACGCCACAAGCGGCTGGTGGCCCTGGTGGATCAGAAGATCGGCGCCCAGAGCGACCTGGACGCCGCCAGCGCTCGCCTCCAGGCCATGAAGGCCGCCTACGACGCCACCCTCAACCAGACGCGCAACCTGATCCAGGAAGTGGAGCGTTTCAAAGCCATCGTCGAACTGCAGCGGAAGAAACTGCGCGACACCACCGTCCGCGCGCCCTTTGCCGCCAGCGTCAAGGAGCGTACCGTCACCCAGGGCGCTTATGTTCGTCCCAACGCCCCGCTGTTCACGCTGGTGAAGACGTCACAGCTCCGCCTGCGGCTGGAGATTCCCGAGCGCATGGCCCCCTGGACCAAGGTGGGCCAGACCTGCGAGGTGCGTGTCGAGGCGTTCAACGACCGCGTGTTCCGCGGGCGCATCTGGCGCGTTTCGCCGACGGTGGAGCAGACCAAGCGCACCTTTATCGCCGAGGCGCTGATCGACAATCCGGACAACGTCCTGAAGGCCGGCTCCTATGCCCGCGGCAAGCTGACCACGGAGAAGGTGGACACCATCCGCGTCGTGCCGAACCGCGCCGTCACCTACATCCTGGGCACGAACAAAGCGTTCGTCGTGAACGAAGCCGGGGTTGTCGATGCCCGCGATGTGAAGCTCGGGGAGCGCTTCGAAAACGAGATCGAGATTACCGAGGGCCTGCAGCCCGGCGAACGGGTGGCCACCACCGGCATCAACCGGCTCGATACCGGCGCCAAGGTGACCATCGTCACCGGCCCGGAACCGGAACGCAAGGGCGGCGCGCCGCGCTCGGCCTCCAACGACAGCGGCAAGAACCCGGCCAGCGAGTAGGCGCGTATGAGCTGGCTGCGCGGACTTCTGCTGTTGCTCGCGCCGGCCCTGTGCGGCGCCGCCACGCAACTGCTCGTCACCGTCGTCGACGCCAAAACAGGCGAGGCCATCACCGGCCTGCAGCCGGGCGACTTCACCATCACCGACGCCGGAGCGGCCAAGGTGATCGAAGGCGTCGAATACAAGACGGGACTGGTGGATACCATGCTGCTGGTCGATGCCAGCCTGGTCGGCCACATGGTCCAGCCCCTAGCCGCCTCGCTCATCGCCGAACTGGGCGAAAAGGAGCAGATGGGCCTGGTCGCCTACCATTCCTCGCCAGACCTGGTGCAGGACTTCACCTCGAAGAAAGAGACCCTGCTCGAAGCCGTGTCGCGGATCAAGTTCGGCAACGACCCGCGCGTGCTCGATGCCGTCTATGCCACCGCCGACGGCGGCTTCCAAAACGCCACCTACCGCCGCGTGATTCTACTGCTCACGGCCGGCATGGAAGGCAACAGCCGCGTCACCGATAAGGCCGCCGTGAAGATGTGCCGCAAGAACGGCGTGAGCGTCTTCCCCGTCTACGCCACCGGCAGCGAACGCGGCCTCATGCGCATGCTGGGCGAACAGACCGGCGGGGCCAGCTTCTCCATTCGCGACTTGGGGAAAGCCACCGGCAAGCCGGCCCAGCGCATCTTCGAGGCCATGCGTGGCCACTACATCGTGACGCTCAAGGGCAACCTGGCGTTAAGTGAAAAGCTGAAAGTGAGCCTCACCGGCTCGCGCAAGGCGCTGGTATCCATCCTGCCCCTGGAATAGGGCCACCGGAAACGAAGAAGGCTGCCCGCATGTGCGAGCAGCCTCTCTGATTTCCCTGGTTGGCGCTCAGTTGGCGGCGCGCGCCGCTTGCACCTTGGGCTGAGCCAGGTAGCCGACGATCATGTCCTTGCGAATCTCGTTCACCACGAGTTCCACCGGCTGGCGGTATTTGGACATGTAGAACTGCACCGGCTCGTTGATGTTCTTGTCCTTCTTCTCGAAGCGCTTGTCGTCGGCGACGATCTCGACGTTGTAGCGGTTCTTCTTCGGATCAGCCCTTGTCAGACGGACCGAAATGTCGGCGACCTTCACGGGCAGCTTCTGCTTGGCCAGTTTGAACTCAAAGTAGTTGCGCTCGCCGAGCTGCTTCAAGGCGGCCAGTTCGCGGCCATTGGTAGCGATGAGGCCGCTCTGCTCGCCCAGGTCGCCATTAGTCCGCTTCAGGTTCTGAATGGTCTTGTCGAGTTCGCTCTTGGTGGAGGCGACCTCCTGCTTCACGGTGCCGACCTCCGTGGATACGGCGCCAATCTTGTTCTCCGCCGTGGCCGCTACCTCTTCGACCTTCGTCGAGAGCTCCTGCTTGGTCTGCTCGTTGGCGCGCTTGGTTTCGGCGGCCAGCCGGGCGCTCAGATCATCGGCGTGCTTGAGAGCATCGGTCTTGGCCTGGCCGGCGGCCATCGCGGCCTGGCGGCGCGCCGCTTCCAGCTCTTCCTTCAACCGTTCCAGGTTGCGGCGGCTGGCTTGTGTGGACATCGACGACGTCTCCTTGATGTTGGAGACTTCGTTCAGCAGCGATTCGCGCATGGTGGCCACTTCGGTCTTCACCGCGTCCAGTTGCAGGAACAAGTAGACGTTGGCTGCCAGCAGCGCAATCACAATGCCGAACAAAATGGGAATCTTGAGCCCGGCGCCTTCAGAAGGGGAATACGGATCACTCACGGCCAATTACCTCCACAACGATTGAGTTGTCTTTTTAGTGTAGCTGATTCAAGGGGATGGACGGAACAGGGGAGGATCGCGTTTCAGCGAATGCACAGTCCGCTATTCCCCGCCCGGCTTGCTCATCGAGGGCAACGCCGGATGGGCGAACGAAAAGCTCTCCTGGCGTGGCAGGCCGGGCTCGAAGCAGCGCCGGCAGCGCGCTTCATACATCCCGGCCGCGCCCACGACGATCAGATCCTCATTCTCCACCAGCCGCTGTGTGTGCTTGGCCAGGTTGCCGCAGCGCATACAGATGGCCAGGGTCTTGGTGATCGACTCGGCCAGGCAGAGCAGATCGGGAATCGGCACGAAAGGCCGCCCCATGTAGTCGGTATCCAAACCGGCGATGAGCACCTGTTTGCCGGAGTCGGCCAGTTGGGTGGCGATCTCCACCAGGTCAGGCCCCATGAAATTGGCCTCGTCGATGCCGATCACCTGTGTCCGCCAGTCGATCTGCGAAAGAATCTCGCCGGGGTGGTTGATGGCGATGCTGGGCAGCCGCGTGTCGGCGTGGCTCACGATGTGGTCCTCGGAATAGCGCGAGTCCAGGGCGGGTTTGAAGACCTGCACGCGGCGGCGGGCGATCATGGCCCGGCGCAGGCGGCGGATCAACTCCTCGCTCTTGCCCGAGAACATCGGACCGCAAATCACCTCAATCCAGCCCATGTGGCCGACGATGACATCCATCCTGCATATGATGCCACGCCGCGCCTCGTTCGCGGTATTGCCCAGGGCGCGACACCGGCCCGCGCCGGTGGTAGCATGCGCCCATGGCTGAC
>JAFLBB010000144.1 GCA_017304135.1 Acidobacteriota bacterium | reverse complement strand
AGGAGCTCTACCGCATCATCCAAAGCGGCGACTACTCCTCGGGGCAGGGAAGCGTCACACCGCACGACATCATCCCCGACTACGTGGCCGACGTCGCCTCGTTCTTTAAATGGGAACGCAAGGTGAAAGTGGTCGTCGACGCCGGTAACGGCACCGCCGGCCCCGCCATGACGCGCCTGCTGCGCACGCTCAACGTCGAGGCCACCGAGCTTTACTTCGAGATGGACGGCAACTTCCCCAACCACCATCCCGACCCCACCGTCGAAGAAAACCTCCACCTGCTCCAGGAAGCCGTCCGCCGCGAAGGCGCCGAACTCGGCCTTGCCTTCGATGGCGACGCCGACCGCATTGGCGCCGTCGACGAACACGGCACCGTCATCTGGGGCGACTTTCTGCTGCTCATCTACGCCCGCGAAATTCTCACCCGCAAGCCCGGCGCCAAGTTCATCGGCGAAGTGAAGTGTTCGCAGGTCATGTACGACCAGATCGAAAAGCTCGGCGGCAACCCCATCATGTACAAGACCGGCCACTCCCTCATCAAGGCCAAGATGAAAGAGCAGCACGCCGAGCTGGCCGGCGAGATGTCCGGCCACATGTTCTTCGCCGACCGCTATCACGGCTACGACGACGCGCTCTACGCCGCATGCCGCCTCATCGAAATCGTGGCCAACTCCGGCAAGCCGCTTTCGGCCCAAACCGCCGGTCTGCCCACCACCGTCTCCACGCCGGAGATCCGCGTCGATTGCACCGACGAGACCAAGTTCGAAATCATCCGCCGCGTCTCGGAGCGCTACTCGAAGTCGCACAAGGTGATCAGCGTCGACGGCGTGCGCGTCCTCTTTGAACACGGCTGGGGACTGGCCCGCGCCTCCAACACGCAGCCCGTGCTCGTGCTGCGCTTTGAAGCCACCACGCCGGAGCTGCTGGCCCAATACCGCGCTGAGATGGAAGGCGCCGTGGCCGAAGCCAGCGCCGCCGTGGGCGCCTGAGGCCTTACGGCCGTGCGAAGGTGAAGCTCATCAATCGCCGCTCGGCCGCGCGCCAGTCGCTGCCCGCCGTGGCCACCCGCGCCGCCACCGCCACGCGCAACTCCGGCTCAGCAAACGGATAGGGGTCCACGGCCATGCGCCCCTCCCCCACCGGATGCAGCCGCAGCGTCACCCGGTCACCCCATTCGCTCCGAGGCACATCGGCAAACTCCAGCGCGTCCTGGCCCAGCCCGATCGCGCCGCCGCCCTCCGGCAGGATCACGTCCGAGCACAAAGCCAGCGAGAGCGCATCGAGAATCTGCACCAGCCGCGCGTGCGGCAGGCGATGCTCCGGCTCAAGCGCGCTCCGCCACAGCGGGTCCTGCGACACGCGCCAGCGGAAACCCTCCTGCATCTCGCGCACCTCGGCGATGAACCGCTGCGCCGCGGGCTCCAGTTCGCGCGGATAGGCCGAGCGCCCGCGCTGCAGGGGATGCGTCAACTCCGCCGCATGCCCTTCCTCGAACTGCGCCGCATAGAGCCACTGCGCGTGGTCGCCGATCAGCAGGCTCGCATAGGGATGCCGCGCCGCCAGCCTCGGCACACCCAGCCGCCAGCGCTGCATGCCGGAAATAGGGTCCTTCAGGACCTCGCCCAGGCCCTGCGGCAGGCCATCCTCAGGCGACAAGTCCGGATCCGCCTCCCACTCCCACCAGCCGTTGTCGTGCTCAGCCACGGCCAGTATGGCTTCACGCCGTACACTCTCCTCATCCGGCGAGGCGGCGAACGCCCCCGGACGCGCGAACTCGCCGTTCCCCCAGTGCGCCGCCAGCAATCCGGCCAGCGCCGCATGGTCGGGTTGCGTGACCAGCCAGATCTCCTTGCCGCGACGGGTTTTCAGCATGATGTTCTCCCAGTGGACAACGCGAAAATCAGGCGACCAAACGCGCAATCAGGTGGGGAAGCAGGCTAATCGAGGGGGAAGGAAAGGCGATTGGCTGGGAGGCAGGGATTCGAACCCCGATAGGCGGATCCAGAGTCCGCAGTCTTACCGTTAGACGACCTCCCAGCAGGAGGCACAATCCCCATTATAATTCAGCGCTCGCGCCCGCCGCCACTCGCGTCCGCAAATACTGCTTCAGCGTGCGCCGTTTCCGCTCCTCGCCATACAACTCCGCCCACACCGCGGCAAACCGCGCCCGCAGCCGCTCGCGCTCCTGGTCGAGAAACCTCCGCACCTGCTCCACGTCCGCGAACGCCACGGCTTCGTAGCGCTCCAGCAGCGCCGCCGTAGCCCGGCAATCATTCAAATCGCCCAGCACCGTCTGTACGCGCCGGACGTTGGCGATGTGCCGGTCCAGCGCCGGCCCGTAGAGCGGGCGAAAGGCCTCCAGCGTATAGCGGAACTCCTTGGCGTTGAGCCGGAAGCCATGCAGTTTCTCCTCGCTTGTGCCCTCGCGCGCGGCCTTGTCGCCGCGTGTGAAATAGCTCTCGGCCAGCTCCGGCAACACGCGCGCCGCGTTCGCCGGAGTCAGTTCCTCCGGCTGCCACGCCGGATGCGCCAGGCCTTTCATGCGTGCAACTGCAGCCGTTCGCGCCAGCGCAGGCTTGCATTCCCGCGCCAGGCCGAACGCACCGCCTCCAGCAGCCGCCGCTCCCCTTCGCCGCGCTGCGCCCGCAGAATCGCCACCAGCGGCGAGGCCTCGGCCGCCCCGGCCTTGGCCGCCACTTCCAGCGCGATGTCCAACTCCCGCACCGCTCCGGCCAGCTCCATGATCTCCTTCAACTCGCCCCTTACCCGCTTGGCCTCGGCCGCCGGCACGGCATCGCCGAAAATGCGCAGAGCCGCCGTCAGCCTGCGGATGGACACACGCAGGTCATGAATCCGCTCGGCGTCGAGCGACTGCCGCGTGTGGCGCAGTTCAAACGCCACGCGTCCCAGCCGGCTGCGCAGCGTCTCGTGCGCATACTGCCGCAGCGTAAGCCGGCTAGCCGCGTGCCGTTGTGACCGTAAGGCTCCGTCCATAAATCTGCTCGAAAATCTCCGCCACCCGGCCGCTCGCCCAGGCCTCCAGGTCGATGCCCTTCTGCGAATTGATGCGCAGTTGCACCGCTCCATTGTTGAGCGTACACTTCAGCGCCTGCACGCGCTGCTCCTTGCCGCGGTCCAGCGCGTCGGCCAGCCGCAGCAGCGGAATCAGCAACAGCAGCATGC
The DNA here is from genome assembly GCA_017304135.1 of Acidobacteriota bacterium. Lineage (GTDB taxonomy): Bacteria > Acidobacteriota > Terriglobia > Bryobacterales > Bryobacteraceae > JAFLBB01. The sequence goes on along the minus strand of JAFLBB010000144.1, from coordinate 9,288 downwards.
GGCGGTCCTCGGCGGGCAGGGATTGAAACACGAAATGCCGCGCGCCCGGCATCGACTTGCGGTGGAAGCGGCACAGCGAAGCCACCAGCAAGCGCTCGCGCGCCGTGAACCCAGGCAACTCGGCGTTCTGCACGATGTACTCGGAGTGCTTGTGGTGCCCCGTGTCGCTGATGTAATGGCCCATGTCGTAAAGGTAGGCCGCCGCCTCCAGCAGCTTGCCCGCGTCCGGCGCCAGCCGGTGCAACGGCTCGAGCGATTCAAACAGCGTGTGCGCCAGCGAGGCGATCTTGCGCACGTGGGCGATGTCCACGCCGAAACGCCGCGCCGTCTGCTCAATCACCGCCCGCTGCTCGGAGGAGAGCTGCGACAGTTCTTCGCCCACGCGCCGCTGCGCCAGGTCGGCGATGATGCCTTCGCGCACACCGGCCGCGCAATAGTAGAGCGCCGGCTGCTTCAGTTGATCGAGCACGTGCATCAGCACCGCCGCGCCGGGCACGATGATCTCCGATCGCCGCGGCCCGATGCCGGTGATGCGCCGCCGCTGCGCCAGGTCGCGCGAGGAAAGGTCGCGGAAGAGCTTGCGGATCTGCGCCGCCGTTGCCCGCCGCCGGTCGGCCTCCTCGCGCCGCGCCCGCGGAATGCGGTTGGCCGCGCAGACAATCGCCGATGCCGTCGCCGAGGTCGCGATCACACGCTGGAATTGCAGCCGCCGGAACTTCTCGATCGCCACCGAGGCCTTCTCTTCAATCCACTCGTGCAGCGCCGCCAGCTCATCGGTTCCCGGCGGATCGTGCTTGCAGAACATGCCCGTCAACCGCACCGCCCCCAGCGGCCGCGAAAAGGCGTCGCGGAACTTCCCGTTCTCACCCACGATGATCTCCGCGCTGCCGCCGCCGATGTCGATGATCAGCACCCGGCTGCGCGGATGCGGCCAGCGCAACTGCACGCCCAGGTGAATCAGGCGCGCCTCTTCCTGCCCGGAGACGATCTCCACGGGGGAACCGATGGCTTCGCTCGCACGGTCCAGGAACATCCGCTGGTTGCTCGCATCGCGCACCGCCGCCGTGGCCACCGCGCGCACGGCCTTGATGTCGTGCTTGCGGTAGCTCTGCGCCATCCGCGCCAGCACGCCGCACACCAGCGTCATCGCCTGTTCGGAGATCACACCCTGGCCAAATACGCTTTCGCCCAGGCGCGTCACCTGGCGGTCACTGGCAAGCGGGTTGAGGTTACCGTGCGAGTCGACATCGGCGGCCAGCATGCGCACCGAGTTGGAGCCGATGTCGATAGCGGCATATCGGGGCATATGGCTATAATACTGGCTTCCTTTCCATGCCCCTTCCCCCGCTGCAACCCAATCGCCACAAAGGCAAGCTCATCATCGTCGAAGGCATCGACGGTTCGGGCAAGTCGACGCAGCTCTCCCTGCTCGCGCAATACCTCCGCGCCCAAGGCAAGCCGGTCGCCTTCAGCGCCTGGAACTCCTCCCCGCTGGTGAAGGAAACCACCCGCCGCGGCAAGAAGAAGGAGATGTTCACGCCCACCACCTTCAGCCTCATCCACGCCACCGACTTTGCCGACCGCATGGAGCGCTACATTCTGCCCATGCTCAAGGCCGGGGCCATCGTCTGCGCCGACCGCTACGCCTTCACCGCCTTCGCCCGCGACGTGGTGCGTGGCGTCAGCCGCCAGTGGGTGCGCAACCTTTACCGCTTCGCCGTGAAACCGAATCTCGCCTTCTACTTCCGCGTTCCGCTCGAAGTCGCCATTGGCCGCATCCTGGGTGGGCGCGATGCCATCAAGTATTACGAAGCGGGCATGGACGTCGGCCTCAGCCGCAACATCGTGGAGAGCTTCCGCCTCTTCCAGGGCCGCATTCTTGAGGAGTATGACGCCATGGCCGAGGAGATGGGCTTCCACATCATTGACGCCACCGGCTCCATTGAGAAACAACAGCAGCAGATGCGCGCCATCGTCGACCGCGAACTCAGCTCCTCACCGCCCGCGCCCTCTCCCCGGCGGCGTTCGGCCCCCAGCGCGGAGGGCCAGGCGCAATGAACCTCACCCCGCTGCAGTTTTACGGCGACGCGCTGCCCGACGTTGACCTCTCGGAGTTGCAGGGCAAGCTGATCGTGATCGAAGGCCCCGACGCCGTCGGCCGCACCACGCAGGTGGAGCGCCTCCGCGCCTGGCTCGAAGCCTCCGGCCACGCCGTGCTCGACACCGGCATGGCCCGCTCCGCGCTCGCCGGCAAGGGCATCCAGCAGGCCAAGGATGGCAATACCTTCGGCCCCATCACGATGACCCTCTTCTATGCCACCGACTTCGCCGACCGCCTGGAAAACGAGATCATCCCCGCCCTCCGCGCCGGCTTCGTCGTGCTCACTGACCGCTACATCTTCTCCATCATCGCCCGCGCCATCGCCCGCGGAGAAGACCGCCGCTGGATCGAAAACGTGGCCAGCTTCGCCATCGTCCCGCACGTCGTCTACTACCTCCGCGCCGGCGTGCCCGACCTCGTCTCGCGCGTCGTCGTCGGCCGCGGCCAGTTCGACTATTGGGAGAGCGGCATGGACCTCGGCCTGGCCAAGGACATGTACGACAGCTTCGTCAAATACCAGGAGAAGCTCATCCGCGCGCTGGACAGCATGTCGGACCGCTACGGCTTCATCACCATCGACGCCTCGCGGCCGCCCGAGGAGATCTTTGCCGACCTGCAGCGTTCCATCGCGCAGTTGTTCGGCGGCATGAATCTGCCCGCCCCGCCCCCCGTGCGTGCGGCCAGGCGCAAGCAAGCCTGAACCAGCGGCTACTCCACCACGCAGATTTCCGGCAGGTTGCGGTAGTCCTCGGCGAAGTCCAGCCCATAGCCCACCACAAACTCATCCGGCACCGTGAAGCCGCAATAGGTGGCCTGTATCGGCCGCAGCCGCCGCGACGGTTTGTCCAGCAGCGTGGCCACCTTGATCGAACGCGGCTTGCGCTGTTCGAGCAGGTGAATCAGATAGGTCAGCGTCACCCCGGTGTCGACGATGTCCTCGACCACGATGATGTCCATGCCTTCCAGCGACACGTCGATGTCCTTGGTCAGCCGCACCTCGCCCGACGACGTCTTCCCCCGGCCGTAGCTGCTGATGCCGATGAACTCCACGCGCACGTGGCGCGGGATGGCGCGCGCGAGATCGGCCAGGAAGATCCACGAGCCCTTGAGAATCCCGATCATGTAGATCGGCCCTTCCGGATAGTCCTTGTGGATCTGGTCGCCCATCTCCTGGATGCGGGCGTGGATCTTCTCGCGGGGAATCAGAACTCGCAGCTTGCTTTCGGAGGGCTCGGGCATGGAAGCACGATTGTACCAAGCGCCCGTGACGATGCTGTTGCGATCGGCCCCGTGACCGGCCCCGCGCTCAGCCCGTGCCGCTAGTCGGCCCTGCGGATGCGCCCGCTCGGCGGCCCGATGTGGATGTGCGCCGCCGAGGCTTTGCCGCGCACCGCCGCCCGGAACAGGAAGTAGGGCACACGCAGCGATTCCAGATGCTTGCGCAACCACTGCCCTTCGGCCGAATCCGGATCCACGGCCACGTCGATGCGTCCGCGATGGTCGTAGCCCAGCGCCTTGTGGAACGCCGTCTCGCCGTTGGCGCTCACTGGAAGGCCGCGTCCAAACTGCGCCTCAAACGCCAACACCGTTTCGCGCCAGTGCGAGGTGAGAAACACGCCGTCGCCCGCGAACTTCTCTGCCACCGGCAGCGGACCATACGGCACCAGCGGCACATCTTCCTCGCGCTGCTCATACTCGGCTTCCCGCCGCGCGATCTCGGAGATCTCCTTGAGCAACTGCGCCCGCGTCGTGGCCGCGTCCAGAGCCCGCTTCATGCGGTCCATGTCTTCCAGAAACGGCGTCAGGCTCACCCGCGAGGCCGCCCCGGCCTCCACCTTCTGCTTGGCTTGTTCCACGGCTTCGCGCCGCCGCTCCAGCCGCCGCTCGGCCGCCGCCACCATCTCATCGGCCTGATCGGGCGTCAGCTCTTCCACTTCCAGCTTGCCGTAGAGCGTCTCGCGCAGGATGGCCTCGTCCTTGAGGTCGTCCACCTTCTTTTGCACGTTATCCAGCGCCAGGCGCGGCGCCGCCCCGGTGGCCACCAACTCTTTCAGGCGTTCCACCTCGCGCGCCAGCTCCTGTTCGGAGGCGCTGCCGGGCGTGGATTGGGCGCACAGTGCGGCGGCGCACACCAATCCCGCGGCGATGGCAATCAAACGCATGCACCTCCATTTTAGTACGATGAGGCAGAGGAGCATCGCACATAGCCACGAAAAAGACCGCAGGGTCCGCCGCCGTCAAAACCGTCCGCCGCAAGCCGGCCAAGAAAGCCACCCCCCCGCCCTCAGCAGCAGCCACCGCCGCCCTGGAAGCCCCGCCGCAGCCCATCTGGCTCACCGCCGTGGAAGCGGCCCTGAACAAGAAGGCCACCAGCGTCCGTGCCATCGACCTGCGCCCGGTCACCACGTTCGCCGACTGGTTCGTGCTCTGCAGCGGCGCCAACCAGCGCCAGATTCAGGCCATCGCCGACGAGGTGGAAAAGTCGCTCAAGGCAGTGGGCGAACGCCCCAACTCCGTGGAAGGCTACAGCAACGCCGAGTGGGTGCTGATGGACTACGGCGACATGGTGGTCCACGTCTTCACCGAGTCGGCGCGCGCCTATTACGACCTCGACCGTCTGTGGCGCGATGCCCCGGAGCTTGCGCTGCCCGCCGCGACTCGATAGAGTCCTGGCATGCGCATTCTCGCACTCACACTGATCGCCACCGCCGCGTTTGCCCAGCGCGCTCCCCAGCCCGCGCCCATCCAGTCGCCTGAAATCCACCCCGATGCCCGCGTCAGCTTCCGGATCCGCGCGCCCAAAGCAACAGCCGTCGCCCTGCGCGGTGAGTGGATGGCCGCCAACGCCACCGAGGCCATGACGAAGTCAGAGGACGGCGTCTGGTCGGCGACGGTCGGCCCACTCACACCGGAGCTCTATACCTACAGCTTTGTCGTTGACGGCACCTCGATGCCCGATCCGGCGAACCCGCTGCTGAAGGAAGGCAACCGCGGCCCGACGAGCATGATCGACATCCTCGGCCCGCCGGTCAACTTCTTTGCCTGGCGCGATGTGCCCCACGGCACCGTCCACGTTCATCACTACTACTCCAAAGCCATCCATGCCAACCGCCGCGTCCATGTCTACACGCCGCCCGGCTATGAGTCGTCAAAGGACGCCTTCCCCGTGCTCTACCTGCTGCATGGCTCCGGCGACACCGATGCCGAATGGGCCACTGTGGGCCGCGCCGGCATGATCGCCGACAACCTGTTCACCGACGGCCGTGTGCGCCCCATGATCATCGTCATGCCCGACGGCCACGCCGTGAAATCAGGCGACCGCGCCGCCCGTTCGCGCAACACCGAGATGTTCGAGGCCGACCTCATGGGCGACATCCTTCCGCTCGTCGAAAAGACCTACCGCGTGCAGGCCGACCGCGGCTCGCGCGCCATCGCCGGCCTCTCCATGGGCGGCGCGCAGACGCTCAACATCAGCCTCAGCCACCTCGACAAGTTCGCCTACATCGGCGTCTTCAGCTCGGGCATCTTCGGTTCCAGCGGCTCCACCGACGAGTTCAAGAAGCAGCACGCGGCCGTGCTCAGCAAGGGCGCCGAGTGGAACAAACAGATCCGCCTCTTCTGGGTCGGCATCGGCAAGGACGACTTCCTGCTGGAATCCAACAACTCCATGCTCGCCGTGTTGAAAGAGAGCGGCATCCAGACCGACTTCCGACTCACCGACGGCGGCCACGTCTGGAAGAACTGGCGCATCTACCTGCGCGACTTCCTGCCCCGCCTCTTCCGCGAACGCTCCTGAGGATTGTTCGCATGCATCGCCGCACGCTTCTCTCGGGCGGGCTCACCGGCGCGCTCGCCGCGCTTGCCGCCTGCCGCCGCTCCGGCAAGCCCGTCGTCGGTGTCGTCCCCAAAGGCGCCAACCACATCTTCTGGCAAACCGTTCACGCCGGGGCGCTGCAGGCGGCCAGTGAATACGGCTTTGAGATCGAATGGAATGCCCCCACGCTCGAAGTGGATTCCAGCCGCCAGATCGAAATCGTCGAGTCGATGGTCAACCGCCGCCTCGCCGGCATCGTCCTCGCGCCGGTGGACCGCACAGCGCTCGTCTCCGTCGTCGAACGCGCAGCCAAGCTCGCCATCCCTGTGTCCATTTTCGATTCGGCCATCGACACGCCCCACCGCCTCACCTATGTCGCCACCAACAACCGTGAAGGCGGACGCATCGCCGCCCGTCGCGTCGGCGCCGTCCTCGGCGGCAAGGGCAAAGCCGGCATCATCGGCTTCATGCCCGGCAGCGCCTCGACGATGGAGCGCGAAGACGGCTTCCAGGAGGAGTTGAAGGCGAACTTCCCCGGCATCGCGATCGCCGGTCTCCAGTTCGGCATGGCCAACCGCGCCAAAGCGATGGCTGCCGCCGAAAACATGATGGCCGCGCATCCCGACCTCAACGCCCTCTTCGCCGACAACGAGTCCAGCTCATCCGGCACGGTCCAGGCGCTCAAATCGCGCGGCGCCCGCCATGTGAAGCTGGTCGCCTTCGATGCCTCCGAACAGTTGGTGAACGATCTGCGCGAAGGCTGGATCGATGCCATCATCGCCCAGAACCCCTTCAAGATGGGCTACGAATCCACGAAAGCCATCGGGGAAAAACTCGCCGGCCGCGCGCCCGCGCCCGAAATCGACTCCGGCATCCAACTCGTCACCGCCGCCGATCTCTCGCGCCAGGAGATTCGCGACCTGCTCCTGCCCGACCTCTCACGCTGGCTCAAGCCCGGCCCATCGGCTCACTGAGCCGCTGGCGCCGGCGCCGGGGCAAACTCCAACTCCCACAGCGAAATGCCATGGATGTACAGGCGCGCTTTGCGTCCGGCCAGCGTGTCCGTCTCGCCTTCCTCCACGCCGATCACTTGCGGATACCAGCCGGGCCCGTAGCCGACATCGTCGATGATCTTCCTCGGCTCGCTCCACGACGCCGGATCGGCCACATCGCCCGCGAAGGCAATGTAGATGCCCTCCTGCGGCCAGCGCTCGCCGCAGCACGACTTGCTGAGCAGCATCACATACTGCCCGAGGTGCGTGTTGAAGTGCAGCGACGGTCCCCAGAAGGAATCGGTGTTGGCGGCCTGCCAGGCCACCTTCGCAGGCAAAATAGGCGTCACCAGTCCTCCGAGCCCCGGCTCCCCCCAATCGCCGTCGCGCCACTTCCACACCGCCCCCGCCGGACCCCAGCGGTCGCCCACGGCCATCCGCGCCACCGCGATGCCCTGGCCTTCCACCGCGCCACCGTAGTTGCCGAAGTAGAAGTAGAGATACTCGCCCGCGCGGTCGGCAATCACCGAGAAGTCGCCATGCCCGCCCGCGAAGAAGCCGTTCTTGGCCGAACAGTCCGGCGCATCGGCCGCCGTCATCACAATCCCCAGGTCCTGCCAGGTCAGCCCGTTGTCCATCGAGACCGCCGCGCCGATCTCAGGCGCCGTCAGCCCATTCGCACACACACCGCCCGGCTCATGGTGATACCAACCGAACAACACCCCATCGGGGTCCTTCCACACCGCTTCCATCCAGAACGGCAGGTGCATCATCTGCAACCCGTCCACCCATTCCGTCGTCTCGAAGTAGAACTGGTTGGAGCCGGTGCTCAGCAACGAGTAGCCCGTCGAGTTCAACATGCGGAACCCAGCCTCTGACCACCACACCGGGCTATTGGAGTCCACGCCCCCCGGCATGTATACCGCGTCGGCTGACTTCACCTGCACGTTCTGTGCGATGCTTTGGGGCGCCAGCGCCAATGCCAGCGTCATCGCCAAAAGGAAGGCACGAAAAGAAAACTGCTTGACCACACTATAGAGATGCTCTCGCTAAGTCATTGAGTTACTGGGTATTTCGTAAAGAGATTGTTAGGAAAGTTAAAGGTGGCAATGTAAAACTTCCCTCATAATTAGGCCGATCTGTAAGAGATAATTGATCCACGACGCTCGCGATGTTTCTTTTTCCCCACCGGCTCCTTCTTTACATTGCCCTCGCCGGCGCAACTTTTCTTGCCGCCCAGCCGCCCCCACACCCCCGTCCGCAACTCATGCGCCGCAAATGGCAGCCTCTGGCCGCCGCCTCCTCCTGCTCGCCCGCCCGCGCCGGGGAAGCCGCCGCGTGCACGCAGCGTGTCGCGCTCCCTCCACCTGAGACCGGCCAGCAGGTGCTTCTCCACATCGAAAGCAACGGCGGCGAGCTGCGCGTCAACGGCACCCTCCTCGCGTTGCCAGCCTCCACGCGCGGCGCTGGCGCCGATATCACAAACGCCCTGCGTCCTGGCAAAGAGCAGCAGATCTCCCTGCGCGCTCCCAACGCCGCCCGTGCCCTCGCCGCGGCCTGGTGCGAAGTGGTTCCCGCCCACCGCATCACGCGCCTGCTGGCCGACACCGTTCCCACCGCCGAAGCGCTGAATGTCACCGTCACCGCGAACTCGCCCGGCGAGGTCGAAGTCGAACTCCGCGATGGCGCCCAAGTGGTGGCCGCCGTCAAAGGAGCCGCCGGCGAGAAGCTCTGGCTCAAGCCCGCCCGCCCCCGCCTGTGGTCGCCGTCTGACCCCTTCCTCTACCAGTTGACCGTGCGCCTCGCCACCGGCGACAGCGTCACCAGCTACGCCGCCTTGCGCACCGTCACCGTCGCCAAGGACGCCCGCGGCGTGATGCGCACGCACCTCAACGGCCAGCCCGTCTTTTTTCACGGCATCGAGTTCCCCGCCATCGAAACCGCCCCGCCGCCCGACCCCGCCGCCATCCTGCGCCTCGGCTTCAACACCGTCCGCCTGCGCACCCTCGCCCCGCCCGCCTGGTATTCCGCCTGCGACCGCGCCGGCCTGCTCGTCTGGCAGGACCTGCCCGTGCCCGTCTCGCGCGCCTCGGCCCTCGCCGCCGTCGAATCGTTGCGCGTCTATCCCTCCATCGCCCTCTGGACCCTCTTCGATGAAGCCACCGGCCAGGAAGCCCTCGGCCTCGACGCCGCCCGCTCCCTGGCCGGTGAAATCGCCCGCCTCGACCCGGCCCGCCTCGTCAACGGAGCCAGCGGCTGGTTCGACACCGGCAACGGCCACGTCCGCGCGATGCACTTCTCACCCGGCCCCGCCATGTTCGACCCCGGCCCCCGCCGCGCCTCCCTCCTCGCCCGCTATGGCCAACTCCCCGCCGCCACAC
>JAFLBB010000143.1 GCA_017304135.1 Acidobacteriota bacterium | reverse complement strand
GCTGGAAGGCGCCGGCGCGGCGGGCGGCGGCGTCGAGGGCGGTGGGCGCGCTGATTTCCTGCATGACGCGAGCGACGGTGGGCATTTCGGCGAGGTAGGGCGGGTTGAGGCGGCCGGAGCGGTTGGGCTGGGCGGCGGCGGCGAGGGAGAGCAGGAGCAGGGCGAGGGTGAGGCGGGGTGTCATGGTGGTCCCAGGGTTTGGAGCGAGTATAGCCGAGGGCGGGGGGCGATGGCGAGCGAAATGTGGGGGGGCGGAAGGGGGCGCGATTACTTGACGGATTCGATGAGTTGGATGTCGCGCTTGAGTAGACCGTTGACCAGGTCGTTGAGGGCGACACCTTTTTCAGCGGCACGCGCGGCGAGATAGTCTTGCACGTCGGCGTCAAGGTAAATGGGCAGGCGCAACTCGGCGTCGGGACGATAGAACTTGCCGCGCTCGCCTTTGGAGAAATCGTATTCAGCTTTCATTGTTGTTCCTCATAGGCGCGGATTTCCGCGCGTCCAGGCCGCCGCGCGGAGATGATTCGGACCCGCGCCGCGGATTCGTCCACAGGTTGGTATGTGTGAACGACAAGGCAATAATGACCGAGTGCATCCTTCCCCAGAGTAATCCAGCGAGACTCCCCCACGCTGTGCTCTTCGTCTGGGATCGTAAGGGCAAGCGGGTCGTGGAAGATTTGTGCGGCCTCCTCAAAGCTGACGTGGTGTTTCGTGAGGTTGCTGCGAGCTTTGGCGGAATCCCACTCGATTTGGAAGAGGAATGCCGCCATACTTGCGGATTATTGTAGCTCGCATCACTCCGGTGAGGGCCTGGACGCGGCGCGGATGGTTGGTACGGCCGATCAAGCCTCAGGATGGAATGTGAGCGGGACCTTTGGGATCGGGATATTCGCGCTGGGGGAATTCGAGCCGGCCGAGGCTCTTGCCAGTGGCGAGGTCGAACATCTCCCCTTGCGTGTCGAGCACGAGGTCTCCCGCGGGAACGAATGCCATGTTAGAGGGACTGGGCAAAAGACGAACAGTTTCGGGCTGCCCTGTGTGAGCGTGGCAGCGGATGAGGTGGTGTGAACTAGCCTCCTGATATCGCAGTTCGACTCCATAGAAGTTGCCGTCAGCGGGCCGATAGACGAGGCGGGTGATATGGCAGCCGGGCGGCGGCTGGTAGCGCCACCGTTCATGGGCTGTGTGGCAATCGAAGCAGCGGACGGGTCCTCCGCCTTCACTGAGGCACAACGCATCTGGGCTAAAGGCGGCGTCGAGGGGGGCGAAGCTCTCCCGTGGGATGACGAACTCGCGCGCCGCTTGCACGAGAAACCCGGCGGATTTCTCGAGTAAGCGGTCCGTGGAGTAGGGGCTGTCTGTGATACCGAAGGCACCGCGGAACTTCTGCGTGGTCTCGCCTGTCGCGGCGTTCAGTTGCTGGAGGGGCCCTTCGTTCAGACGGCAGTAAACATGTTCCCCCGAAGCGGAGAATCGAACGGCCTGGGTATGCCTGATGTCGGAGCGCTGCCAGAGGACGTTCCCCGTAACCGCGTCGTAGCAGGCCACTCCGCCATGGCGCCCCTTGTTCCATTCCGCGGCGGCACAGCGGTCGCCATCCGGGCTAAGCGCGATGCGGCGACCGCCGAAATAGAAAACGGTCTCAAATTGTGAAATCCGCTGGCTGGCGGTGAGATCCCATATCTGCACGGTCCTTTTGGGCGTCGCAGCGGCGATCCGAGGGACCCGTTGTGCCGCTGCCAGTTCGAAGATCGCTGAGCCTAGCATCGGTTTGTTCGCGTGTGAAGGCGGCTGTGCAAACTGCGGGAAGGCGAGTGAAGGCTACTCGGCCACAACGGGATTGCGCAACGTGCCGATGCCTTCGATTTCGACTTCGACGACGTCGCCGGGGCCCATTTTGCGGGTGTTGCCGGGGGTGCCGGTGTAGATGAGGTCGCCGGGTTCGAGGGTGACGAACTGGCTGATGAAGCTGACGACGGTGGCGGTGTCGAAGATGAGGTCGGAGGTCCGCTGCTGCTGGACGATTTCGCCGTTGATGCGGGTGGTGAGCAAGAGGTGGGAGTGGTCGAGGCCGCGGACGGCGATGGGGCCAAGGGGACCGAAGGTATCGCAGCCTTTAGCGCGCCACCATTGGACGTCTTTGCCGGGGCCGCGCTGCCAGTTGCGGTCGCTGACGTCGTTGCCGCAGGTGACGCCCCAGATGGCTTTGGCGGCGGCGGCTTTGTCGGCGCGCTTGATGCGCTTGCCGATGATGAGGACGAGTTCGCCTTCGGAGTGGACGTCTTCAGCTTCGGTGGGGATGACGATGGGCGCACCGCTGGGGATGAGCGAGGTGCGGGGCTTGTAGAACATCTCGGGCTTGGAGGGGACGGGGCGGTCGCCGAGGTGGCTCAAGTAGTTCTGGCCGACGGCGAAAACTTTGTTGGCGGCGATGGGTTCGAGGAGCTTCAGTTTGCTCAGGGCGATGCCTTTTTCGGCGACGGTGTGTTTGCCGAAGAGGTCGCCTTTGATGCGGTAGACGAGGTCCTTTTTGAACAGGCCCATGGCGGGGCCGGTTTTGGTTTCGAAGCGGACGTAGCGTTGGATGGCCATGATTCTCCTGGTGAGATGAACGATGAATTAGCTGTACATGAGCGAGGCCTTGAGGAGGGCCTCCTGGATGTCGAGTTCCTGTTCGAGGGTGACGGGCAGGGCTTTGTTGGCGCGGATGGCGGCGGCGAGTTCGGTGAAGCCGTCGACGTAGCGTTCGTATTTGGCGAGCGGGACTTCCTGGGTGCCCTTCTTGTAGGGTCCGGCGGGGGCGGCGAGGTCGATGACGAGGCGTGGCGGGCCTTCGATGGGGCGGAGGACGGCGTTGCCTTGGGAGCCCCAGACTTCGAAGGTGCGGTGGGCGGTGGCGCCGGGCTGGAGGACGCTGCTGGTAACAGTGGCCATGGCGCGGGGCCATTCGAAGACGGCGTGGGTGTTATCGAAGAGGCCGTCAGGGAAGTTGCCGTGGTGGCGGAGGAAGGGGCTGATCTTGGTGGGCTTGCCGAGGAGGCGGATGAGGGGGTCGATGAGGTGGCCGCCTTGTTCGAACATCTGACCGCCGTGGAAGAGCGCCCACTCTTTGCGGCGTTCGGCATCGATGAGTGTGTTCATGGTGCCGCGGACCATGTAGATGTTGCCGAGCCAGCCGGAGCGGGCGGCTTCGAGGAGTTTGGCGAAGCCGGGGTGCTGGCGCCACATGTAGCCCATCTGCATGAGGCGGCCGCGCTTGCGGGCTTCGTCGACGAGGCGGCGCATGCCGGGCATGTTGTCGGAGGGCGGTTTTTCGACGTGGATGTGTTTGCCGGCGCGGAGGGCTTCGAGGGCGAGGGCTTCGTGCGTTTTGACGTCGCTTTCGATGGCGAGGACCTGGATGGAGGAGTCGTTCAGGAGCGCGGCTTTGTCGCGCAGGGGCGCGCCTTTCTGGCGGTAGGATTCGGCGAGGGCGGTGTTGGGTTCCCAGAGTCCGGCGAACTCCCAATCGGGCGAGGTCATGGCGATGCGGAGTTTGTCGGGGGCGTGGGAGTGGGAGGCGCCGAGGAAGCCGATGCGGAGGCGGGACTGGCCTTGGGCGAGGAGGGCGGAGGCGGAGGCGGTGAGGAGGTCGCGGCGTCGCATCGGAGTTAGTCTACACCGGGAGCGTACGGAGGCGGTGGAGATGAAGGAGAATTGGGCCGATGGCGATGTGGATGTGGTGGGTGGGGCTGCTCACCGTGGTGGGGTTTACCGGAGTCATCGTGGCGACCATGGAGCGCTTGCTGGGGCGGTCGATTCCACAGTCGCGGCATAGCCGGGCGGTGAGGCGGAACCGGGCGTATGTGGCGGTGCCGGTGGCGATGGCCGCTTCCACTTGGATGTTGGCGAGGGCGTGGCTGGCTGGTCCAGAGCTGGTGGAATGCGCTGGGTGGCGTGGGACGACGTGGTGTACGGGAGGAGTGCTGGGGTTGGCGGCGATGGCGGGCTGGATCGTGTACTGGCTCTTGGAGTGTTGGGTGGGCGTAGTGCGGGTGGTGCGGAAAATGGGAGCGGCCCGGCTGATGGACCGGGCCGCTCGTTGGGTTCGTTTTGTAATTGGCGCCTAGAACTCGAAGCGGAGGATGAAGAGCAGGTTTGTGTTCGAGGTGCCGATGTCAGAGAAGGAGCCGCGGGTGCCGGAGCCGATGCGGGCGAAGGCGCCAGGAGAGTTGGCGTTGAATGTGCCGTCAGGGTTGGCGAACTGGGGCTGCTTGAGGGGGAAGTTATTGCCGTCGAGGCGGACCTGGAAGCGGTAGCGTTCCTTGACGGTCCACCATTTGGCGATGGAGACCTGGGTCCAGTTGAGGCCGGGGGCTTCAAAGACGTTGCGGCCTAGGTTGCCGGGGGTGAAGGCAGTCGGATAGGCGAACGATGAGAAGTTGAGATACGGGTTTTGCGCCTGGATGGGGAAGCGGTTTTCGCCGAGGGTCCAGTTTTCCACCAGGGCGGCGTCGTGCGTGGTGACGATGTTGGGGCGCGACTCGCCGTTGAGGTAGCGGTTGGGGCTGCCGGCGAAACTGACGTTGAAGGGCGGGCCGGACTGGAAGGTTTGGGTCCAGGTGAGCTGCCAGCCGCCGAACACATGATTGGCGACGCCGCCGGCGTTCATGAAGCGTTTGCCACGGCCGAAGGGGAGGTCGTAGCTGAGGACGTTGACGAAGCGGTGGCGGACGTCATAGCTCGCGCGGGCCTTTTCGAGGCGGCGGTTGTAGTAGGTGACGCCGTTGTCGCCGGTTTCGCCTTCATTTTCAGTGATGGTTTTGCTCATGGTGTAGAAGGCGTTGAAGGTGAGGCCGCCACTCATGCGCTTTTCCACTCGCAGCGTGCCGCCGTGGTAGGAGTTGTGGCCGAAGTTGGAGAACAGTTGGACGTCGCCGTAGTTGGGAAAGGGGCGGAAGTTCTGCTGGTTCTGCCAGATGTTGTTGAGGGTGGCGGTGTCGGTGGAGATGTCGAGCGGGACGACGTTCATGTTCCAACTATTGAGCAGGCCGACGCCGGACTGGCCCTGGTATTGGACCTCCATGAGCCAGTTGTCGCGGAAACCCCATTGGAGGCCGGCGGACCAGCTCATGACGTAGGGCAGGCGCATGTTGGGGTCCCACATGTGGGCGGGGCGGCCGGCGAAGTTGGTGCCGACGAAGGGCACCGAGCCATCGGACTGGCGGTTGAATTGGACGCTGGGCGGGCCTTGGGAGAGGCGGAAGACATGGCGGGGGTCGCCGACAGGGGCCTGGACGTTGGCCGTGGCCAGATATTCCTGGAAGAGGATGTTGCGGTCGGCGGCGAAGAGGTCCTGGTGGATCATGCCGAAGGAGGCGCGGAAGACCCAGGAGGGTTTGAAGTTGTAGGCGAGGCCGAGGCGGGGGGCGAAGTTGTTCAGATCGCGTTTGGCGAGAGCCCCACCTTTGTGGACGATGGTGCCGGGGCGGCCGGAGAGGGGGTCGATGGCAGTGGGGTCAAACTGGGACTGCTGGCCGTACTTGGTGGAGTAAGGCGACTCGTAGGAGAAGCGGAGGCCGAGGTTGAGGGTGAGGCCGCGCATGGGTTTCCAGTCGTCCTGGATGTAGGCCTGGTGGGACCACCAGCGCGGGAGCCAGCTTCCGAAATCGGCGGTGTAGGTGGCGCTGGTAACGGTGCCGAGCAGGAACGAGGCGAAGGTGTTGCCGGTGTTGGGGACGAAGGGGGCGTTGGTGCCGCCGAAGTTGTAGGTGCCGCCGGGAAGAGCGCTGACCTTGGCGTTGTAGCGCGTGCGCATCAGCTCATAGCCGAACTTGAGGGTGTGTTTGCCGGTGATCTTGGTGACGTTGTTCTGGATGGTGATGTCTTCGCCGGCGTTGTGGAAGCTGGGGAGGGCGGCAAGGCCGTAGCCGATATTGAAGAAGGGAAAGGTGGCGCCGGAGACGTTGGGAATGCCGAGTTGCTTGGCCCAGTCGCCATCCTTGGTGAAGGCGGCTTCGCGGAGGATGCGGCGGTTGAAGCCGACGCGGAATTCGTTGCTGAGGGTGGGGCCGAGGATGAGCATGTCGGAGAAGACCATGTTGGTGTGGTCGACGGGCTGGTTCTGGGCGTTGGGGTCAATTTCCCGCCAGTTTTCGAACTGGGCGAGATAGTCGCCCTTCCAGGCACGGTGGACAGAGCGAGACCAGCGTCCGAAGGCCTTGTGGCTGGCCGAGAACTGGTGGTCGATTTTGGCGTCGAGGCGGGTGCGGAAAATCTCCTTGGGCTGATTGACGACGAGGTTCTGCGTGGGGCCGGTGGCCGAGGGAATGCCAGCCTGGTTGGGATCAACGAAGGGATTGCGGGAGAGGAAGTTGACGGCCACGGGGTCAAACATGCTCCTGGGGATGACGTTGCCGGGGAAGGGATCGCGGACCCAGTTGGCGCCATCCTGGCGGGTGGTGAGCGGGTTGTAGACGGGGAGTGGGCGGGGGGCGGTTTGGCCGCCGAAGGAGAAATCGCCGTTGCGCATCTCGACGGTGGGGACGGTTTGGCGGGCCGAGGAGGTGCCGGCGATTTCGTTATGGCGGGCGAAGCCGAAGAGGAAGAAGGTGCGGTCCTTGCCGTTGTAGAGCTTGGGCAGGTAGACGGGGCCATGGAGCATGGCGGTGTTTTCGTTGTAGGAGAAGGGATTCGTGCGCGCCAGTTGCTCCAGGTAATTGCGGTGGATCATGCTCTTGTTGATGTGGCGGTTTTCAAAGGCGCCATGGAGCTGGTTGGTGCCCGAGCGCATGACCATGGACATGAGGCCGCCGGAGGAGTGGCCGTACTCAGCGGGCATGCCGGTGGTGTGGATTTTGACTTCCTCGAAGGCGTCCTGGGTGGGGGAGACCTGTTCGTTGGGGCCGCCAATGTTGCCGATGCCGGGCTCCTTGCCGTTGACGCCGTCGACCTGGTAGCCGATGGCGCGCGAGCGTTGGCCGAGGACGTGATAGCCGTTCATGGAGTTGGTGCCGGGGTAGTAGTACATCATGCGGACGGGGCGCTTTTGACTGACGGGGATGGCGACCAGCGTGCTGCCGGAGAGGACGAGGCCGGAGGCGGCGGTTTCAGTTTCCAGCAGCGGCGGGGCGCCGGTGACCTGGATGCTTTCGGTGACGCCGCCGATTTCCATCTGCACGTCGATGCGCGGGATTTCGCCGGTGCGGATAACGAGGCCTTCGCGGAGGTAGCGCTTGAAGCCGGACGACTCGACGGTCATGCGGTAGGTGGCCGGCGCGAGATACGGGATGTAGTAGGCGCCGTCGTTGTTGGTGACAGCCTCGGAGGTGAACGAGGTGCCGGTGTTGACGACGGTGACCTTGGCGCCAGCGACGGTGGCGCCGCTGGTGTCGGTGACTGTACCGACCAGTGTGCCGGTGCCGGCGGTTTGGCCCCACAGAGCCAGAGTCGAGGCGCAGAGCAGAGCGCCAGAGCGGACGAGAGAACGGACCCAGTTCCCCTGAAACATGTAACCCCCTCAACGTTTGCGGCGCGGCCGAATCCTAGCGAGGCCATCGCCGCTATCGATATCGGGAATTACTCCATCACAGGCGGGGGCTGGTGTCAAGTGGATCACGAAGGAGATACTCCGAATCACCCCTGCCAGAAAGCAGTGGCGAAGGAGGCGAGGCGGGCCAGGATGAGGGGGGAGATGAGGAGAAAAAGCAGGTAGCCGATGGCACGCCAGGCGGTGGGTTCGTTGGCGCGTTCGAGCCTGGAGGGGGTGAGGCCATAGCGGGCGGCGAGAAGTTGAGCGGCGCGGGCGGCATCGGCTTCGGTGGTGAAGCCGCCGAGGGCCTCGCGGGCGAGACCGTTCGGTTGGACAAAGCCAGCGCGGAAGGAGGATTTGGAGGGGCCCTGGTCGAGGCGACGGGCGGCTTGCGCGGCCTGCCAGTAGTGGACGGATTGGATGGCGGCGCGGGGATAGCAGTTCGAGCTTTCGAGCAGGGGGAGGGGCGAGGTGCGGCGGTCGATGCCGTGCTGGGAGACGCGGACGACGGTGCGATTGAGGGCGAGGGAGAGGATGAGGAGGGAGAGGAGGAAGAGGCCCCAGCCGATGCCGAGGTCGAGGGCACGCCAGGGTCCGGAGGAGCGCTGGAAGAGCCAGCCGACCCAGAGGAAGGCGATGGCGGCGTAGAACATCCAGGCGTTGGTGGCAGGGGGTTGGGTGAAGAGGGTTTCGCTGGGCGTGGACTCAACGAGCCAGCCAGCGATGCGATCGGGCATAGCTGGGAAATAGGGTACAGCAGGAGGGGGCGGCGGGGAAGAGTGGGCGCGGCCGGCCGCTGGGGAGTGCGGCCGGCCGCGCGGGAAGGGCCCGTGGCCCTGGGTTAGAACTGAATCCTGAGGCCGAGCTGGGTGCGGCGGCCGTAGGTTTCGGTGAGCTGGTTGTTATTGGCCGAGCGGCCGAAGTTGGCCGAGTTGACGTTGGTGTCGGGGTCGGCCCAGGTGATGTTGTTCATGACGTTGAAGACGTCCATGCGGAGTTCGAGGCGGAAGCGTTCGACGAGGGCGAAGCTTTTGACGAGCGAGGCGTCCATGTTGAACTGCTGGGGCCCGCGGATGTCGTCGTACTGCCAGGGATTGGTGCGGGCGGTGAAGGCGGGCAAGAGGGCGAAGGCCGACTTGTTGAACCATTGGGTCTGGTTGGGATTGTCGATGTGGGGGTCACCGTTGACGGTGAGGGCGCCGAAGCGGACGGCGCGGCCTGAGCGCCAGAAGCCGGTGGGGGTAATGTTCCAGCCGCCGAGGATGCCGTCCACGAGGCGGTTGACGCCGCTCATGTATTTACGGCCGCTGCCGAAGGGGACTTCCCAGGTGGCGGCGGCGGTAAGGCGGTGGCGGGCGGCGTTGGAGTTGATCCAGGTGTAGTTGTCCGTGTACTGGGCAATGCTGTCGAAGAAGCGCTCATCCTTCTGCCAGTGGAAGTTGTAGCCGACGAGGACGGAGTAGCCGCTGGAGAAGTTCTTCTGAGCTTTCACCTGAACGGATTGATACTGCAGGTCGCCGCCGGGCCGGCCCTCGGTGACATTGAGGGCGCCGTACTGCGGGTAGGGCTTCATCAATGAGGTGGCGGCGACGGTGCGCTGGGAGCGCAGTGCGCCGGGGAACTTGTCGGTGGTGAGGATGTTATAGAACGGGTTGGCCACTTGAACGTTGGTGGCCGCTTTGTACTGATAGCCGATGCGGGGGTCGACCATGTTCAGGTCGCGCGTGAGGTCCCACTGGAAGTTGGAGCGGTTGTAATAGTAGGTGAGGTCGACGACGACACCTGTGGGGAGCTGGCGCTGGAAGGAGAGGTTAAAGCGGTCACTGTGCTGGCGCGTGCGCTCGTCGGGGAGGTAGGTGATGCTGTCGCCGAGCGAGGTGTAGCGGCCGAGGGCGCGCTGCTTGGTTTGGACGAGGGGATAAGCGGCGGGCCAAGGGTCGCGGAGGCGCATGACGGGGACGCCCTGGACGGCGGGGTAGGCGCCGTTGTAATAGCTGAAGGAGCCGGGGACGTTGGCCTCGAGGAGGTTCGCGCCACCGCCACCGTTGCCTTCGTTGGAGCTGGCGAGGGTCCAGGGGGTGATGTAGCGGCCGTAGGCGGCACGGATGGAGGTGAGGTCGTTGATGCGATAGGCGACGCCGATGCGCGGCGAGAGAGTACCGGAGCCGGAGTTCCACTGGGCGCGCTGGTTTTCATCGGCGAACTGGAAGGCGCCGTTGAAGATCCAGGGACCGGAGTAGAACTGCTTGACGCCATCGGGCATGACGGGAGCGCCGGCGCCCTGGAACTCAGGGATGGGGCTGCTGAGATCGAGAGGGCGGGTGAGGCGGTTTTCCTTCTCGCGGTAGGCGTGCTGGAACTCCCAGCGGAGGCCGAGGTTGAGGGTGAGGTTGGGAGTGATCTTCCAATCGTCGTTAATGAAGGCGCCGTAAGCACGGGTCCAGGTTTCCGGGAAGATGAGCGCGGGCATGGAGGTGCCGTTGGAGTTCCAGTTGGAGGGGGCTCCGGAGGTGGGGGCGAGGGCGCCGAGCAGGAATGTGGCGTAGCCGTCGCCGGATTGGAGTAAGTTGGGCTGAATATAGGTGCTGGTGGTGGGATTGGCGTCGAAGCCAAAGCCGGGGTTGGAGCTGGAGAGGAAGCTCTTGGAGCGGCTGCCGCGAGTATCGGCGCCGGCTTTGAGGTAATGCGCGCCGCGCTGTTGGGAGATCTTGAAGCTGAACATATCGCCGTTGGGGCGCTGGTCCCAGTAGCCGCCGCCGGGGCCCATGTCGAGCAGACGCGAGTTATCGGTGCCGGAGATGGACATGCGGGGCAGGAGAATGGGGACGTTGCCGGCGGCGAAGGTCTGTTTATAGAAGGAGTTATTCGGCCAGAGTTCGGCCCACTTACTGGTGTCGGGGTAGTATTTATCGTAGCTGGCGGCGTCGACAAAGCTGTGATACTCGCCGCGGAAGTTAGCGACGGTGGTTGGGTTCACCGTCCAGGTGACGTCGCCAGTGAGAGAGCGGGCGTCGCGCTGGCTACCACGGTCAGACTGGAAGTATTCCGAGCCGGTGGGGTTTTGGGCCGAGACGGGGGTGGAGAACTGGCTGTAGCGGCCGGAGATGCGGACGGTGTCGGTCCACTGAAAGTCGGCGCGGTCAGAGAAGTTCTTGTAGGGGAAATTGATGGGCAGAGGGGCGGCGAAGTTCTGGAGGTGGTAGTTGCCGGTGCCGGGGCGGTTGGGGAGCCAGAGCTTGGAGAGGTAGTGGGTGGCAATGGGGTCCTGGATGGAGGTGGGGATGCGGTTGCCGGCGTAGGGTGTGCGGGTGATGGTGGCGCCGTCGGGTGAGGTGATGGTGCTCCAGGGGTCATAGATGGCGCGGAGGCCGCCGGCGCCGTTGAGGGACTGCGAGAAATCGCCGACGCGTTCGAGTTCGGTGGGGAGAGTCTGGAGGAGTGTTTGCGGGTCGGTCTTCTTCCAGGCCTCGTAGGCGACGAAGTTGAAGAGGCGGTTTTTCAGGATGGGGTGGCCGACGGTGCCGCCGTAGATGTGGGTGCGGCCGCGGTTGACGGTACGGAAGACGCGGTTCTCATAGGCGTTGGCCCAGGGATATTGGCCCTGATAGATGGCGGAGCCGTGCCATTCGTTGGTGCCGGATTTGAGGGTGAGGTTGATGTTGGAGCCGGAGCTGTGGCCGAACTCGGCATCGACGGCGTTCTGCTGGACGTTGACCTCCTGGACCATGTCGGGCGAGGGGACGTAGCCGGTTTTCACGCCGACGCCGACGGCCGCGCCGTCGACCTGGAGGTCGGCGCTGTAGCGGGCGCCGCCGCCGACGCGCTGGTTGTTGGGGCCCCAGCTGTGATAGGGCTGGAACTCGGTGCCGCCATCGTTCTTCTCGACCGCCGGGTCGAGCTGGGCGAGCATGAACGGGGTGCGGTAGATCTGCGGCATGTTGTTCACGATGCGGCTGTCAACGGTGGTTTCCAGTTTGGCGGTATTGACCTGGACCATGCTGGCGGCGGCAGAGACGGTGACGGCCTCGCGCACGTCGCCCGTGCGGAGGACCACTTGCAGGCCGACGTCGGCGCGCTGCTGAAGGATGATCTTGTCCTGAACAAACTTGGAGAAGCCGGGGAACTCGACGGTGATGGTATAGGTGCCGGGGTTAATAAGGTCAAAGATGAAGCGGCCGGATTCGTTGCTCTGGCGGGTGGAAGTGACGCCGGTTTGGGAATTGACCAGGGTAATGGTGGCGCCGATGATGGCGCCTTGGGTGGTGTCGGCGACCGAGCCCTGAATACGGCCGCGGAATTCCTGGGCGCCGAGCATTGCGGTGAGAAGAAGGCCGAGCATGAGCCTGCATGCGGGGCGGGACGTGAGAGGTGCCTTCATGAGGACCGAACTCCTTTCGGATGGCTGAACGGGTATAAGCCCCGGCCGCGGAATGAGCGTAGCGGCGCGGGGCGGAAGGGAAGAAAGCAGAAGGAACAGGCTGGAGTGGGAGAGGGAGGGTTGAGCACTCCGTCCGGCGGGCCGGGTGGCGGAGCCATACATTGGCTACAGCGCTTGATCATTGCGCCAACTCCCACAAGGGCGGCCGGCGGCGGGTGGGGAAGCGGTGAGCTTCGCGCCTGCCGTAACGGCACATCCTTTGCGCGCACACCGGGTGACTCGCACTGAGCGCCGGAATGCGTGTTCAACCTAGAAGGGAGTTTACGCGCATCAGGCGAGAGGGGTGTAGAATGTGGCTGACAAAAAAGTTGTATTGAACTGTTGTTTACTTATTCACAAGGACAAAGCATGGCCAGCCCGGCGGAGGTTTATGGCGGCAATTGGGACGCAATTCCTGCGTGCCCCGCGGGCGGCGTGACGGCGGAGGCGCTGGAGCGGACGTTTCCTTTGTGGGTGGGCGCTTGTGGATATCCACGCAGCGAGCAAGCGTCGGTGGGGCATGTGGCGGGGATGTTGGAGATCTTCTGCGTGGTGAGCGGGGC
>JAFLBB010000142.1 GCA_017304135.1 Acidobacteriota bacterium | reverse complement strand
GGGCGGGGGCGTTTGCCGGTTGGGGTTTGAGGTAGCGGGCGAGGACGTGGGAGAGGTGGCCGATCTCGACGGGTTTGGAGAGGTAGTCGTCCATGCCGGCGGCGAGGCAGCGCTGGCGTTCGCCGTCCATGGCGTTGGCGGTGAGGGCGATGATGGGCGTGTGGTGCGAGGGGAGTTCGGAGCGGCGAATGGCCATGGTGGCCTCGTAGCCGTCCATGCCGGGCATCTGGCAGTCCATGAGGATGAGGTCGAAGGGGGACTGGGCGACGCGATGGAGGGCCTCCTGTCCGTCGCCGGCGGTGTCGATTTCCAGGCCGAGCCGGGCGAGCATACGGGCGACAACGAGTTGATTGATGCGGTTGTCCTCGACGACGAGGACGCGGGCTCTGGGGAGCGGTTCGATGGCGGCACGGCCGGGCGAGGGGGGCGGGTGGACATCGGTGAGGGGGAGGGGGAGTTCGAACCAGAAGCGGGAGCCGCGGCCGGGCTCACTGTCGGCGCCGATTTCGCCGCCCATGCGTGCGATGAGGGAGCGGCTGATGGAGAGGCCCAAGCCGCTGCCGCCGTAGCGGCGGGAGTTGGAGGAATCGGCCTGGGTGAATTTTTCAAAGAGGCGCGGCAGCATGTCCGGGGCGATGCCGATGCCGGTGTCGCAGACCTCGACGCGGACGCGGCAGAGATCGCCTTGAGTGGCGGCGGAGACGCGGAGGGTGACGCTGCCGGAGGGGGTGAACTTGACGGCGTTGCCGACGAGGTTAACGACGACCTGGCGGATGCGGGCGCCGTCGCCGAGGAAGTGGCGGGGGAGGGAGGCCGGGTAGTCGAGGAGGAGGCTGATGTCCTGTTCGAGAGCGCGGGGGCGGAGCAGGTCGATGGAGTCGTGGCAGACGGCTTCCAATGAAAAGGGCTCGTGGGCGAAGACCATTTTGCCGGCTTCGATGCGGGAGAGGTCGAGGACGTCGTTGACGATGGTGAGCAGGGAGTGGGCCGAGCCGCGGATGATGGAGGCGAACTCGCGCTGGGTGGGGTCGAGGTAGGTTTCCTCGAGCAGGCCGCACATGCCAAGGATGCCGTTCATGGGGGTGCGGACCTCGTGGCTCATGGTGGTGAGGAAGTCGGTTTTGGCTTTGGAGGCCTGCTCGGCCTGGACCTTGGCTTCGGCGAGTTTGTCCTGGAATTCGCGGCGTTCGGTGACGTCGCGTGAGTGGGCGACGACGCCGCTGATGCCGGGGACATGGAGGAGGTTGATGAGTTCGGTTTCCATCCAGCGCCAGCCGCCGTCGCGGTGGAGGGCGCGGTGGGGGGCTTGGACGACGCGGCCGGGGTTGGCGAAGGAGTGCTCCATGGCGTTTTTGAGGGAGTCGCGATCATCGGGGTGGATGAGGTCGAAGGTATGGTGGGCCATTTCGGCGGGGGTGTAGCCGAGGCGTTTTTCGATGCTCTTGTTGGTGTAGGTGATGTGGCCGCCGCGGTTGAAGATGACGACGATGTCGGCGGAATTGTCGACGATGGCGCGGAAGCGCGCTTCGCTGCGGGCCAGTTCGCGCTGGTAGCGCATGTGACGGCGGGCGAGGACGGCGAGCAGGAGGACGACGATCGAGGCCAGGACGCCCATTGGCAGGAGGAACTCCCACTGGCGGTAGAAGGGCAGGGGGACCTGGAAGGAATGCGACGCGGTGGAGGGAAAGGGCTCGAGGGGGCCGCGAGTTTGGACGTCGAAGCGGTGTTCGCCGGGGCGGAGTCCGGAGACGGTGAGTTCGGTGGCTTGGCCCCAGTCCGACCAGGGGTTGCCGTCGAGGCGGTAGCGGGTGCGGATTTCGGTGGGCGGGTCGGCGCCCCACTGGCTGACGGGGCGCCAGCGGAGGATGGTGAATTGGGGTTTGATTTGGGGGTCGGCGAGGATGGCGCGGGTGCGGCGAGTGGCGGCGTCGAGACGTTGGGTGCAATACAAGCCGCCACCGAGGGAGCCGACGCAGACCTCATCGCCGCGGAAGGCGATGGGCCAGAGGTGCAGGTTGTCGAGGCCGGAGGAGGCGGGGAAGCGGGTCCAGTGGCCGTTATCGAGCATGGAGAGGCCGGTTTGGGTGGTGGTCCAGAGGCGGCCCTTGGGGTCGGCCTTGACCTCCCAGATTTCGCCGCCGGCGAGGCCGTCGGGGACGCCGACGCGTTGGATCAGTCCGGTTCGGTCGAGGAAGTAGAGCCCGTTGCCGCGGGTGGAGAACCAGAGCGTGCCCTGGCGGTCGACCTCCATGCTGAAGACGGCGGACCCTTCCAGCCCGTGGCCCCGGTCCCACCGCCGCCAGCGGTTCTGGTGATAGCGGCTGACACCTTCGCGGGTGCCGAAGTAGAGTTCCCCGCGGGGGCCTTCGGCCATGGACATAATGTGGGAGCTGGCGACGCCGCGCTCGCGGCCCCAGCGTTCGAACTTGCCCTTGGAGAGGCGGTAAGCGCCGGCGGCGGACTCCGCACCGGGGGAACCGGCGCCGGTGCTGAGGAACCAGAGGGCGCCATCGCGGGCGCGGTGGAGGCGATGGATGGAAGCGTTGGTGAGCCCGCCGGCCTCGCCGAAGTGACGCCAGCGTGTGCCGTCCCAGCGCCAGGCGCCGCCAAAGCCGGCGCCGCTGACCACCCAGACGTTGCCCTGTTCATCCTCGCGGACGCCGGTGGTCATGGTGACGGCGGCGCCGCCGAGAGTGGTCAACAGCTTCCAATCGCCCTTGGGCGAGCGAACGGCGACGCCGGCCATGGTGGCCAGCCAGAGGCTGCCGTCGGAGTGGATGAGGATGTCGTGTACCGTGCGGGCCAACTCGTGGTAATCCGGCATGGCCTGAGTCCACAACTGGCCAGTGCGACGCCAGAGATAGAGGCCGTGGCCGGTGGCCGACCAGAGTTCGCCATTGGGGCGGAAGCGGAGGAGAGAGACGTTGCGCAGGGGGATGGGGCGGAAGACGAGGCGCGTCCAGTCGTGGCCGCGGCCGGTGAGGATCTCTCCATCGCGATTGACGACGACGCGCTCGCCGCTGGGGGCGACGGCGAGGGCGGAGACGACGTGTCCACTCAGTTGGGGAATCTGGCGGGGCGGTTGGCCGGGCATCCATTCCCAATAGCCGACCTGGAAGGGTGTGATGTTGACGGCGAGGCTGGCGCCGTGGCCGGGTGCGCCGTCGAGGGCATAGAGGTCGATGGAGCGGCCACCGCCACCGGGCGCGGGCGGGGCGGGCAGGACGAGGGTGTGGGAGTCCTCCCGCACGCGGTAGACGCCGTTGCGGGTGCTGAGCCAGACCGCTCCGGACCGGGTGGAGTGCAGCCTGCGCGAGGTCCAGGGGAGCGAGGTTAATTCGGGCGGCAGGGACGACAGGTTCCGTCCATCCCACAAGTAGGAGCGGCCGGTGCGGCCGACGACGAGCATGCGTTTGGCGCCGAGCGGGGCGGCGTAGGCGGCGCCGGGCTCATCGTGGGGCAGATGGACGTCGAGGCGCTGAAAGCCGCGCGAAGTGCCGGTGTAGATGCCGGCGTTGTAGAGAATCCACAAGCCGCCGGAGAGATTCTGAGTGAAGGCGAGAAAGCCCTCCCTGGGCAAGCCGTGTTCGGCCGTTACGGGATGAAAGGTGTAGCCGTCAAACCAGGCCAGACCGGCTGTGGTGCGTACCCAGACCTCGCCGGAGGGGAGTTCGATGAGGTCGAGAATCTGTTCGGAAGGGAGGCCGTCGGCGAGGCCGAAGCGGACCCAGTTGCGGTCGTCAATAAGGCCGCCGGCGAGCTGACCTGCTTGGGCTTGTGTGCTGTGCGGTGCGCTATCGGGGCGATTTGCCGCCAGGGGGAAAGCCAGGAGCGCGGTGAGGACACACAAGCGGTGGAACATTTGTGCCTATTTCCAACAACAGCCTACATATGCACGTATCGGCCCGCGTCCTGAGAATCACAGCAATCCTAGTACCAGTCGATGGTCAGCGGATCTTCAATGTTACGTCAAAGAACTCGGCCATGCGGCGGAGGGTGGGTTCAAACCAGGGGGGGCGGTTGAAGAAGCCGTGAGCGGCGCCGGGGGCGGTGAGGATTTCGGCGCTTACGCCGGCGGCCTTGAGGGATTCGAGCATTTTGTGGGACTGGGCGATGGGGACGGTGGTGTCGGCGTCGCCGTGGAGGAAGAGGAAGGGGGGCGAGTGTTGGGAGACGTGGGTGATGGGGGTGGCATCTTTCCAGAGTTCGGGCTTGGAGGCGAAGTGGGCTCCGAGGAAGGTGGCGACGGAGTTGGAGGCGTCGTTGGAGCGGAGAGTCCCGAAGGCGACCAGGTCGACGGCGGGGTTGAAGGCGGCGACGGACTGGACGGCGCTGGAGAGGCTGGGGTTGCCGCCGCTGCCCTCCCAATCCTTGCGTTGGGGGCTGACGGCGAGGAGGGCGACGAGGTGGCCACCGGCGGAGCCGCCGGCGGCTCCGATGCGCGTGGCGTCGATGCGGAGGCTGGCGGCCTGGGCGCGGAGGTAACGGACGGCGGCTTTGACGTCGTGGAGGGCGGCGGGGAAGGTGGCTTCGCCGCTGAGGCGGTATTCGATGCAGAGGCCGGCGTAGCCGCGGGTGGCCATGTGGGCGGCGTGGCGGGAGAAGGCCGATTTCGAGCCGTTCCTCCAGCCGCCGCCGTGGACGTAGACGATGGCGGGAAAGGGGGCTTGGCCGGACTTGGGGAGATAGAGGTCGGCCTTCAATTCGCGCGGCCCGTAGCGGGCGAAGACGAGGTCGGGGCGGAGTTCGACGGAATCGGGGAGGGAGAAGGGAGGGTCCTGGCGCTGGGCCAGGAGGAGGACGGGGAGGAGAAGCAGAAGGAGGAGGCGGGGCATTTCGGCGATCATCCTAACACTGAGAGGAGGGCTGTGGGGGAGCGGAACGCTGGTGACAGGGCCTTGCAGAATTATTGGTGTAGGGGAAGTTGTTGATTTTGCGCGCGTTTGCGGGGAAATGGCGGGGCGGGCGGCGGCGGCGGCGGGCATTGCGGGGATAGGCTTGGGCTGGAATGAACTCGCAGGAACTGGCGGCGTGGCTGGCCACGCAGGAAGAAGTGACGGAGGCCGAGGCCGAGGCGCGGCTGGAGGCGCTGGCGTGCGGCATCCGCCAGCTTGTGCAGCAGGGGCATGAGGTGGAGCTGCCGGGTCTGGGGCGGTTTGAGCCTGGGGTGGGGCTCAAGTTCCGGTTCGACGGCAAGGCGCAGGCGCGGCGGGATGGGGGCCGGCAGGCGGCGGGAAAGCGGCGGTAACGATGTTGACCTCGCGCTTCCCCACACTTGAGCGCATCGCGGAGTTGACGCGCCGCTGCCTGGAACGCGGAGAGAGGGTGGACATTACGGGCCTGGGCAGTTTTTACCGCGACCTGGCGGGGCAATACAACTTTGAGGCGGAGTCGAGGGCGCGGGTGTTCATTGCGTATGCGAGCGAGGATCGGGGCGCGGCGGACCGGCTGTATCACATGCTGGCGGGGGCTGGCTTTGCGCCGTGGATGGACCGCCACAAGCTGCTGCCGGGGCAGCGGTGGAAGCGGGCGTTGCAGCAGGCGGTGAACGGGTCAGACTATTTCGTGGCCTGTTTTTCCACCAGAAGCGTGAACAAGCGCGGCGGGTTTCAGGAGGAATTGCGCGAGGCGCTGCACTGCGCGCTGGAGATTCCGCTGGGGCAGACCTATCTGATCCCGGTGCGGCTGGATGAGTGCGCGGTGCCGGAAGAGATCCAGCGCGAGGTGCAGTATGTGGATCTATTTCCGGACTTCCGGCGCGGGTTCGAGAAGATTGAGGAGACGATCCGGAGCCAGGAGGCCGAGCGGCGGGGGCATCTGCTGCCGCTGGCGGGTTAATCCGTGGGGAGGCGGGCGGCGACGGGGGCGAGGGCTTGTTTCAGGGCTTCGTCGCCGGAGCCGTTGACGTGTTGGACTTCGCGCCTGGCACGGTTGCTGTCGCCGTTGATGGCGGCGACGCGGGCCAGGACGTAGCACTGGTAGGCGGTGTGGTCGGCGGCGTCGTGGGCGCGCTGGGCCTCGGCGAGGGATTCGGCGAGGTTGCCGAGTTGGAGGAGGGCGTAGGAGGCCAGCAGGCGGAGGGAGGCGTTCGACGGAGTGCGGTCATTGAGCGCGGCGAGGCGGACGAGGGCGAGGCGGTGGTCGCCACGCTTCATGAGCATGATGGTGTCCTCGACGGTTTTGCGGTCGGCGTCGCTGAGGGTGGAGAGGTGGGCGGCGACGCGGGTGTAGTCCAGTTCGAGGTGCGTGGCCTGGGCATGGGGCGACGGCGAGCAGGCGGCGGCGAGAAGGCTGAGGGCGAGCAGGAGAAGGGCGGCGGTGAGCCGTGAGGTCATGGCTGTTGCTCCAGGTTCAGGCGTGACTGTTTGGGCAGCCCGGCGACGACGAGGTCGTAGGAGGCGCGGAGGAGAGTCTTCACGGCGGCGCGGCTGAGCGCGCAGTGCGGTTCGAGGGCGATCCATTTGGCGCGGGCGAGGTAAGGCGCGGGGATGATGCCGGGCTGTTCGGTGAGTTCGGCGAATTGTTGCGGTGTGACTTTGAAGGAGAGCCACACGGCGGCGGGTTCGAGGCAGGCGACAGCGAACATTTTCGACTCCACTTTAAAGACGAGGTTGTTGGTCCATTGCACCTGCTCAGTGGATGCTGGAAAGGCGAGGCACACTCCGCGAATCCAGTCCACGGGCAGGCGCATGGGGGGTTAGCCCGGAGGTTCCACCAGCGACCGGCTGCGGAGCGCGATAGCCGCGCGCCTGCTGCGTAGCGCTCGCAACTGGTCCTCGAGGTACTGTTCCAGTACGCCTGCGTCCCACTTGCACTTTCTTGCCGCGCACAACGGACTCTGGCCTCGCGGCCGCGCCTGTGCGCGTGGTGCGCCTTGCATTCGCACGGTTCTCATCGCTCCTCGCTTCGATCGTGGTGAAACATCCGGGCTAGCTTTCCTTTTTGGGCGCGGGCAGTTTGGTGACGCGCTTTTTCACATCGGGGGCGCGTTTGTCGTCGTCGGCGAGGGTCAGAAACTGTTCATACGCGGTGCGGGCTTCGGCGGATTGCTTCAATTTTTCGTGCGCTTCGCCTAGCTTGAGCCAGGCCTCGGCGTAGCCGGGGTTCCACTTGGTGGCCTCTTCATAGCGCAGGGCGGCGGCGCGGTAGCTCTTCTTCTTCCAATAGAAATTGCCGATGCGGAGCTCTTTTTCCGCTTGGAGGGGATTGAAGGCGTAGTCCTTGGGCTTGGAGGCTTCATCCTCTTCGGGGGGTTCGACTTCGACGACGGTGGGCTGCGGGGTTTGCTGTTGGGGCGGACGCTGGGCGGGCTGTTGCGCGGGGGTGGCGAGGCCGGGCAAGGCCAGAAACAGCGCGGCGGCCCAGGTGCTGCGTGTCACAATTTGAGTATAGTTCTCCATGTCCCGGCCCAGTGTTGCCCAGTTGCGTGAAAAAGCGGGCCAGCTTCCGACCGACCCGGGTGTCTACCTCTACAAAGACGAAGCCGGCACGATTTTGTATGTCGGCAAGGCGAAGAACCTGCGCAGCCGGGTGCGCAGCTACTTCAACGAAGACCGGCTGGCCGAGGCTCGCACGGGCACGCTGATCGCGGAAGCGGCCGACATCCACTACATCCTCGTCGACAACGAAAAAGAGGCGCTGGCGCTTGAGAATAACCTCATCAAGCAGTACAAGCCGCGCTTCAACGTGCTGCTGCGCGACGATAAGACCTACCCGTACATCCGGTTGACGAGCGAGAAATTCCCGCGCGTGTATGTGACGCGGCGGTTGCGGAAGGGCGAGCAATACTACGGCCCGTATTTTCCGGGGAACCTGGCGTACCGGCTGATCAACTTCATCCATCGGAGTTTCAAGGTGCCGAGCTGCCGCGTGGATTTGACGCGCAAACATGCCGCGCCGTGCCTGGAGTATCACATCCACCGCTGTTTGGGGCCATGCGTGGAGGGGTTGACGACGGAGGCCGAGCATGGGGCGGCGGTGCGGGATACGCAAATGTTCCTCGATGGGCGGAACCGCGATCTGCTGGTGCAACTGCGGGGGCGGATGGAGGAGGCGAGCGAGAGTCTGCTGTTTGAGCGGGCGGCGGCGGTGCGGGATTTGATTTCGACGGTGGAAGAGCTGGACCAGCGGCAGAAGATGGCGGCGGCGTCGGGGGATAACACGGACATCTTTGCGTACCATGCCGAGCCACCGCTGGCGGCGGTGAACCTGTTTCACTTGCGCAACGGGCGGATTGTGGACCGGCGGGAGTTCTTTTGGGAGGACCTGGCGGAGTTTGAGCCGGGGGAGTTTTTGAGCGCGCTGGTGAAGCAGGTGTATCTGAACCAGGGCTACATTCCGGACCACATTCATGTGCCGGCGGAGTTTGAGGATCGCGATTTACTCGAAGAGTGGCTGACGGAGAAGCGCGGCAAGAAGGTGGAGATCCACACGCCGCAGCGGGGGCAGAAGAAGGCGCTGCTCGAGCTGGTGGGCACGAACGCACAGCACAGTTTCGAGGCGCGGTTTCGGGTGATGAAGCCGACGTCGCAGGCGATTTCGGGGGCGCTGGGCGAGGTGTTGGGGCTGGAGACGGGTCCGGAGCGGATTGAGTGTTTCGACATCTCGCACATTCAGGGAACGGACAAGGTGGCGAGCATGGTGGTGTGGGAGAAGGGGCGGATGAAGAAGGCCGACTACCGGAAGTTCATCATCAAGACGGTGGTAGGGAACGACGATTTTGCATCGATGCGGGAGGTGGTGGGGCGGCGGTATGGGCGGCTCAAGGAAGAGGGGCAGGCGATGCCGGGGCTGGTGTTGATCGACGGCGGGCTGGGGCAGTTGCATGCGGCGGCGGAGGCGCTGGAGGCGGTGGGGGTGGTGAATCTGCCGCTGGCGTCGATTGCCAAGCGCGAAGAGATCATTTACGTGTTGGGGGCCGAGGATGAGCCGGTGGTGCTGGACCGGTATCACCCGGTGCTGCATCTGGTGCAGACGGTGCGGGACGAGGCGCACCGGTTTGCGGTGACGTTCCACAGGCAGCGGCGGTCGGCGTCGCGGTTGACGAGCGAGCTGGTGAAGATTGAGGGGGTGGGGCCGAAGACGGCGCAGAAGCTGCTGCGGGAGTTGGGGAGTTTGGAGGCGGTGAAGCAGGCGAGCGAGGAGCGGTTGGCGGAGGTGGTGGGCAGGGCGGCGGCGCGTAGGGTGCGGGGGGCGTTGGGGGCGGGGAGGTAGCGGCTACTCGATCTCGTCGCCGGGCATGGGTGGCTTGCCCCGGCCGGCTTTTTCGAGGATGCGCTTGGCTTCGCCGGGGATGGCGCGGGCGGCGCGTTCCTGGAAGTAGTCGCGGACGGGCTCGGCTGACGGGGTCGATCGCGTTGATTCTATTGGCTTTATGGATGCTGACTTCATCAACGTCACCTAGTGGACAAGATAGCCCGCGCGATACTGTCCCTAGTGTCGCACACATTAGGCAGTTTGAGACTGGAAACTTCGAAGCAGGGCGACGCCAAGTGTTCGAAGTCTCCGACGTCTTCGAACAAATCATAGTCTAATCGTTCGAAGATATGATAAACTTCGAACGAACGAATAGCTGTTCGTTCGAAGATGCCATTCGAAATCAAGACGATCACCACAGAGCAAGCCGAGAAAGTCATCAACTACCAGGAAGGCCAGTATGGCGACGTAAAGGCAAAGGAGAAGAAGCCAGCAAGCCTCAGTGAGGACATCTCTGCCTTCGCCAATGCGGACGGCGGGGACCTCTACATTGGAATCGACGAACTCAAAGTGAACGGGGTAAAAACGCGCTCGTGGAGGGGGTTCTCAGACCCTGAAGAGGCTAATGCCCACGCCCAGGTCTTCGACACGCTGTTTCCAGCAGGATCTGAATTCCAGTATGAGTTTTTGAGTTGCCATGGACTTCCGGGGCTCGTCATGCACGCGACGATAAACAAGTCGCGGGGGGTCACTCTTGCGACCAACAACGTCCCGTACTTGCGTCGAAATGCCTCCAGTCTTCCACAGAATACACTCGAACTCCGGCGTCGCTTGGAGTATGCCAAGGGGATCCATTCGTTTGAGAGCGAGAGCGCTAATGCGGTCATATCGCTCGTAACCGAATCGGAAATTATTCGGGAGTTTGTCGAGGGCGTTGTACCAACTGCCACGCCAGTAGAGTACCTGCGAAAACAAGGGCTCATTAGAGACGAAAAGCCAACAGTAGCCGGGGTCTTGCTATTCGCCGACGAGCCACAAGCCATCATTCCCAAACACTGCGGAATCAAAATATACCGTTATAAGACAACTGCCCAAGAGGGCTTCCGTGAGGCTGAGGCGTTCATACCAAAGACCGTCGAAGGGTGTCTGTATAAGCAGATCCGGTCGGCGGTCTCATTGACTACAGAATTGATTCAGCAGATTCCGAAAATTGGGGTGGGGGCGGAGTTCGAACATATTCAATACCCACCGCAAACACTCCACGAGATCATCACCAATGCCGTGATTCACCGCGACTACAGCATCACAGATGATATTCACATTCGGATTTTCGACAACCGGATCGAGGTTCAAAGTCCGGGCAGACTGCCTGCAAATATGACCGTCAAGAATCTGACCACTCAACGCGCGGCGCGGAATGGCACGATCCAGCGGATTCTCAATAAATTCCCAGATCCCCCAAATCGCGATGTTGGCGAAGGGATCAAAACTGCTACTGCTGCCATGACAGCCCTAGGCCTTGAGCCGCCTACTTTCAAGGAGACGGAGAGCTCGTTCTTGGTGAGCATTAAGCATGAGAAACTGGCCACGGCGGAACTGGCGATCATGGATTACCTCGAGAGCCACGAGACCATCAACAATAAACAGGCTCGATCAATCACATTCATCCATGAGGACTGGAAAGTGAAGAGCATTTTTCGTCGGATGGAACTTAAGAAGATGATTCGGCAGGTTGAGGGAACGACCACCAGCGCAACGAAGTACAGGAAGTGGGCTCCCACCGATAACCCACAACAGACTGATCTGTTTTAGGCCTTCTCCCACCTGGATTCGGCAGCACGCTTAGCAAAGGCCGACCGTTGCTCAGGCGTACTCTTCAGCTCTCTGGACGCCCCACCCTTCATGCCGCATTGGCGTCGCTTAGATGGGTGCCGCTTGGACTCGCTGATCGCATCTTGCACCTCTGCCGATGCAACATCGACGACGAGCCTTCCCCGTTCGTCCGTATCTCGCAGGCGGCGGCCTGAAATTGTATGCCATCACCGTGACTATGCCACGGTCCCTTCTAGTCAGCTACGACCCTTAACTTCAAAACTGAGACATTGCCGGGGTGTCGGCTTTGCCGGCGGCGACGCGGTGGATGGCGTTGGTTAGTTTGCGGTAGGGGATGGAGTCCAGGGAGTCGAAGGGGAGCCATTCGCCGTCGCGCCAGTTGGAGAAGAACCAGCGGGTGAGGAGGGCGAGGTGGTCCTGGCGGTCGCGGAGGGTGAGGGTGGCGGGGAGGGAGGCGGCGATTTCGCGGAGGCGGGCGTCCATGGGGACGGGGCGGCCTTCGATGTTGGCGTTTAGCGCGAAGGGGCGTTCGGGTTGCCAGCAGCCACGGAGGAGGAACCAGAGGGAGACCTCGTCGTAGTTTACGCTGCGGGTGATGGCGACGCCGTGGAGGGCGTCAACGTCGGCGGCGAGTTCGCCGGAGAGGCGGGTGATGCCCTGGATCTTTTCGAGCATGGCGTGGGCGCGGGCGGCTTCTTCAAAGTGGAGGGATTCGCTGAGGCGGTCGCGGGAGACTCGGGTGGCTTCGATGAGGGAGTGGCCGGAGGTGCGGAGGAACTCGTCGACGCGGGCGGTTTCGCTCGCGTATTCGTCGATGGAGACGGCGTCCTGGCAGGGGCGGAGGCACATGCGCATTTCGCCGTAGATGCAGCCGGGGTGGTCGGGGGAGGGGTCGAGGTCTTCCTGACAGCGGCGGACTTGGAAGAGGTCGAGGAAGGCTTTTTCGAAGGCGTCGGCGGCGGCGCGGTTACGGAACGGCCCGAAGTAGCGGGAGCGGCCGCCGAGGCGGGTGGTGACCATGGTGCGGGGGAAGGGGTTGGTGAGGATGAGTTTGACGTAGGGGGGCTTGGGGAGGCGGAGGAGGCGGGC
This sequence comes from Acidobacteriota bacterium, assembly GCA_017304135.1. GTDB lineage: Bacteria > Acidobacteriota > Terriglobia > Bryobacterales > Bryobacteraceae > JAFLBB01. The sequence continues at coordinate 386 of JAFLBB010000142.1, read as the reverse complement.
GTAGGTGTCGGGGTAGTAGCGGCGGGCTAGCGTGTAGGAGGTGAGGGCGGTTTCGATGGTGGAGGCGGTTTTCCAGATTTCGATGCGCTGGGCGAGGTCGCGGAGGTTGAGGAGGCGGCTGGGGTGGGTGCGCGGGCCGAGGAGGCGGAGGAGGCGGCGGCGGATGAGGCCGGTGCGGCCGAGGTAGGGTTTGGCGGTCTTGGTGGGGGCGGTTTCGAAGAGGGTGGGTTCGGCGGTGGAGGCGGTGGGTTCGGTGGGGGCGTCTGACGGCGCGGCGTGGACCAGGAAGACGGCGGGGACGTTGGGGAGTGCGGCGAGCCAGGCGTCGAGGTCGGTGCCTTGGCCGCGGTGCCAGGTTTCGGGTTGGCGGAGTTGCATGGGCTCAC
>JAFLBB010000141.1 GCA_017304135.1 Acidobacteriota bacterium | reverse complement strand
AGCTCAGCAGGATCACCCACAGGCAGACGTAGCCCACTTCGGCGCCGAGCGTGGTGGTGGCAATCAGTTCGCCGGAGCCCACGATGGAGGCGGCCAGGATCATGCCCGGCCCAATGCGGCGCAGGATGGGCCAGAAACCGCGAGGCGGCTGCTCGATGTCGCGCGGGTCAAGCGCGTAGAGGTCTTTGTGGTGATCGGCGGGAGCGGACGCCCCCTGAGCTGTGGCAGACACTCGTGCTAACTTATCAGATCGCGCGCGTGCGCCGTCGCCTTTTCGTAGCGGCCCTCCGGTATCCGCCGCTCACACTGCCGTATTGCCGCCGTCGATGGTGAAGCACTGGCCGGTGACGAAGCTTGATTCACCGGAAGCAAGATAGAGCGCGATGCCGCCGATCTCCTCGGGCCGCCCCACGCGCGGCAGCGGCTGCGAGCGCTCAAGCGCGCCGACATATTCCGGGTCCTTCCAGAACAACTCCGAGAAGTCGGTTTGAATCAGGCCCGGGCAGATGGCGTTGACGCGGATGTTGTAGAGCCCGAACTCCATCGCCCACACACGCGTCATCATGATCAGTCCGGCCTTGGTAAAGCTGTAGACGAGCCCGCCGCGCTGCGGGCGCAAGCCGGCGATGGAGGCAATGTTGATGATGCTGCCGCCCTGGCCGCGTTCGATCATTGAGGGCACAATGAGGCGCACCAGCCGCAGCGGGGCGAGCACGTTCAATTCGGTCGTCTTCAGAAACGCCTCGTCGGTCACCTCCAGCGCCGCGCCTTGTCCGATGTTGGTGGCTGAGTTGTTCACCAGGATGTCGATAGGGCCTGCGAGATGGGTGGTCTCGGCCACCAGCCGCTCCAAATCCTCTTTGCGGCCGGCATGGCAGGCGATGGGAAGGGTGCGTCCGGGCAGGGAAGCGAACTCAGCGGCCGTTGCCTGCAGCTTGTCGAGCTTGCGGCTGGCGATGACGACCGTCGCCCCGGCGGCGGCGAGGCGTTGCGCGATGGCCTTGCCGATGCCGCGCCCCCCGCCGGTGACAAGGGCCACCTTTCCGGCCAGCGGCGTCAGCGCGGAGGAATCGGCCAGCGGCGTAGGCGCGAGGGAATCGCCACGCGGCGTCGGCGCGGAAGAGGATGTATGGTCCATACCGCGCATGATCGTAACGCACTCAGCTCACTGTTGGCGACTCCAGGTGCGGGCGGGCCAGCGGGGCAGCGTTGGCCGCGAACTGATAAGCCGGCCCCAGCGTGAAGGCCGAGGCGGCGGGGATCCAGATCAGCCAGGTGATCGAAGTGTAGGGCCACGGCAGAAGGAAACTGGTTTCGAGAAACAGCATCTGGTTGCCGAGAAAGGTGACCAACGTTCCGGCGGCCATGGCCGACCAGCAGGCCGCCACCAGCCCGCCGCCCTGCGCGGCGGCGATGCGCCGCAGCGGAATCGCCACCACCAGCGTGAACAGCAAAGCGGGGTCAGAGAGCCAGCCCAGCATCACCATGAGAGCCGGCAAAGGGCCCTGCCACACGATGATGGCAATCTGTCCCAGGTGGCGCAGCGTGAACAGCGCCCCGGCCAGCAGCATGGCGTAGTCGGCGAGCCGCGGCGTCCAGGTGAGTCCAAGCGAACGATAGGCGCGATAGGCGAACAACAGGCCGAAGCCCAGGGCACACAGGGAAACAGGCCCGGCAATGAACTGACCAGCGGCTTCATAGTGAGGCGCACCATACCCGGCCACGATCCAGGGAGCGGCTACCCAAACCCCACCCACCAGCCGGCATGCGGCGGATACGCCGAGCACCTGCCAGGCGGCATGCAAGGGATGATTGCGGGGAAACTGGCGCATGGCGCCGAACGACAGCAGCATGCCCGCCGCCGCCATCAGGCTGAGGAACAGTTTGTACGGCGCGCCAAACACCGCTTCCATGGCGGCGAAATCACCGGGGGTGGTCGGTGACCATCCGCCAAATGCCATCCAGGAGGTCCACGCAGCCAGCGCCAGTGCGCCGAAGAGCGCGGCGGCGAACCAGACAAAGCGCGGCAGTTGGAGCAGCGCGATCGACGGGTGCGCTGTGCCGGTCATGGTCTGAATGGCCGCATGAACCTGTTCTGGCGAACCGCACAGGGAAAGCCGCTCGCCCAGCGCGGCCCGGAGGGCTGACTCCGAGGGCAGGGCGTTGAGCCGTCCGCTTACCTGCTCGAGGATCCCCGCTTTTGTCTCCGCAAGTAAGCCAGCGGGAAGAGACCGGGCCAAGGCCCGACTTCGCTCGCTGGCCTGGCGCAGCAGGTTGATCTGCCGCCGGCAAAAGGCACACCGGCTTGTGTGCGAGGCGATCCGGCTGGCGTCGTTCGGGTTTAGCTCACCATCGAGCAACGCCATTAGTTCGCCCTCGCGGGCGTGCGGGTTCCTCCAACCGGAATACCACTGCCGGATGCGAAACGCCATTACCAGCCGGCGCCCTCCCGCGGTTCAAGCACCTGTTCCAGCTTTCGCATGGCCCGGGCCAGGGTGGCGCCTACGGTCCCGATGCTGATGTCCATCACTTTGGCGATTTCCTGGTAGGAAAGGCCTTCGTTGCGCAGCAGGAAGCATTCCAGCTCTCGAGGCGCGGCCAGGCGGTCGATGATCGCGCGGGCCTCGCTCAACAGGGTCAGGGTTTCGGGTGAGGGAGCCGGATCGGCCACCAGGCAGTGCGACAGGCGGCCAGTCTCCCGGCGGTCGCGTTCCCGCGTTCGCCGGGCAATGTGAGCCCGAAGGGCGCGCAGCAGCCAGACCAGCGGTGTTGGCGGCGGAGGTTCGAGTTGCCTCAGCTCGGCATATCGGAGGAAGACCTCCTGCACGGCTTCACGAGCAAACTCGAGACTTGCCGTGGCGCTGACCGAATATCGCAGTAGCGTTTCGGCATGAGCGTGATACAGGGTTTCCAGTTCCTGGCGCACGCCGACTTCGTGACTAGCGGAATCCGCACCGACACCACTCCAGAGCAGGGGATGAGCCGTGCTGGAGGGGTGTGTCATGGAAAACTTGATGCTAGCACGTTCGTGTCTGACGGCAATAGAGCCGGGAGGTCCAGGTTCGGTTGGTACTCGTGATGCATATCGAACTTCCGATAACATGCATTATGTTAAATTGCAGAGATCGCAAAAGTCGTTCTCCAACAAATCGGGCCCACCGTTTCCAGTGGGCCCGTGAGGGATTAGTGTTACCAGGAAGAACTTCGCTGGCAGAGACGGTTATTGGTTACGGCCTCCGCGTCCGCCGCCACCGCCCGACGAGCGTCCACCCCCGCCGCCGCCCATACTGGGGCTGGATCCACCGCCGGACGACCGGCCGCCACCGCCGAAGCTGGGGCTGGATCCACCGCCGGACGACCGGCCGCCACCACCGAAGCTGGGGCTGGATCCACCGCCGGACGACCGGCCGCCACCACCGAAGCTGGGGCTGCTGGAACGACCACCGTAGTCGCCGCCTGAGCTTCTCGGGGTGTAGCGAGGTTCGGAGCGCTGCTCGGTGCGGCCGCCGGAGTTGCCGCCGGAACGCCCGCCGTAGCTCTCATTGGAACGTTCGCGGACAATCGGCGGGCTGATGCGGGGCGACTCGTAGGAGCGTCCGGCGGAGCGATCCGAGTCACGCGAGGATCCTGAGAAGGAGCCGCGATCGCTGGACGAGCCGCGATCGAGGGAGGAGCCACGGTCGCCAGAAGTGCGGCGATCGCCCGGAGTGCCGCGATCGCTGTAGGAGGGCGCGCGGTCCACGCTACGTTGGGATCCGGACGAACCGGGGTCGCCAAAGCGGCGCCAACCGTTGGAGTCGCTGGAGGACGAACGCCCACCGCTTTCGGTGCCGCTGGAACGGTTGGAGATCTCCGAGCCACGACTTTCGGCGCTGCGGTCCGCCGAACCGCGCGAACCGAACTCAGTCTGTCGCGAGCCGCCCGTATCACTGGAACGGCCACCGCTCGATCCCAGCCGTCGCCAGCCGTCAGACTGGCCGCTGGAATTGGATTCGTTGCGTTGCGGGTTACCTGCGCTGCCACGCGAGTCCTGGCCGGCCCCGCGTCCACCGCTGGCCTCAGCCCCACGGCCGGTGTCGGACGAGCGCCCGGAGGGTTCGCCAAAGCGGCGCCAACCGGAGGCGGAGCTATCGCCTGAGCCGCGGCCGCTGTCGGTGGCCACGGCGGACCGGCCGCCCGATTCCCCGCCCCTGCTGAAGCTCTCGGCCTGGCGCGATCCGCCGCTCGATTCGGCGCCGCGCGACACGCCGCCGCCCGATTCGTTGCCACGGGCCACGCGCTCGCCGGACTCGCCAAAGGTCCGCCGGCTTACCTGTTCCATACCGCGGCGCTGGTCGTCGAACGACACCCGTTCGACGGAAGCCGGGGTGCCGCGGGAATAGAAACGCTGGTTGTCGTTGCCGGCCCGGGTGACGCGCGTTTCGCGGTCGGTGAACCGCACGCTGTCACGGTCCGGCGCATACGGAACCTGGCCGCGCACGAGCGATGCCTGGTTGAGGTCGCGCGAGTTGAACGACTCATACCGCTGGCGTCCGCCCCGGCCAAAGTCGGAGCCGTTGACGCCGGTGATGCCGTTGTTCACGCGGGAGTTGCGATATGTATTGTAAATGTTGACATTGTTGACGATATTGACGCTGTTGTCGATGTAGGTCCGGTTGCGGAAGCCGCCGTAGTAGCGGTTGCCGTACCAGGGGTGGAAGCGCTCATAAGGAGCGAGCGGGATCCAGCCCATGCGTCCAAAACCGATGCCGACACCGCCGCCGCCCCAGCCGACCCAGGCCACCAGCGCGGGCCGCCAGTAGTGGCGTCCGCCCAGCCCGCCCGGCCACCAGCACCAGCGGTTGCCGGAATAGAACCAGCGTCCATAGTGATAGGGGGCCCAGCCCCAGGAGTCGTAGCTGACCCAGCTCCAGCCATACCAATCGACCCACGTCCAACGGCCGTAGCGGTAGGGCGCCCAGCCGGCCGACACGCGCGGCGACCAGACATAGCCGTAAGGCGCGTTATAGATCCAGTCGCCATGGCCGTAGAGGTCCTCGGCGCCGTAGACGTCGCGGTTGACGTAGCGGTAGGTGTTCTCGTGGGCGCGTTCCAGGTCGCGGTTGCGGTATTCGTTCCACTCGTCCCAGGTGTCGCGGCGCTCGGCCGACACCACCTGGACTTCCGGGTTGTCCTGGTTACCGCGGGCCATCATCGTGCGGCCTGACTTCAGGCGCTCGGAGCCCTGGGGCGTAAAGACTTCCAGTTCGCCCGAGCGGACGGTGACCACAGTGGTGTCGTCCGGACGAACCTCAATGCGGTAGATGCCGCGCTTCAGCGGGCGCAGGGAGATAGCCGGCGTGGCGAGTTCCACCTCGGCATCGCTGTCGCGCAGGACATTATAAGTGACCATGCCGCGCGCGACCTGGATCTGGTAGCGGCGGTTTTCCAACTGCGAAAGGCGGATTTCGGCCTCGCTCGAAAGGCGCATGTAGTTGGCGTAGTCCAACTGCACCTCGGCGCGGGAGTTGACGCCGGTGACGACGCGGTCGAGCACGACGACGGGGCTGTTGATGGCAGCGGCCACAAACTCGCCCGTGTCGCCGCGGCGGACGCTGACGTCGCCGTTGATCAGGCTGATGCGGGCTACCCCGCGTCCAGGACCGTCCTCGTCGTCCTGCGCGCGGACGGGGATCGGAAGCATAGCGGCGATGATAGCCGCGGTTGCAACTGCCAGACGAGCTTTCATGTGGCACCTGCCTTTCACCCTCTTCCTTTACATTTCGCGTGCCAAACGCCAACTCTTTGAATTTGAGCAACTTTGGAGTATCATGACGGTTTCCGAAGATGGCCGAAAACCACCAGTCTGATCGAGAGCAGCCATCGGGCGCGGCCGCACCGGCCGGTTTCCGGCGGCGGGCGTGGGGGGCGGTGCGAGTTCCCTGCCTCATTCTGGTGCTGGTCGTGCTGGCGCACTGGAAGTTAGTGCTCACGAATCAATACACCTGGCTCGATACACCCGACATTGCCCGCCAGGTGCTGCCGTGGATGCAATATCAGGTGGGCGAAATCCAGAAAGGGCGCATCCCGCTGTGGGACCCGCACAGTTGGGGCGGCCAACCGTTGTTGGCACAGGCGCAGCCCGGCACGGCGAATCCGGTGAATTGGCTGCTGTTCATCATGCCGACCCGGCATGGATGGATTAGGCAAGCGTTTCTGCATTGGTATTACGTTCTAATTCATTGGGCTGCCGCACTTTTCTTCTATTACTTCTTGAGGAGTATTGCCTGTTCCCCGCCGGCGGCGGTTCTCGGCGGTCTGGTCTACACGCTGGGCGGGTTCATGAACTACGTCGACTGGCCGCAGCAGAAGATGGGCGGGTTGTGGACGCCGCTGATCTTCCTCTATGTCTTTCGGGCGCTGCGGGGGGAGGCGTATTGGCGGAGCATCGGGCTCGCCGGGGTGTTTCTTGGGCTCTCGGTGCTCACCGGCCACCATGTGGCGCCGCTGTTTGTCGTGCTGGCCGTGGTGGCGAACTGGCTGTGGGAACTCTTCGGTCGAGAGGCTGACGCGCGCCGGCGGTTGCTGACCGGATTGGCCGTTTTGGGGCTGGTGGCGGGTCTCGTGAGCGCCGTGCAATTATTACCTGCCATGGAATACTCGCGTATTGCCGTCAGATGGGCGGGGATGCAGGAACCTGTTTCTCACAATCAGCCGGTATCTTACTCGGTTCACTCGGCTTATGGGATTCAGTCATTCGCGATTTTAGGTACGATATTACCCGGTATACATAGGCATACAAATGCTTTCATGGGATTCCTGAGCGTGCTGCTGGCCATCAGCGCGGTGTGGGGGATGTGGAGCAACGCGGTGCGCGGGCAAGCGGTTCGATGGCTTACCTGTATAGCAATCGGCGGTCTTTTGTTTGCATTGGCTGGGGAGACAAATCTTCATGGGATGCTCTATGCTGTGCTGCCTATGTTAGAGAAAGCACGAAACCCATCGCACGCGGTGGTGCTGTGGAGCATGGGCGCGGCGGGATTGGCAGGGCTGGGGCTGGACCAGTTGTTGCGGCGGGATTCCCTTGAGCAGACGCGGCGGCTGTTCGTGCGCGCCGGACTGGTCGCGGGAGGGCTGCTGTGGACGTTTTGGGCTGGCTACTATGCGGTGAAGGACGGGAAGGTGGATACGGATGCGCGGGGAGTGGTCGTCGGGTTTCTGCTGTTCTGCGGGGTGGCGCTGGTGGCGGGCTGGCAGTCAGGGGGGATTTCGCGGCGCGGGCTGGTGGCGGGATTTGGGGTGTTGCTGTTGGCCGAACTTGGCAATGGGATGGCCTATCAACTCCCCAGCCTGGACAGCAAGGGCCGGGCTGAAGCGCTCGATCAACTTCCCAAGGACAGCGAACTGGTGGCCTTCCTACAGAAGCAGCCAGGGCTGGGGCGCTTCCAGTGGAATGTCAACAATCACTCGCATAATATCTCCGATCTCTATGGTTTAGAAACGGATGGGAGTTTTCTGGCGAGTGTGTCGGCGAACATGTACCGGATCGGAATCTGGACCGAGCGCGGGCGTAACTTGATGGGCACGCGCTACCTGATGGCCCCAGAGGCCGTGGACGGCTGGAACCGGCTGGTGTATGAGACGCCCGACGGCAGGAAGGTGTGGGAGAACGCCGGGGTGATGCCGAGGTTGTGGACGGTGCACGAGGTGGAAGGGGGCTTCACGCGCGACCAGTCGCGGCACGAAATGGAACTCGGCAGCCACGACTTCCGCCGCTGGGCGTTTCTGGAAGGTCCGGCGCCGCGGTTGGAGCAGTGCCCTGCTCCGGATGGGGTCCACCTGCTGCGGCGTGTTTCCAACCGGGTCGAGATCTACGCCGACATGTCCTGCCGGGGAATGGTGGTACTCAGCGACACCTGGTACCCCGGCTGGGTGGCCACAGTGGATGGCCAGCCGGCCGAGGTCCTGGAGGTGTATGGCGCCCTGCGCGGCGTGGTTGTGCCGAAGGGCCCCCACCGGGTGCGGATGGTTTTCCGTCCGGTGAGTGTGTACCTGGGGGCGGGTTTGACCGTGCTTGGCCTGGCCCTGGCGGCGCTGTTCGCCCGTTCGAACGGCGCGCGCTTGGACCGCGCGCTTAGAACCGCACCCACACCGGGTAGCTGATGAACGCCCAGCCGTGGCGCTCTTTGCGGTAGTGGCCGCTTTCGTCGAAGTAGGTGGCGCCATAGGGCTCCTGGTCGAACTCGGAGGGGCGGAAGGCGTTTTCGCCCTTTTCCGGCCAGGGGACGCCAATCGGCGAATGGAGCACGTATTCCACGGGTTTACGCAGGCCGGGGTACATTTCAATGATGTTGGGGTTGCCGAAGCCGAAGGCCTGTTTCAGTTCGACCAGGGCGACGTGGGGGAAGTTGAACACCAGGGCGGCGTCGAGCTTGAGAGTTTCGGCGCCGTTGCGTTCCCAGTGCATTTCGGTGGGGAGGATCAGGTTGTCGCCTGCGAGGCCGAGGCCTTTGGGGACGTAGAGGCGAGTATAGGCCGGCGCGCCCTTGGAGCTGAGCCAGCGCTGGATGTCGAGGAATTCCGGATCGTCGGCGGCCAGCTTGCGCAGGTGCGGATAGTGGCCATTGGCGAGATCACGGGGATCGTAGGTGGCTTCGGACATAGTGTCGGTCACTCCTTGTTTGGCTAAGGCTAAAAGGTTGCGCCCGGGCGGCGCGCAGCGGACCATCGAAACCGCTGCAAGAGGTATATGCGCCTTCCGGTGAACCAACCGGCCCGGGCGACTCTGGACCGATGCTAGAGGACACCTCGTGCGAATGCGTCTCCGCGCGAATTGGATGTTGTTGATTTCAGTGGAAATTGAGGTCCGCAAAAAGTTGTGACCGGTGATTGGGCCGGGCCCGGCGGTGGGGGCGATGAGGCGATGGCATGGGGCGCGCCGGGGGGTGGGTGGCACAGGGGGTAGGAAATCTGCTTTAATAACAAGAGTGCGTCCCATTACGGGAAGCGTCACGAAGGATCCCCCATGAGTCATCCGTTGCTGGCCAAGGCCACTGAAAAATTGCTGCGCAAAGACTTCCCCGCTTACCGCATTGGCGACACCATACGCGTGCAGGTGAAGATTCGAGAAGGCGAAAAAGAGCGTCTGCAGGCGTTCGAAGGTACGATCATCGCGGAGAACCGGAGTGGCGTCAGCAAGACCATCACGGTGCGCAAGATGAGCTTCGGAACGGGCGTGGAGCGCATCTTCCCGATTCATGCGCCGGTGGTGGACAAGATTGAGATTATCCGCACCGGCCAGGTGCGCCGGGCCAAGCTCTACTACCTGCGCGGTCTGCGCGGCAAAGCTGCACGTCTCCGCGAACGCGAGTAGCATTCGTGGGGAGCCCGGGCGCGCGGGGCAACCAATCCGGAAAGCGGCAGCTCCGATGCGGTTCGGTGGAGGAACGCACGGCGCGCCACCAGGGCTACCTTCTCATTGCGGGTTTGGATGAGGCAGGCCGCGGGTGTCTCTTCGGAGACGTCTACGCGGCCGCTGTCATTTTGCCGGAGCGCTCGATCACACGTGGGCTGAACGACAGCAAACAACTCACAGCGGAACAGCGCGAAGCCCTGGAGCCGTTGATCCAGGAGCGTTCCATCGCCTGGGCGGTGGCTACGGCAAGCGCGGCCGAGGTGGACCGCATCAACATCTATCAAGCGTCGCGGTTAGCGATGAAGCGGGCCCTGGAGGCGCTTACCGTGCAGCCGGACTTCCTGCTGGTGGACGCTCTCCGGCTGGACACGCTGATTCCCCAACGCGCGCTCATCCACGGCGACGCGATCAGTGTTTCCATCGCCGCCGCCTCGATTCTGGCCAAGACCGCCCGCGACCGGGCGATGGTGGAATGGGACCGCACCTACCCGCACTATGGCCTGGCCCGGCACAAAGGCTACGGCACGGCGGAGCATCTGCGCGCGCTGGCCGAGCACGGACCGACCCCACACCATCGCACCAGCTATGAACCGGTGAGGCGGCTCTGCCCCGCCCCGCCCGCAAGCGGTGTCGCGCAGGAGGCCTTGTGGTAACCCCGCAGCCTGCCGTCACACCCTGGCATCATGTGCTGGCGCGGCTGCTCTACGCCATCTTTCTCTGCGAAATCGGCCTGTTCCTGATCATCTATCCCTGGCTCGACGCGTGGTCCATCAACCGCTTTGCCACGTTCGGCGGCGAGACGCTGGCCACGGCCACGTTTGCCGACTTCTGGCGGCAGATGTGGATCAGCCCCTACTTCCGCGGCGCCGTAAGCGGGTTGGGCGTAGTGAACATCTATATTTCGCTGCTCGAGGTTGGCGCCATGCGCAAACGTAAGTTGCGCGAGGCCGAAGAAGAAGAGGACCAGGACGGCCAAGCGACGCCGCATGATCCGGTAGAATAAGAGTCTGGGCGCTCCGGCGCGCATTTGAGTTCACTCCCATGTCAGCATCCCAACCCATCGTTGCCGAACCGGCCCTTCCCGTAAAAGCCGGCAAGCAGGAGCCTCCGCGCGGCACCATCGCCGAATGGACGGTCACCATTCTGCTGCTGCTTTTTGGAACCACAACGCTTGTGCAGGCGTTTGTCATTCCGACGGGATCAATGGAAGACACGCTGCTCATCGGCGACCACCTGCTGGTGGATAAGCTCGCCTATGCTCCTCCGGGGCCAATCAGCAAATACGTGCTGCCCTACCAGGATGCCAAGCGCGGCGACATCATTGTGTTCCGCTATCCGGTGGATATCCGGCAGACCTTCGTGAAGCGCATTGTCGGCGTGCCGGGCGACCGCATCCGCATTGACCGCAAGCAGCTTTACCTGAACGGCAATGCCATCCAGGAGCCGTACAAGTATCACAAGACGGAGTACTTCGATTCCTACCGCGACAACTTCCCGAGCGAACCCAATGTGCGCCTCTATGATCCGGCGCAGAAGATGCTCGAAGAGAACGTGGTGAATGGCGAGGTGGTGGTGCCGCCGGGGCACTACTTCGCGATGGGCGACAACCGCGACTCGTCGCTCGATTCGCGCTACTGGGGCTTTGTGCCGCGCGAGAACATCATCGGCAAGCCGCTCATCATCTACTGGTCCTACGACGCGCCGACCGACCGCCTGGCGAGCCCTAATATCGGATTTGATCACCTCTTCGACATCGCCACGAACTTCTTTTCCAAGACGCGTTGGAAGCGCACGGCGATGCTTATCCGCGGCTATCCCACCAAGTAAAAGGGGGACCCCATGAAGACTCGACCTCAGCCTTCAGGCAGACGCAACGGGGGCAATGGCGGCAAACGCACGGCCGCCGGCGTGTTGGAACCCGGGGAGCCGAAGCGGCCAAGTGGAGGCCTTGCCGTCGAGATTGGCCAGTGGGCGGCGACGTTCCTCATCTTCCTTTACGCCACCACGGTGTGCGCGCAGCCGTTCGTGATTCCCAGCGGCTCGATGGAAGACACGCTGCTTGTGGGCGACCATGTGATCGTCGACAAGCTCACCTACGCACCGCACAACGCCTGGAGCAAGCACCTGCTGCCGTATCGCAATCCGGAGCGCGGCGACATTGTCGTCTTCCGGCATCCGGATACGCCTTCGGGCGATCCCTTGGTGAAGCGGCTCATCGGGCTTCCCGGTGACCGCATTCGCATTGAAGGCAAGGCGCTCTACCGTAACGGCGCGGCCGTGGAAGAGCCCTTCAAGCGCACCAAGAGCACATACACGGATTGCTACCGCGACTTTTGGCCACCGCGAGGCGGCTCAGCCGAAGCGCTGCGGATCGCCGGCACACGATTGCCAGGCCGCACGCTGCGCATGCTCGATGAGAACGTGGTGAACGGCGAACTGGTGGTGCCCGAAGGCAGCTACTTCGTGCTCGGCGACAACCGCGACAACAGCCTCGACTGCCGCTATTGGGGGCTGCTGCCGGTGGAGAACGTAATCGGAACGCCCGTGCTCATCTGGTGGTCGTTTGATGGCGACGGGGCGGGGATGAGCGATCGCAACCTCAACCTGCGGCATTACGCCGACGTGGTCCTGAACTTCTTCGCCAAGACGCGCTGGGAACGGACCTTTCAGCTCGTACGGCGCCGCGCCGCGTAGCCGCGCGCAGACACACACATGGCACAATCACATCTTCACGGCCTCATTCTTGCGGGAGGCCGCGGTACGCGCTTCTGGCCGCGCAGCCGGACGAACACGCCGAAACAGTTGCTGAGCTTTCTCGGCGAACAGTCGTTGATTCAGGAAACGGTGGAGCGGCTGAAGCCGCTCATTCCCGTGGAGAACATCTGGGTGCTCACCAACCAGCACCTGGAGAAAGAGATCCGGCGGCAACTGCCCGGCGTTCCGCGCCAGCAGATCATCGCCGAGCCGGCGCAGCGCAACACGGCGCCGTGCCTGGGCCTGGCGGCGCAGGTGCTGTATGAGCGCGATCCCGAGGCCGTGCTGGGCGTGTTTCCGGCCGACCATCACATTGGCAAGCCGGCGCGCTTCCGGCAGTGGATGAAGCCGGCCATACAGGCGGCCAAGGCGGGCAGCCTGGTGACGCTCGGCATTGCGCCGCGATG
>JAFLBB010000015.1 GCA_017304135.1 Acidobacteriota bacterium | reverse complement strand
GGCTTGGGCGGGAAGGGGAGCAGGAGGTCGATGGCGCGTCCGCCATCAACGGTGGTTTCGACGGGGTAGAGGCCCATGCTGCCGTGTTTGGGTTCGATCCAGTGGCCGCCGAGATCCCAACTGGAGACGACGGAGAAGTCGACCTGGAGGCCGAGCTGGCGGGCTTGATCGACAGATTCCTTGAACTGCTTCATCCATGGGGGGCTGAGGAAGGCGGGACCGGCGGGCGGGACGGAGGCCTTGTCGCCGCGCGCGCCCATGTCGAAGAGGAGCACGCCGCCGAAGCCGGCGTCTTTCATGGCCTGGAGTTCTTCTCGAGCGGTGGCCGGGTTAACGTGGCCGTTGAGCCAGAGCCAGTAGGTGTGCGGCCGGGCATCGGGCGGCGGATTGCGCCAGCCGCGCTCGAGTTCACCGTTGGAGGAGAGTGGGGCGGTGGGCTGAGCGGTGAGGAGCGCGAGGGCGGCCAGAATGGGGACGAGGCTAGGGGCGAGGATGAGGACGGGACGCATGTTACTTCTCCTGTGCAACGAGGACGGATTCAATGCCGAGGGCGTTGGCAATGTGCTGGAGATTGGCGGCGTGGTGGCCGACACCGAGGGCGAAGTGGTGGGTGGGTCCTTCGGCGACCCAGCGTTTGAGGAAGCCGCGGATATCGGGGCCGAAGAAACCGCGGGTGTTGGTGTTGCCGGTGGCGGGGATGAGGCCGTGGACGCTTTGACCCTCGGCGAGGACGAACTTAAACTTGCCGTCGGCCTTCACACCAATACTGAGCATGGTGATGGGGCCTTCCTTGATGCGGAACTCGACGCTGGCGCCACTGCCGGGTTTGCCGTGGTATTTGAGCAGGGACCGGAGGACGGGGCGGCCGGCCGCGATGTTGATGTGGTGCGGGCCGTCGTGGCCGACCAGGACGAAGCCTTCGCGGAAGTCGACGGGGTGGAACTCGGCGAAGGAGCCGCCTATGTCGAGACGGTCCATGAGCAGCATGGCGATGCAGGTTTTCAGGTCGGACTCACCGCACATGGGGAAGCCGGCGGCGGTGAGGAGGGAGTTGCCGACGATCAGGTTGGTGACGAGTTCGCGCAGGGGGCTGCCGGGTTCGGCGTCGTAGTAGTAGGCGAGGCCGTCGAGCTGGTGGTGGGCGATGAAGCGGTCGAGCGTGACAGCGGCGAAGGCTGCGCGGCGGAGGTGCTCATCGGTGAGTCTGGAGGTAACGGGGTCGACGCCGGGGTCAGGAGTATCGAAGAGGGCGAGGATTTCAGAGCATTTTGACTGAATTTCTGTTTCGGAGACGTCGCGGCTGAGGTGGAGGAGGTCGTCGGCCTCGGTTTGGACGACATGGCAGCCGAAGGCGGCGGTGAGGGAGGTCTGGTCGGTCTGCATGTCGAGCATGTGCTCGATGGGGTGGCCGAAGTGGCCGATGCGGGCGCGCTTGACGTCGTGGAGGGCCATGGCGATGTCGCACCAGGAGCGGAGTTCGGCTTCGGCCTGGGTGTCGTTGTCGAGTGTGCCGAGGATCACTTCGGGGGGGCGCTTGCCCATGCGGATGGCCACGCCGAGGAACTCGGGGACGGAGCAGAAGTCGTCGTTGGCGAGTTGCATGTGGGTGGTGGCGCGCGGGTAGTCCATGGCGGACAGGGGCTGGAGGGCAACGAGGACGATAGGGACGTCGAGCGAGCGGACGATGGCTCCGAAGCTGGCCGAGGTGGCGTAGGTGAGCATGTCGCAGAAGACGAGGTCAAGGTCGGCGGCCTTGAGCTTAGGCAGCAGGGCGTAGGCATCCTGAGCCTTGTCGACCATGCCGAAGTTTTCCACCGTGACGCCGGTGGCCTGGACACGTTGCACGAGGATGTCGAGCTTGGCCATCAGTTCGTCGAGAAGACCGGGGAACTGGTTCCAGTAGACGTGGTAGCCGACGCCGAAGATGCCGATGCGCGCGGTGCGGGGTTTCCTGCGGGGTACGTTCATGCGGTTCCTTTCGAGGAGATAGCAGGTGTGAGTGGAGCGGGGGCGCGGCGCAGGGCGAGAATCAGCCAGGCTGTGGGATATAAGAGTGCCGATACAAGAAAGACGGGGCTGAAGCCTGCGGCGTCGACCGCGGGACCAACGATGAGATTGGAGAGCATGGCAGCGATGCCGCCACTGGTGCCGGTGAGACCGACGGCGGTTCCCACTTCGGTGGGAGCGACGGTGTCGCCGATTAAGGTGATGTAGTTGGCGATCCAGATGCCGTGGGCGAACATAAGGACCGACATGAGGGCGATGGCGGCATAGGCGGTGCCGGCGGTGGAGGCAAGCCAGGAAGCCGGGGTGAGGGCGGCGGCGATGCACATCAGGGTGAGACGGGCGCGGCGAGGTTGCCAGCCGCGTTTGACGAGGATGTCGGAGACGCGTCCGGCGGCGATGTTGGTGACGCCGAGGGCAAAGAAGGGAATCCAGGTGAGGTTTCCGATTTCAGTAAGGGAAAGGCCGCGCTCGCGATTGAGGTATTGGGGAATCCAGAACATGTAGAAGTAGAAAACGGGGTCGAAGAAGAAGCGGGCGATCATGAGGCGACGCATCTCGGGGCGGGCGAGGAGGCTGGCGAAGCTGGTTCGCTGGGCGGCGGGAGTAGGGGCCGATTCGGGGAGCCCGCGGAAGGCGAGAAGCCACAGGCCAAGCCATGAGGCGCCGAGCAGGGCGGTGGCGAGGAAGGTGCCACGCCAGCCGAAGAGCGAGGTCCACCAGACGGTGAGGGGCGGGGCGAGGACCGCGCCGAAGGCGGAGCCGCCATTGGCGAAGCCGACAGCGAGAGCGCGGCGGTGCGGCGGCATCCACTCGACAGCGCCTTTTGTGGCGCCAGGGAAGCAGGCGCCTTCCCCAACGCCGAGGAAAAAACGGGCAGCGCCGAGGGCCCACGGACCATTGGCGATGGCGTGGGCAGCGCTGGCGAGCGACCAGAGGCCGACCGAGAGAGCGAGACCGAGGCGTGTACCGAGGGTGTCCATGAGCCGGCCGCCGAGCGAGAACATGACCGTGTAGCTGGCGACGAAGGCGAACACGACGCGCGAGTAGGCGGTATTCGACATCGCGAACTCGCGCGTCAGTTGCGGCGCCAGAACGCTGAGCACCTGGCGGTCCAGGAAGCTCAGCGCGGTGGCGAAGAAGAGCAGACCGCAGAGGATCCAGGCTCGATGCGAGGGCATCGGCTTAGAAGTATAGCCTGAGGGCCAGTTGCATGATGCGCGGCGCGCGGGCCGAGAGGAATTCGCCGAGCCGCGAGTTCACCTGCGCGCCCTGCGCATCGAAACGGGCGGTGGTGTCGAGCGAGGCGAATTGGGTGTGATTGAAGGCGTTGTAGGCCTCGGCGCGGAACTGGAGGCGGACGCGTTCATGGACGGGGAATGTCTTCAACAGCGAGATATCCCAGTTGTTGATGCCGGGGCCGCGGATGTTGGTGGTGGCGGAGTTGCCGAAGGTGCCGCGAGCCGGGACGCGGAAGACGGTGGGATCGAAGTTGCGGCTGAAGGTGCGTTCACTCTTGGGGATGTTGGGATTGCCGGTGATGTCGATGCGGGCGCCCTGGCTTGCGGTGCCTGTGATGTCGGTAGGCGTCACCTGGGTGAAGCCGACGCCGAGCGGCGCGCCGGAGACGAAGCTGGTGATGCCGGAGAGTTGCCAGTCGTTGATGGCATAGCGGGCGACGGCGTTCTTGACACTGGGCGTGGGGATGTCCCAGGTCCAGTCGATGCGGACGTTGTGGGTGCGGTCAGAGGAGGAAAGCCCGTAGTTCCAATAGCGTACGGGCAGCAGGACGCTGACGGTGTTGGTGTCGAAGTTGTTGTAGTTGAGCGCCTTCGACCAGGTCCAAGCCCCGCCGAACTGGAAGCCCTTGGTAAAGCGGCGGCGGGCGGTGAGTTGCATGGAATGGTAGTTCGAAGAGGCTGCCGGTTCGGACATAAGGATGTCGTTGTAGCCGACGATGGGCCGCAGGAAAGAAGAGGTGAGCGGCGTGGCCGGGTTGGTGGGGTCGGCGTTGCGCGGATCGAAGTTGGCGCCGATGGAGATGGGGTTGAGGTCACGAATCCAGAACTGGTTGCGGCCGAGCGATCCGACGTAGCCGATATCGACGACGGTGTTCCAGCCGATGTTCTGCTGGACGGAGAGGCTGAAGTTCATAACCCGGGGAATGCGGTTGCTGCGATTGAAGGAGTTGACGGCTTGCGGGAAGATGGCGCCTGCCGAGGAGCGGATGCCGGAGAGGGTGCCGAAGTAGACGGTGGGCGTGCTGATGAGCGGCGGTTGAGAAGCAAAGCGGAGCAGGTTTTCCGACATATTGGGTCGGCCGTAGAACTGGCCGAAGCCGCCGCGGATGGCCGTTTTGCCGGTGCCGAAGACGTCGAGGGCGAAACCGATACGGGGGCCGAACTTCATGCCGTAGCCGTCGATGAGGCCACGCGGGTAGCCGTTCTGCGCGGCGACGGCCATACCGTTGGTGGGGTTGCCGACGCCGGGCGCAATGGCGCCGATGAGCGTCACGGGGTAGATCTGCCCGGTGACCGGGTGCTGGCCGACACGGGCGTTATTGACGCGGGCGGGGCGGATGAGCTGGACACCCTGGCTGGCGTTGTAGAGTTCGGGAGCGAAGGTGGTGAGACGGTCCGAGCGCATGAAGATGGGCACGAGGTGGTGGAATCGCATGCCGTATTCCAGCGTGAGGCGGCGTGTGGCGCGCCAGGTGTCCTGGAGGAACCACTCCACGGCGTGCTGGCGGAAGCTGAGGATGACGCGGTTGGAGGCTTCCGAGTAAGTGTTGAAGACACCGAGGGCGGCGTTGGAGTAGGCGTAGCCGGTATCGATGGGGTTGGTGGCGACGGGCTGGAAGTTGAGCGTACCGGTGTAGGCACCGTCGTTGAGCGAGCCCTGGTAGTTGCGCTCAATCATGATGCCGGCCTTGAGTGTGTGACCGCCCTGAACCTTGGTGAGGTTGTTGGTGAGATTGAAGGCGTGCAGCTTCTGGTAGAAGGGGAAGCGGCCTTCCATGAAGAGATTGGCGGCGTTGGTGACACCGCCGAAGGTGGCGTTGGGGATGAGGCCAAGTGGGTTACTGGCGGGATTGATCTGACCGGCGACGAAGCCGATGGTGGCGCGCTGGTTGCGGGTAATCTCGGCTTCTTCAGCGCTGTTGCCTTCGGGGCGGCGCGTCCAGCCGAGGCTGGTTTCATTGATGAGTGAAGGCGAGAGGACCCCGGTGTAGCGGAGGATATAGCCCTGGCCGTGGAGACGGTAGGTCTTCTTCATTTGCGGCCAGTTGGTGGAGCCGGCGGTGAGGATGCCGACCGCGCCGGTCTGCTGGTCGACAAAGGAGGCGATGGTGAGAGCAAGGGAGTGGTTCTGGCGGATGTTGTAATCGATGCGCGCATTCTCCATTCGAATGGGCGTTTGGTTCTCATCCTGGAAGACGTAGTTGTAGCGGCCGCCGGAGATGTTGCGGTCAGTGAAATTGGGGTCGGGGAAGATCTTGAGCAACGAGAGGCCGCTGGCGTCGAGGCGGCTTGCCGGGACGACGTTTCCGGGGTAGGCCTGTTGCGTGGTGGGGTCGCGCACGGGGATGACGCGGCCGTTGAGGTCGAGCGATTGGGTGAAGTCGCCTCGGCGTTCGGCAGGCGTGGGGACGGTGAGCTGGGCGATGGCGGTGGGGACGGTGAGGGGCCAGAATTCCTGCGACCAGAAGAAGAAGAGCTTGTCACGGTTGCGGTTGATCTTGCCGATGGGTACGGGGCCGCCGATGTTGTAGTTCCAGGTGTTGTAGCGGTAGCGGGCCTTGGACCGCGAGAGGCGGTTGTTGAAGAAGTCGTTGGCGTTGAACTGTTCGTGGCGCTTGAAGTAGGAGAAGAGGCCGTGGAAGTCCTTGGTGCCGGACTTGGTGACGAAGTTCACGGTGGCGCCGGAGGAGCGGCCATATTCGGCGGGGTAGTTCGACATGAGCACTTTCACTTCGGCGATGGCGTCCTGGCTGAGCATGACCACGCCATTGAAGTTGTTGCCCATGGGATTGACGGGCATGCCGTCGACGGTGACGGTGTTGGCGTTGCGGCGGTTGCCCTGAACGCTGAGATCGAAGTTGCGGTCGATGCGCTCCTGGCTGCCGACGCCCTGGCCATCGACGACACCCGGGAGCAGGGCGAGGAGCGTCATGGCGTTGCGGCCCTTGGTCATGAGGTTCTCAAGCTGGGTGTTGCTGATGACGCCGGCGCGTTCAGAGCTGGCGACCTGGACAGTGGCGCCTTCGGCGGTGACCGAGACCTGGTCGGTGACAGCGCCAATCTCCAGGGCGAGACGGCCGACGGGCAGCGTTTCAGCGGAGGAAAGGACGATGCCCGTGCGCTGCAGGGTCTTGAAGCCGGACTGTGTGACCGAGAGCGTGTACTGGCCGGGCTGGAGGCTTCCAATGAGGAAGTCGCCCTGCTCGTTGGTGTTCACGGTGCGTTTGGCTCCGGTGGCCGATTGCACGACAGAGACCTCGGCGCTGGTGACGGCGGCACCGGTGGGGTCGACGACGGAACCGACGAGGGTTCCCGTGATGGTTTGCGCAAAGCCCGCGGTTGTGGCGAGCAGGAGGAGCGCAGCAAGACAAGCCAGACGGAGGCGGTGAGTCAGCATCGTAGTTCCTTCGTGAGGGGATTGGGTCTTCATTGGATTGGGTCGTTCCGGGTTCCGTGTGTTTTCAAAAACTGTTCGATGGCCCGCTGCACGCGAATGCTGTCGGCATCGGTCCAGGTGTGGCGGCCGTGTGCACCGCCGGGAATGGTGACGAGTTGATTGGGCACGCCGGCCTTGGTGAGCGCTTCGTGGAGGCGGGTGGCGTGGGACAGGGGAATGGTGGCGTCAGCATCGCCATGGAGGGTGAGCACGGGGGGCACGCCGGGCCGGACCCAGGTAAGAGGTGAGAGGCGGCGCGCGAGTGCCTGGGCATCGCCGGGACCACGGAACCAGCGAGCGATGTTGGCGCGGTTTTGAGAGAGCATTTCGGCGAGGTCGGTGGCGCCGTAGTAGTTGATGACGGCGCGAGCCTTGGGCGCGGGGCCGGGGTCATTGCAGGCCGCGTCGAAGGAGTCATCGAGCATGGCGGTCATCAGGACGAGATGGCCGCCGGCGGAGCCGCCGGTGAGGACAAGACGGTTCGGATCGATGCCGTACGTGAGGCCATGGCGGGCGATCCAGCGAAAGGCGCAGCGGCAGTCCTCAATGGCGGCTGGAGCGGGGGCGACACCGCTGAGGCGGTATTGGACGGCGGCAACGCGGTATCCGAGTTGGAGGTAAGGGAGATACCAGAGGACGTACTGCTCCTTGGAGCCGGTTTGCCAGCCGCCGCCGTGGATGTAGACGATGGTGGGCCCGGGTTTCTTGTCGTAGGGGATGTAGAGATCCAGCTTGAGGTCGATGCCGCCAGGGGCGGTGCGGTAGATGACGTCACGTTCGGCGCGGAAGCGCTGGCCGACGAGCGAGGCCCAATCCCGGGCCGAGTCCTGGCCGGGGAGCGGGGAGGCCGCTGAGAAGCAGAGGATTGCCGCCAGGCTCGCTATGTTCATATAATGAACTGATGCGTTCATTTTCGTGTACATTTGATATGGCAGTCCGATGAAGAAGTCAAGCCCCTCCCCCCAAAATGCGAGGGCACGGGCCGGAGCCGGAACACTGGACAAGGGGCTCACGGTGCTGGAGGCGGTGGAAGCGGCGGCGCATCCGGTAGGGGTTCAGGAGATTGCGGGGACGACGGGGATTCAGCGCCTGGCCGTGTACCGGCTGCTGTGCACGCTGGAGGAGCGCGGCTATATCGCGCGTGATGAGGCCAAGCGCTACCGGGCGATGCGGAGGCGGCGCAGGCTGCTGATCGGCTATGCGGGCCCGCTGACAGGGAACACGTTTCGCGAGGATGTGGCGGCGTCATTGCAGCAGGCTGCGCGCGCCGAGGGTGTGGACCTGATCCTGCTGGATAACGGAGTGGAGGACCAGGAGCAGGTGATGCGCAACGCGGGAACGCTGGTGGAGGCCCGCGTGGACGTGGCGGTATTTTTCCAACCGGTGGAATCGTTGGGGCACATGATGGCGGCGCGGCTCTCAGAGGCCGGCAGGCCGTTCATCACGGTGGAGCGTCCCATCGCCGGGGGCGTGTATTTTGGCGCGAACAATTATCAGGCGGGGAAGCTCGCCGGACAGGCGCTGGGGCGGTTTGCGCGCGAGCGGTGGCGGGGGCGATTTGACCGCGTCGTACTGGTGGAGGGGGCCTACACGAGCACCAACGTGCAGGCGCGGCTGGCGGGCGTGCTGGTGGGTTTACGCGACTTGGTGGGAACAGTGGAGGAGTCGAAGGTGATTCACCTCCCTGGCAACGCCAATCGTGAGGCGAGCCGTCTGGCAATGGCGGGCTTGCTGCGGCGGGAGGAGGGCAAGGCGCGGCTGCTGGTATCGGGGTTCAACGACATCAGCGCCATTGGCGTGCTGGATGCGGTGCGAGAGGCCAAGCGCGACAAGTGGGTGGCGATTGTGGGGCATAACGCGATGCGCGAGGGGCGGATGGAGATTCGGAAGACAGCAAGCCCGTTCCTGGCATCGGTGGCCTACTTTCCTGAGCGATATGGGGCGCGGCTGGTGAAATTGGCCTCGGCGATGGCGTGCGGGGAGACGGTGCCGCCGGCTGCGTACACGGACCATGCCGTGTTGGATCAGGAGAATGTGGATGTCGTGTATCCGGGCGAGCGGGATTCGGGCGCTCCCCCTGACCGACGGCCGGATAGGACTCAGGCGAGGAAGGACTAGAAAAATACCCGCGGCGCGTACCACACGCCCACCTAGGGCGTTCCAGGACCACAGTCCTATAGGGGCGAGGCAGTGGAGAGTAGGACACTGCCAACATGCATGCCAGAAGTGTATTACTAGGAGTTTGGCTAGGAGGGGTGTTGACGCTCCAGGCCGGTTACTTGGGCCCTGCCGATGGGTACAACGGGTTCTTTTTCGGGGACTATACCAGCGCCAACAGCGATATCGGGGGCAAGCTGGCGGCTGGGGGCAACATCAATATCGCAAACTTCGCCGTGGCGACGGCGTACCCGGCGAACCACTTCAACGGGCAGTATGCGTTGGTTGCCAACGGCGACCTGAATGCCTCCGACGGTGAGCTCCGCTCGGGGAACGCCTTTGCGGGCGGGACAGGGACGCTATCGTCGTTCACCCTACTCAGCGGCTTATTGACCGAGGGGGGGACTTCGCCGATCGATTTCGCCGCAGCTGAGACGGATTTGAAGAACAAATCGCAGGCCCTGAAGGATCTGAGCGGGACGGCGGTGAGTCCGAACGTAGGGTTTGAGTTCATTCTCGACGCGGCGGGCAGCGACTTGGCGGTGTTCCTCTTGGACAGTTCGGAGTTTTGCAGCTCGTGCAGCGTGAAGTTCGTCAACGTCGGCGCGAACACGACGGTGGTGGTGAACGTGAAGGGGGCCAACGTGAATGGGACGAATTCATCCTATTTCATCAATGGATTAGCAGTGAATGGAGATGCGTCGTCGGCGTTGGCGAGCCGCATCCTGTTCAACTACTTCGAGGCGACCAGTCTGTTTATGAACTCAGGCGTGCAGGGAAGTGTGCTGGCCCCGTACGCGGCGGTGACCTCGACTTGGGGGCAGTTGGTGGGGCAGTTGGTCGCGCAGTCCTATTCCAACGAGTGCCCCGAAACCGGGAGCTGCGGTTCGCTGGAGTTGCATGACTTCAATTTCGAGGGAGATCCGGGCGAGTTGCCGCCGCCTGGTAGCCAAGTGCCGGAGCCGGCCACCTGGATGCTTTCAGCGGCAGGCCTGGCGGGCGTTCTGTTGCGACGCATGCGAGCGGGTAGGCAGTAGGCGGATCAGAAAACAGGCAGGAGTGCGGGGTGCTGGGCGGCGCGGTCCGCGAGACCGGTTTCCTGGGGTAGCATAGGCGCATGTTGCGCCGTCACTTCCTGGCCGCCTCAGGCGCCGCCGCCCTTCCCTTGCCCGCAGCGGGCGGACCGCTGATCGACACCCACATCCATCTGTTCGAGCCTGACATCTTTCCCTATCACGCCCTGGCGCCGTATCGTCCTCCGCCGCAGCCGCTGGGGGAGTATCTGGCCTTTGTGAAGCAGGCGCGGATTGCACACACCATCCTGGTTCACCCGGAACCGTATCAGGACGATCATCGCTACCTGGAGCATTGCTTCGCCGCTGAATCGCCGAAAGGGCTCTTCAAGGGCACGTGCCTGTTCGAACCGCAGGATGAACGCACGGGCAAGCGCATGGGCGAGTTGGTGAAGCGGCATCCCGGGCGGATCGTGGCGTTGCGGATGCATGTGATGAACGAGCCGGGCAAGCCGTTCACCTGCACCTGTGAGGGGGACACCCCGATCAAGAACCGCGACCTGAATGACGCCGTGGTGAAGGCGACGTGGAAGGCAGCGGCTGATCTCGGCTTATGCATGCAGATGCACTTCCTTCCGCACCATGCGGCGGCGATTGGAAAGCTGGCGGGGCAGTTCCGAGCGATGCCGGTAATTCTCGACCACATGGGTCGGGCAGGCATGGGCGCGCCGGCGACCTTCGACGAGGTGCTGAAACTAGCGCGGCTGCCGAGGGTCTACTTCAAATTCAGCGGCGTCGGGTACTCGTCGAAGCAGAAGCCGCCATACGCCGACGCGGCCAAGTATGTGCGGCGGGCGTTCGAGGCGTTTGGGCCGGAGCGGATACTTTGGGGCGGTGTGGGGCACGACATGGATGGGTTCCGGCAGGCGCAGGCCGTCTTTGACCACCACTTTGCGTTCGCCACCGAAGCGCAGCGCGAGATGATCCGTGGGGGGAACGCGGCGAGACTCTTCGGGTTCGCCTGAGATATGCTCGGGGGCAATGCGAATCGCGTTTCCCCTTGCCCTCTTGACGGCCGTCGTGCCGCTGCTTGCGGAGTTGAAGTTCCGGCCACAGGAGATACAAGCCAATTTCGGCGTCGTGTATGCGGTGACCACGGCCGATGTGAACCGTGATGGCAAGCCGGACGTGGTTGCGATCAACGGGACAACGCTGGCCTGGTGGGAGAACCCGAGCTGGAAACGGCACGTGATTCTCGAAGGCGTGACGAAGAAGGACAACGTCGCGTTTTCGCCACAGGACATTGACCGGGACGGCAAGCTCGACGTTGCGCTGGCGGCTGACTGGCAGCCTACGAATACGCAATCGGGCGGATCGTTGCAGTGGGTGCGGCACGACGGGAAGGTGACGCCGCTGGGCGATGAGCCTACGCTGCACCGGATCCGTTGGGGGGATGTGACCGGGGATGGGCGGGAGGAGTTGATTGTCGTGCCCTTGCACGGGCGGGGGACGAAGGCTCCGGACTGGGAAGGCGACGGGGCGCGGATTCTCGTACTGACGCCGCCGGCTGATCCGGCCGCGCAGCCGTGGGGGCGTGAACTCGTCGACGACAGCCTGCACATTGTGCACAACTTCATCGTCGTGGAGGGTGAGATCTGGGTGGCGGCCAAGGAAGGCGTGTTTGCGTTCAAACGCTACCAGGAGGGCTCGTGGTCGAAGCGGAAGCTGGGTGAGGGGGCGCCGGGTGAGATCAAGCTGGGGCGGGTGAACCGCATCCGGCGGCTGGCAACGATCGAGCCTTGGCACGGGAACAAGGTGGTGGTGTACACCGAGCCGGTGGTTCCCTACGATCCGCAATCGCGCACTCTGACGCGACCTGTGCCGCAACCTGGGCGGCTATGGGAGCGAGAGGTGATCGAGACGGAGCTTGTGCAGGGACACGCGCTGGGGTGGGGCGATTTCGATGGAGACGGTTCGGACGAACTGGCCGCTGGCTGGCGCAACAATGGGCGGGCCCAGGACTATGGGATCGCGCTCTACAAACGCACGCCCGAGGGGAAGTGGGCCAAGCAGGTGATGGACACGGGCGTGGCGGTGGAGGACCTCGCCGTGGAGGACCTCAACGGCGACGGGCGTGCGGAGATCATCGCGGGCGGGCGCGCGACATCCAACATCCGCATCTACTGGAACGAATCGAGGCCCGCCTGGCAGAGGCATGTGATCACCACTGGCTTTGCCAATTTCACGGCCAATGCGGCCGATTTCACAGGTGATGGGAAGCCGGACGTGATCAGTGGCGACCTGCAGGGGCGTGAGATCTACCTCTTCGTGGCGCCTGATTGGAAGCGCATCACGCTACACAAGGGGCTGAGTCTGATTCACGGCGAGGCGATGGACGTGGATGGAGACGGCGACCTGGACTACGTGGGCGCACAGTATTCTCCCGGAGTGCTCTTTTGGCTGGAGCGGCCGGCTGACCCGCTGCGCGAGCCGTGGCCGTATCACGAGGTCGACCACTCCGCGCGCGGCGGGGTGCATGGCATTCACGGGCTCTTTCCCTGCGACGTGGACCGCGATGGCACGGTGGATATCATCGCTAACTCGGGGCAACCGACGGGCACCTTTCCCAACTCAATTGCCTGGTTTAGGCTGACCCGTGGCGTTCCGGCGCAAGGGAAGCTGCCGGTGAAAGCTCCTGTCTGGCAGAGGAATGTGTTCGCACGGGGGGATGCGCCGGGGCTGAGCCACTACATGGGATGCGGCGACGTGAATCAGGACGGGCTCACCGACATCGCGGCGGGGGCCAAGATTGCGCCGGGGGGCAACTGGTTCGCCTGGTGGGAGCAGCCAAAACCAGTGAGGGACCAAGCCGCGGCGGCGTGGAAGCAGCACGTGATCGCCAGCGGGCAGGAGGGGGCGACCAATATTCAGATCGCGGACTGGAATGGGGATGGGAAGCCCGATTTTCTCGCTACAAGAGGACACGGGAAAGGGGTGGTGTGGTACGAAGCCCCGGGTTGGATGGCGCATGAAATGGACTCGGAGATTACGGGACCGCATTCGCTGGCTGTGGGCGATATCGACGGTGACGGCGACCCGGACGCAGCCACCTGTGCAAAGGATTCGGGGATCGTGGCGCTGTACCGGAATGACGGGAAGGGGCGCTTTGAACGGCTCTATCTGCACGAGGATCAGTCGGCCTATGACATCCGGATGGTGGATCTGGACGCAGATGGCGACCTGGACCTTCTCATTGCCGGGCAAGAACAGCGCAACGTCGTCTGGCTGGAGAACCCCGTCAAATCGAGGTAATAATGCACGGCAAAATTAATGACGAATGCCGGAAAAATCTTGACTAAATTCTTATTTTTTCTGTAGAATCCTCACAGAAAGCCGGTTCGCCGCGATCCCAGTCACGGCTGCCGACCTGGAGGATTGTTTCTTGAAGCAATTGATTTCCCGCGCGGGGGGTAGCCGTGGCAGTCCAGCCGTGGGCTGGCTGACTGCCAGAATCACACAGCCTTCTCATGGTGATCGGTGAATGGCATGAAATTCGCCGAATCATCTCATGATCCGGTTCTGCTTGTCGGCGCCAAAGGGCGGGTAATCTCGGCCAATTTAGCCTTCCATACGTGGTTGAAAGCAATCGCCCCCCACAACGCTGCCCACGACTCCTCCACATGGTTCACCGACACGCCGGCGTATCGTGCGCTGGACCGACGGGCGTTCCGGACGGAGCGCAAAAGGCCGATGCGGATTCAGCTGCGGTCAGCACTGGGCGGCGCAAGTCTCTCCTGCCTGGGGATTGTGGACGGATCGCCCTTTGAGGAAACCTACTTGATTCGGATATCAGCTCCGTCTGCGGGAAAAGGCGGGGCCGCACCGCTCGGACCAAACCGCCCAGGGGCGCGGCGGAGCGGAGCAGTGCTGGATGGGGTGCGCCCGGCGGGCCGGCGTGAGTTGCGGGCAATTGCAGCCGCCGCGCAGAGTCTAGCCAGCAGCCGGCTGGAGGAATGGCAGTTGGCACAAGTGGATTCGATTCGGCGAAATGCGGAGGCCCTGCTGCAGGGAACCCAACAGCGCGAGACCGCACGAAGGGGACTGGAACCGAGGAAATTTTCCATGCGGGATAACCGGGAACTGAGAGTGCTTCTGGTGGAGGATAACCCCATCAACCGGACAGTAGCCTCGCATATGCTCGCGCGGCTGGGGTTCTCGCCGGATGTGTGCACGAACGGAAATGAAGCCGTGGAGCGAGCCACGGCGCAAGCCTACGACCTGATCCTGATGGATGTGCAGATGCCGGAGATGGATGGGATCGAGGCCACCTACCGGATCCGGGAGTTGCGGATCAGCAACCGGCCAACGCGGATCGTAGCCTTGACTGCAAATACGGTGGACGATACGCGACTGGCCTGCGAACGGGCGGGCATGGACGGTTTTCTCGCCAAACCGTTCACACTGGCGGAGCTGAGCACAACCCTGAAGAGGCTGTTGGACTCCCCACTGGATGGGACAGACTTATAGCAGGGACGGCGCCCGGCTTTTCAGCACCTCGGGCGTCCACTCCACGCCGCAGCCCGGCCCGGGCACGGGCAGGTAGTGTCCGTTCCGATACGGCGCGGTGAGCATCGCCATCACTTCGTTGCCAGGTTCGCCAGTGCCGAAACTCTCGGCGAGGATGCAGGCCGGGTGGTGGGCGATGAGTTGCATACCGTAGACGCTGCCGCCGCGGTGGGGAGCCACGGGCACCCCGCGCGAGGACGCAAGGGCAGCCACGCGCAAGCCGGTGGTGAGGCCTCCGGACCAGGTGAGGTCGGGCTGAAGCAGGTGCGCCGCGTTCAGGCGGAGAAGGGTCTCAAACCCATAGTGGGAGAACTCGTGCTCGCCGCTGGCGATTCTGGTGGAGGTGACTTCGCGGCAGAGGCGTTCGTAGCCGGAGAAGTCGTCGGGCAGCAGCGGTTCCTCGATGAAAAAGAGGCGGGCTTCTTCGGCGCGTTTGGCGAATTCGATAGTGTATTCGACGTTCCAGCGGCAGAGGACATCGATCATGAGCAGAGCGTCGGGGCCGATGAGGCGGCGCGTTTCGATCAACCGGGCCGCGGCCTTCTTCATAGCGCCGGGGCCTTCGTGCGGGGAGACGTCTACTGGGAGCTTGAAGGCGGTGAAGCCGAGCTTAAGGCCAAGTTCAACATTGTTGCCGGTGAAGTAGGCGCAGGTCTTGTCGCGGGCGGCTCCGCCCAGCATGCGCCACACGGGTTGGTTGAGAGCTTTGCCGGCGGCGTCCCAAAGGGCGAGGTCGATGCCGCTGAGGGCCTGGATGGCGACGCCTTTGCGGCCATAGAAAGAGGTGGAGGCGAAGATCTGATCCCAGAGAAGCTGGACATTGCGGGCGTCGGCCCCGATGAGGAGGTCGCGGAGGTGGTTTTCGATGATGTAGACCGCGGCGCCGCCACCACCGCCGAGGCCGTAGCCGGTGATGCCCTGATCGGTACGAATCTGGACGAGGATAGTGCCGGTAAGTTGGGAGAAGGGACCGAACCAGCGCATGCGGGCGGGGTCGTGGTCGCCGGTGAATTCGCGGCGTCCGAAGCGCGAGGAGGGGAGCAGCTGGAGCGTTGCGGCTTTGACGGAGACGATCTGTTGCCGGGGCGATTGGGCGAGGAGCGTGGAGAGGCTCCCCGCCGCAGCCCCGACAGTGGAAAGGGCAGATGTGGACAGAAAGGCGCGGCGCGACATCATCGCGCCGATTATATCGGCTTACTTGTCGGTGAGAGCGGCCACGCCGGGCAGTTCAACGCCACCGAGGAACTCAAGCGAGGCGCCGCCGCCAGTGGATACATGCGAGATTTTACTGGTCACGCCAGCAGCCTTGATGGCCTTCTCGGAGTCGCCGCCGCCGACGATGCTGGTGGCGCCGGATTCGGCTACGGCTTTGGCCAGTTCTACGGTGCCCTTATCGAAGGGCGGCATTTCGAAGACGCCCATCGGGCCGTTCCAGATCACGGTCTTTGCCTTGGCGACGGCGGCTTTGAAAAGCTCGATCGACTTGGGACCAATGTCGAGGCCCATTTTGCCTTCGGGCACGACGTCGACGATCTCGAAATCCGCGCCGGCCTTGAATTCAGCGGCGGCGACGTGATCGACCGGCAGGAGGATTTTGCCGCCTGCTTCGGCAAGAAGCTTCTTGGCGAGTTCGATTTTGTCCTCTTCGACGAGCGACTTACCGGTGGACTGGCCCTGCGCACGGGCAAAGGTATAGGCCATGGCGCCGCCGATGATGAGTTGGTCGACGACCTTCATCAGGTTCTGGATGACTTCAATCTTGTCGGACACCTTGGCGCCGCCGAGGATGGCCACGCAGGGGCGCGGCGGGTTCTTGGTGGCCAAGCTGAGGTATTCGAGTTCCTTTTGCATGAGCAGTCCGGCGGCGGCCTGAGGGACGTAGGCGATCATGCCGACAGTAGAGGCGTGGGCGCGGTGAGCGGTACCGAAGGCATCGTTGACGTAGACATCACAGAGCGCGGCGAGTTGCTTGGAGAACCCGGGGTCGTTGCCTTCCTCCTGGGCGTGGTAGCGGAGGTTTTCGAGCAGCAGCACCTCGCCTGGTTTGGGCAGCATGGCTTCCACTTCGGGGCCGACGCAATCGGGGGCCATGGCGACGGGCTTGCCGAGCAGTTCGGCGAGTTTGGCTGCGACGGGCTTGAGACTCATCTCCGGGTTCGGCTTGCCCTTGGGACGGCCGAGGTGGCTGGCGAGGATGAGCGCACAGCCTTGTTCGAGGGCGTACTGAATGGTGGGCAGCGCGGCGCGGATGCGCTTGTCCGAAGTGATCTCCTGGCCGCCCGGAGCCAGGGGCACGTTGAAGTCCACGCGCATGAATACGCGCTTGCCCTTCAGATCCAGATCACGAATGCTCAGTTTCGACATGATTGCTTAGCCTTTCTCTTCGGGTACTGCGGTGAGTTCGGGGAATAAGTTCGTGAGGCGGTAGGCTTCAATGAGCGCGCCGGCCGCCGGTCCATAGAGAGGTGGTTGTACGTGGTTGCCCTCGTCGAGTTCGACAAGGGTGCGGAAGCGTTCGAGCACGAGGACGCTCTTGAAGACGCCGCCGATGTGGGAGACGGGGACAAGGTTGCCGTCAGAGAACAACTGGCGGCGGACTGCGGCGGTGATGGTGGCCAATTGTTGGGCGCAATTGTGGAGGATGTCGCGGGCCACCTGGTCACCTTCGCGGGCGGCCTCGTCGACGAGTTTGGAGTAGCTGGCGATGAGCGGGCGGGGGTAGTCGGTGGTGTAGAAGCGGTGCAGGAGATCGTTGGCGTTGGAGGCGCCGGCGGCGTTGAGGAGGCGTTCGCGCAACGTGGTGGCCGGGCCCCACCCTTCTTCGTGACGCAGGATGGCGCGAAGAGCCTGCCGTGTCGTGTCGAAGCCGCCGCCTTCGTCGCCAAAGATGTAGCCCCAGCCGCCGGCACGCGCGGTTTTACCGGCGCTGTTGCGGCCGTAGGAGATGGAGCCGGTGCCGCCGATGGTGATGATGCCTGGCTTGCCGGCGGAGGCACCGCTGAGGGCGATGAGGGCGTCGGTGGTGACGTGGAGTTTCTCGATGGAGAACAACTCCTCAATGAGAGCCTGTTTGTCGGCGGGACCGCCGCTGAAACCCATGCAGGCGGCGGCAAAGTCGCTGCGGGATTCATCGAGGCCGGCGGCGCGCAACGCTTCGCGCACGCTCCCGCCTAGCGCGTTGACGAACTTCTCGCGCCCGCCCGGGCCTTTGACATGGTTGCACGGTCCGCTGCGGCCCATGCCCAACACCTGTCCGCTTTCGTCTCCGATCAAAGCGGTTGTGCCGGACTGGCCGCCATCGACCCCAAGGTACATGCGGCTCAAACCTTTATGGTAACGAATCGGGGCTTCTAATCGAACCGGTACAGGAAGACGCCGTTTGCCTGCCCGATGAGGGTGGCGCCCCAGTCCTTCGACCGGGCGGCAAAGTCCGGGGTGGCGTAGTCACCTTCGCCGGTGAGGAACCATCGGACGCCGCTGCGCTTCAGTTCTTCGGCGGCGGCGCGGCGCAGGCCGAGCGGAGGCGGCGATTCGCGCTGGACGGGCGCGGCGGCGAGGGTCGTCCATGCGCCAGTGGGCGTGAGTCCTTCGAGCCGCACACGGCTGTTTTGTTCTTCGGCGGAGGATTCGGCCCACACGCGGCTGACCTCGCGGACGGCGCCAAGTTGAATCTCTACGGACATGCCGTTGAAGAGTGACTGGTTGCTTTGCCAGCGGGTGATGGGGTCGGCGTCGAAGGCTAGTTGGACGGTCCAGGGGAAGGGGTGGGCGCGGAGGCGCCAGTCCGGTTCGCGAGGCAGTTCGCGCTTGTTGTCGTAGAGGCGGATTTCGGAGAGCGACCACTGATCGAGGGGATGAGTGTTGGTTTGCACGAGGCGGATGGCACGGAGCGGTTGGCGTTCGAATTCGAAATCGAGGACGCGGACGGGCTTGTAGTCGGGGATGAGGGGAGTCCAGAGGACGGTGCCGAGGCGGGCGGCTTCCGCGGACTGGTAGACGACCAGGACGTTGCGCGAGGTGTAGGCTTCGGGCACCTGGTTGAAGGTGAGCACACGATCGCCGGGGGGCACGCGGGCTTCGAGCAGGCGGGCGACGGTGTAGGCGGGCCAGCGGCGGGAGAGGAAGCCTTCTTCGGATTCGAGCCGGAGTGCGGGCTTCCACCAGCTGCGGTCGAGGCGCCAGGCGTATTGGGAAGAGTACGTCTTGATGACGTCGGGCCAGGCGCTGATGGCGTGGGCGAGGATGAGGAGCGCGAGCAGGGGGCGGAAGCGGCCGAAGACCAGCGCCAGGGAAAGCGAAACGAAGGGCACGGCAGGGATGAGGAAGCGCGTTCCGATGTTGGCGGCGTAGACGGAGGCGAAGAGGAGCGCGGCGGTGAGGAGGCGGCGGCCGAGTGGGTCGCGCGCGGCGAGTAGAGCGAGGGGTGAGAGGAGGAAGAGCGGTCCGAGGAGTCCGCAGAGGATCTGGCCGCGGACGGTGACTTCGAGCGGAATGGCGGCGTGGCTCGTGAGGCCGTCATAGTTGCGCATGTGGCGGCCGTATTCGGCTTCGAAGGCGACGGTGACGTGAGGATTGGGGAACCAGCGATTGAAGAAGGGCGCGACCGGGTTGCCCAACCAAAGGGAGTTTTTGATGAGCCACGGCGAGGCCATGACGAGCACAAGGACGCAGATGACGAGGGCGGGCTTGAGCCAGGGAAGGCGGTCGCGGCGGAGCGTGCGGAGGATGCGGATGAGGGCGTAGGGGGCTGCGAGGAAGGCGGTGTATTTGAGAGCGAAGGCGAAGCCGGCGAGGAGGCCGATGAGGACGATGAGGCCGCGCTGGCGTGTGGCGGTCCAGATCTCAACGAGGTAGAAGACGCCAAAGAGGACGCAGGCGACGGCGACGTCATTATAGGCGCTGGCGCCGTCGATGCCGACGACAGGGGAGAGGAAGGTGAAGAGGGCTCCGGCGAGTCCAGCGAGAGGCGCTCCGGCGCGGCGGGCATAGCCGAGCATGAGCATGGGCAGTGTGACGAGGAAACACCAGTGGACCAGCGCCGCGGCGGAGTGGCGGCCAAAGGCGTAGGCAGAGAGGAAGAGCATCTCGAGGCCTTGTGAGAGCATGCCGTAGATGCTGGCGGTATAGCGCTGGAAACCGTGTTCGCGATAGTAGCGGGCGACGAGGCCGAGATGGTAGGCCGAGCCGTCGGGACTCATCTCCGGGGCCATGGCGTGCGTGAACGTAAGTAGAAGGAATGGCGCGGCGAGGAGGATAGCGCCGATGCGCCAAAGGGCGGGAAGTGGTTCGAAGCGTTCGCCGCGACTAGGCCATGCGCCGGATCGCCAGCAGAGCGTGACTGCCAGGAGAGCGAGGGCGAGGATGGTTCCTTTATAGAGAAGTTGGGCCGCGGCGAGTGCGAACACGGCGGTGGACATCAGAGCGGAGCCGCAGAGGAAGGCGATCCAGGGGCGCTCTTCGCGGTAAAGGGCGATGCCGAGGCGTTGGAGGAGCCAGGCCCCGGAGGCCCAGCAGCCGAGCGCGGTCAGGGTCGCGCCAAGGAGAATGTACAGCGCAAAGGGCATCGGCGGTTATTCGGTGAAGCCGGCGCGGACGAGGGTGACGCCGAGTTGGGCGCCGTCGGCGGGGGCCACGTACACCTTGTCGAGGGCAAGTTTCACGACGACGTCTTCACTGCCGGCGAGCCATTCAGGGGGAACAGCCATTTCGAAGTGTTGACCTCCGGGCTGCTCGTAGCGGACGGTGTCGAGCGTGCGGCCATTCACGAAATAGGTGATGGTGATGGGGCCGGTGTCCTTCATCGTGTCGGAGGAAAGAGAGAAGTCGGCGCTGAACTTGAGGCCGTTCGGGGTGGGGACGACGAAGCGGAGGGTCGGGTTCTGACGCGTCCAGCGCCAGGAACCGCTTTCGAGAGGACCGATGCCGGCGAGGAAGTGGTCCTCGGCGGCGGGATCATTCATCGCGATGAAGTGCTTGAGGCGCGAGGTGTCGGGGCCGGCGACGGGGTGGCGCTGGACGGGCGGCGCGTAGGAGTCGGGAATCTTCGTGCAACCGTAGAGCAGGACCAGGAGCACAGCGGCGAGGGCTCTCATGCGGCCACCTTGTCCTTGGCGTAACAGAGCGAATCGAGTGGGCACTCTGCGCACTTGGGCTTGCGGGCATCGCAGATGCGGCGGCCGTGGTGGATGAGCTGGTGGGAGAAGAGGATCCACTTGTCCTGAGGGAGAGTCTTGATGAGGTCGCGTTCGATTTTTTCGGGGGTGGTCTCCCTGGTGAGGTCGAGTCGTTGCGAGATGCGTTGGACGTGGGTGTCGACGACGACGCCGCTGGCGATGCCGTAGACGGTTCCGAGGACGACGTTAGCGGTTTTGCGGGCCGCGCCGGGGACCTGGAGGAGTTCCTCCATCGTGCGGGGCACCTCGCCGTTGTGATCGGCGAGGAGTTTCCTGGCGGCGCCGATGATATTTTTCGTCTTGTTGTTGAAGAAGCCGGTGGTGCGGATGAGGCCGCTCACCTCGGCGGGGTGGGCGTGAGCGAGGTCAGTGACGGTAGGGTAGCGGCGGAAGAGTGCGGGGGTGACCATATTCACGCGCTTGTCGGTGCACTGGGCCGAGAGGATGGTGGCAACGAGCAACTGCCAGGCGCTCTGGTGATCAAGCTCGCAGGTGACGTTGGGATAGTGCTCGTCGAGCAACTGCAGTATCCGCGTCATACGGGCTTTACGCTCTGCCGCGGTCTTGGGACGCGTGGGCCGCATGAAAGCTAACATAGTAGCATTGCGCCCCTGGATCCTCTTGGCCGCCTCCGTCCTGGCTGTATTTTGGGGCGTGCTGGCGGCGCCCTTCCACTACGACGATTACGCGCTGCTGCTGGATCAGGCCATCCCCTCACCCTCGGGCTGGCTGGAGTGCTTTCGTTGGGAGCAGTCGCGGCCGCTGGTTTGGTTCACGTTTTGGGCGAACTACCAACTGTCAGGCGCATCGCCGATGTCCTGGCATGCGGTGAACCTGGCGCTGCATCTATTTAACGCACTCCTCATCTGGACGAGCTTTCAGGCACTGCTGCCAGGGCGCGCCTCGTGGTTTGCGGCCTTCTTTTTCGCACTGCATCCGATTCAGACCGAGGCGGTGGCCTACATCTATGCGCGAGGGATTTTGCTGGCGACGTTGTTCTGCCTGCTGGCGCTACGCCTGTGGATCGCGGGGCGGCGCTGGCCAGCCGTGGCGTCCTTTGCACTGGCGTTGCTGTCGAAGGAGGAATGCGCGGCGTTTCCGGCGTTCCTTTTGCTGCTCCACCTTTCCACAAACCGTGAGCGCGGCGAGCGGGCGCCGATCGTGGCAATGTTCGCGCTGTCGCTGGCCGCCGTGGGGCGAGTGGCTTGGCTGGCGGCGGCCATTCCCGGTTCTGGAGCCGGCGCACAAAGCGGCGTGGGGATGGCGGAGTACTTTCTCACGCAGGGCATCTCGTTGTGGAGCTACTTGAGACTGCTGGTGATTCCCACCGGTTTCAGTTTTGAGCCCGGCCTGAGGATCGAAACCGGGGGGCTGGCGTTTCTGGCGTGGGCGGGTATCGTGGCTCTCGCGTTGATTTCCTTGCGCTATTTCAGGAAAGCGGGAGCGGGCTTCTGGTTCCTTGGAGCGCTAGCGCTGATTGCGCCGACCTCAAGCATCTTCCCGGCGATGGACTTGGCGGCGGACCGCCGTGTGTACTTGCCGATGGTGGCGCTGGCCTCAGCGACGGGTTTGCTGCTGAGACGCACCGATTTTCCCCGGCTGTTGTGGGCAGGCGCGGTGGTGTTGGGCATGCTGAGTTATGTGCGCGTGGACGTGTGGCGTTCGCAGGAGGGACTGTGGGAGGACGCCATGCGCGCGGCGCCGGAGGCTGTGAGGCCGCGCATCCAGTTGTCGCGGTTGAGAGCACCGCTGGAGGCGCTCGCGCTGTTGGAAGAGGCCAAAAAGATTGCGCCCAACGATGCGGCGGTGGCATCCGAGTTGGGGAGAGTGTTCATGCAGATTCAACGCCCCGGCGATGCCCTCAACGAGTATGGACGGGCGCTGGCTATCGAGCCGGGCAGCGCAATGGCGCACAACAACCGCGGCGTGGCGTTGCAGGCGTTGGGCATTCACGGCCATGCCGAGCGCGATTTCCGCCGCGCCCTTGCCTTGGACCCATGTCTGGCGCCTGCCCGCGAAAATCTTTGGAAACTGGGCCTCAGTGTGGATACTCCCTGCCGGCGTTAAAGGAGTGGCATGCTGAATCGTCCTTGTTTCGTTCTGCGCTGCAACATGGTGGCCGAAGCCAAGCTAGTCGATGTGTTTCGCGTGTTTGAGAACCCGTACAACCTGGCCAAGATCACGCCGCCCTGGCTGAACTTCCGGGTGATGACGCCTGACGTGGAGATGCGCCGCGGAGCATTGATTGACTATTCCATCCGCTGGACGGGGCTGCCGATGAGCTGGCGGACGCTCATCAGTGAGTATGAGGCGCCCCACGCTTTCGTCGATGAGCAGATGAAGGGGCCATACACCGTATGGAGGCACCTTCACACCTTTGAGGAGACGGCCCGGGGAACTCGGATTGTGGACCAGGTTCGCTACGTCTTGCCCCTGGGGCCACTCGGTAGAGCGGCTCATGCGGCGATGGTAGGCCGGCAGTTGAAGGGCATCTTCGGTTTCCGGCAACGTGCTCTAGCGCCGCTGCTGGGCAAGGTGATCGAAATGCCGGAGCCGACAGTGGAGCGGGCCGAAACGACCGAGTTCGACGTGACTATTCCACGAACTGGCCGCGCAGGAACTGCCAGTCAGGGATCTCGTACGCCCGCAGGTTCGTATTCAGCGACGCGTTGAATTCACGCGACTCGTAGGGTTCCATCGAGGGGATCTTCACCTCAACGCGGCCGACCATGGCTCCCCCCTTGGAGGGATGAATTTCCACCATGCCGTTCACGTCGGCCAGTTCGGCGGCGGCGTGGTTGACGATGAGGAACTTGACCATGGTCCTTTTGTTCTCCTCGACGATGCGGATGCCGACCACCTCGATGTACTTGCCCAGCCGTGAGCCGGAAGAGGCTGGGGGAGCGGCTGCGGGCTGCGCCGCTTGCGGTGACTCCATGGTGATAGCGGGAGCCGCCTGAGGAGTGGCCGCGGCTTGTCCGTTGCGCATTTTGGGCAGCAAGACGAGATAGCCGCCGGCAAGGACAAGCACGAGGAGCGCCGCCACGCCAACCGCAACCAGCCAGGAGGGAAGGCCGGCTTTGGGTTGGGCCTGTGGGTAAGCGGCGGGCCGCGGCATGGGCACGATGGGCGCGGAAGCGGGCATCGCCACGGGCGCTACCGGGGCCATGGCGGCCTGCGAGTCACCGGCGGCCTCCTTGGCCGCACACACGGGGCAATCCGTCATTCCGAGCGGAATCTCGTTTTTGCACTTCGGGCATTCAACGCTAAACATGGGTGTACTTGATTTTACTCACGTTATTCGACCGACACCCAGCCGCCGCGATTCGCTGACTCTTCAATGGCCCGAACAGCCAGTTGCACGCGATGCCCCTCGGCGAAGCCGGGTTCGAACCGCTCGCCACGCGACAAAGCGACCAGGAAGTCGCCGAGGGCGGCAATGAAGGTGTGCTCATAGCCTGAGACGTGGCCGAGCTTCCAGAAGTTTCCGGCATACGGATGGCTGGCGGCGCCGACGAAGATCTTCTTTTCGGCTTGCAGATCGCGAGGCTCGGTGGCGTCAAACCAGCGCAGGCGGGTGAGGTCCTCGAGATCGAAACCAAGGGCGCCGCGTTCGCCGTGAATCTCGAACGCGTTGCGGTTGCGGCATCCGGTGGCATAGCGCGTCGCTTCGAAGCTGCCAAGGGATCCGTTGGCAAAGCGGGCCATGACCAGCGTGGCGTCGTCGATGTCGCGACCGGTAGCGAAGGTATGTTGCATGGCCATCACTTCGCGCAGGGGGCCGTTGAGCCAGAGGGCGAGGTCGAGGGAGTGTGTCATCAGGTCGCCGACAACACCGGAACCGGCGCCGGCGCGCGAGGTCTTCCAGTTAGGCGGGCGTGTCGGATCGTTTCCCCATTCCTGGAGATACTGAGCGCGGTAGTGGAACACACGGCCGAGACGCCCCTCGTCGATCATTCGCTTAGCGAGCGAGACAGCGGGCACGCGGCGGTAGTTGAACCAGACCATACTGGGGCGGCCGCGGACTGCCGCTTCCATGCGCGCGGATTCTTCGGCGGAGACGGCAAGCGGTTTCTCGCAGAGAACGATTTTCCCGGCTGCCGCCGCTGTCATCGCCATTTCGGCGTGGAGGACGTTGGGCACGGCGATGTCGACCACATCCACGTCGGGACGAGTGACAACGGTGACCCAGTCGGTGGAGGTTTCATGCCAGCCCCAGGTGGAAGCCATTTTGGCAAGTCCTTCGGCGTTGCGGCCGCAGAGGACCTGCGTTTCGATCTCGTAGGGCAGATCGAAAAAGCGGCCCGCCTGACGCCAGGCGTTGGAGTGGGCCCGGCCCATGAATCCCTGGCCGATGAGGGCCACTCGCAATTTTTGCTTCACCAAGTGGTGCTCCTTTCCGATGTTGGTACAATGAGGGGTTCTTTAGGAGACTTGAACCCGTGCGCTTCCTCGTTCTGATTCTGCGCGTACTCAGCTACGGTTACCACACTCTACTTGGTTTGTTCCTGTTGGGCATCGGCGTGGTGGGCAAGATGTCGCCGTCAACGGCGTTTTACACTCCCGCACTGCCTGGTGAAGCTGAGTCGCAACCCCTGTGGGCCATTGGCCTGGGACTGATTGCTTTGCTGACAGTGGCACTGTCGGCCTTGAAAAATTTCCGTCCGCCGTTTGTGCTGTGGGCGCTCGCCGCCGTGGTGCTCATGTTCCGCGGCTTCTTCTGGGGCGACTACACCTATAGCGACTGGGAAGACTTCCAATGGATCCTCTACTTCTTCGGAGGGGCGATTGTGGCCTTTATCGGCGCCGCGCTGTCCGCCGGAGACAAGCGCTAACGAAGCCATCGAGCGCACCGCGGCCACCATGCAGGATGGCTGCCAGCATCATGGCGAGTGCCGCAATCAGCAGGAGGTGGATGAGCATCCCCTCCCATGCGGTGGAGGCTCCCCCCAGCATCCAGAGGAGAAGCGTGATTGTGACGGCCAGCCAAAGCACCGTGTACACCTCGTTACTGGTGTCGTAGCAATCCAGCATCCAACACTGTAACCGTGGCAACAGTAGGGCGCAGGCCTGCGGATAGCGTGTAAAACTTGCACCCTAGGAAGATCCTCGCAGCCCCAATTCGTCCGCCCTCTCCTGCATCGCAGCCAGACAGAAGGCGATGTGGTCATCGAGTTCCACACCCAACTCAGCGGCGCCATTGCGTATATCATCCCGGCTGACGGCTCGGGCGAACGCCTTATCCTTCATCTTCTTCTTCACCGCGGCCACGTCGACATCGAGGATGCTGCGCGTAGGCCGGACGTAGCTGACGGCGGTGAGAAAACCGGCCAGTTCATCGCAGGCGAAGAGGGTCTTTTCAAGAGAGGTGGTGCGCGGCACTCCGGTGAAGTCGGCGTGTGAGAGGATGGCGCGACGGATTTCGTCGCTCACTCCGCGTTGGGCCAGGATGGGCTCGCCCTTCACGGGGTGGTCGGGCAGCGTAGGGTGGATCTCCCAGTCGAAGTCGTGCAGGAGCCCCGTGACGGTCCAGAGTTGCTCGTCGGCGCCATGTTTGCGGGCATAGGCGGCCATACAGACGGCGACCGCTCGGGCGTGCTTGAGGAGGCTTTCCGACTGGGTGAACTCCGTCAGAATTTCCCAGGCCTGTTCAGTTGTCATCCCTCTTGTTATATACTGGTGAAGTAGCTTGTGGGCCTGTGGCGCAGTTGGGAGCGCGCTTCCATGGCATGGAAGAGGTCAAGGGTTCGAATCCCTTCAGGTCCACCAACTCCCTCCTCTGGTTTCCTCAACAGCGATGACGAGCGGCTCTGCGCGGACGAACGGTGAACCACTCTTAGAACTGGAACTGGTCAGCGTCATGCGCGGGGAGCGCCTGGTGCTGGACGGC
This sequence comes from Acidobacteriota bacterium, assembly GCA_017304135.1. Lineage (GTDB taxonomy): Bacteria > Acidobacteriota > Terriglobia > Bryobacterales > Bryobacteraceae > JAFLBB01. The sequence continues at coordinate 60,113 of JAFLBB010000015.1, read as the reverse complement.
TTTTCGCTGCGCCTCGAACGCGGCCACCACACGGCCATTCTTGGCCCGAACGGTTGCGGCAAGTCGACCCTGATCAAGATGCTCACGAGAGAGTTGTATCCGCTGTACCTCGAAGGAACACGTGTGCGCATTCTCGGCCGGGATCGCTGGCATGTGAATGACCTGCGCCTCATGCTGGGCATTGTCACAAACGACCTCATTCAGCAGTGCACGCGCGAGTACACCGCGCGCGAGATCGTGCTGGGGGGCTTTCACTCAGCAGTTGGTATCCAGCCTTATCACGAGATCACAGAAGTGATGGAGACAAGAGCGGATGCCGTAATGGAGCGGCTGGAGATTGCCCATTTACGCGACCGTCCCCTCGAGGAACTCTCCAGCGGCGAGGCGCGACGCGCCGTGATCGGGCGCGCGCTGGTGCACGACCCGGCTGTTCTGGTGTTTGACGAGCCGACCAACTCTCTCGATCTGGCGGCCATGCACGATCTGCGCGACACGATGCGCGCGCTGGCCCAATCAGGCATTACGCTTGTGATCGTGACACACCATCTGCCAGACCTGGTACCGGAGGTGGAGCGCGTGCTGCTAATGAAAGACGGGCGCGTCGTGATGGATGGCCCCAAGCGCGAGGTCCTCTCGGCGGAACACTTGAGCGCACTATTCGGCAGACCTCTGGAACTGCTCGAGCGGGACGGCTACTACAATCTGTGGTGAGGCCGGGGCGCGGTCGGGCGACCGGGCCCGGCGGCGGACGCGGGTTCCCTTTACGATAGAAGATTGTCCGACTCCACACCCCATTCCGGTTGCACCATTGACGCTGCGAATCTGGTCTACCGTTATCCCGATGGCCGTCTGGCGTTGGATGATCTGTCACTACGGGTGGAAGCCGGCGAACGGTTGGGCATCATCGGCCCGTCGGGCGCAGGGAAGTCCACCTTCCTTCTGCATTTGAATGGCGTGCTGCTGCCTGCCTCGGGCGAGGTACGCATCGGCGATCTGCCAGTGCGCCGCGACACGCTGATGCAGGTGAGAAGCCGCGTCGGCATTGTGTTCCAGAATCCCGATGACCAACTCTTCACTCCTACAGTGGAGGAGGATGTGGCCTTCGGACCGCTCAATATGGGGTGCAGTCCAGAAGAGACGCACGAGCGTGTCAGCCTTGCGCTTCGGCAGATGCGGTTGGAGGGCTACGAAAAGAGGTCGACTCATGATCTCTCCTTCGGAGAAAAGAGACGCGTGGCGCTGGCCACCGTGCTCTCGATGCGGCCACGCGTAATTGCCTTTGATGAGCCGTTCGCCAATCTCGACCCGGGGATGGTGGAACAGCTTGTGGCGTTGATCCGTTCGCTGGATGCGACGGTTGTGCTGATCTCGCAGGAGATTCTACCGGCCGTAGCGGCGGTTGACCGGCTAGCGGTCATTCACGGCGGCAAGTTGGCTGCTGTTGGGCCCGCGCTTGAGATCGCTGCTGACCGCACGCTGCTGCGCACATGCGGGATCGACTTTCACTACTATGCCGGCGTGTGGGAACAGATTCTCAGCCGCGGCGGCTCTTCCAGCCGTAGACAAACCCCGTCAGTCCCACCATCAGCGACAGGCCAGTGAGGACGCGCATCCAGCGGTCCGGGGCCGGGGGCGTGCTCGCGGTGGCTCCGTCAAACGGGGACGGAACGCTGACCATGAGCTCGCGCCGGTGCCCTTCCTCGTCGTCCACCAGCACGCGCCAGGAGCCTGGCCCATCAGGGACGAAGCTGAACTGGCCGTTGCGGTCGGTGAGTCCGTGCTGGTACTCGATGGGCGAGCCTTGAGGAGCGACGACCTGCACTTTGACGAAGGCGACCGGCTCGCTGCCGCCGTAGCGGGCGCGTATGACCACCGCGGGCGGCGAGAGCGTGGCGCTGGCGTCCAGTTCATGGGCAAGAGCGCGGGAGGCCACCACCAGCACGAGGAGGCAGGAGAGGATGAGGGCACGTTTCATGGATCGGCAAGGTCCCGTATCACTAAAGTAACAAACGTGCGAAACTGATCGATGGAGTTACTTCCCCCCATGCGCATTTTCTCTTTGATTCCTGTGGCGCTACTCGCGGCGGCGGCTTATGGACACTATACGTGGATCACTCCGGAAACAGCCTTTGTGGCAGGGAAACCGGTGACGATCCGTATCGGGCATGGGCACGCGTTTCCCAACAGCGAAGAGACGATCAATGCCGCTCAGTTGGATCTGTTCGTAGTGACGCCTTCGGGCAAGCGGGTACCGGTAAAGGCGGCGGCTGCGGTGAAATCGGTCACGGCCTCCTACACGCCCACCGAGAGCGGTCCGCACACAATCGCCTTCGTGCAGGATCGCGGTGTCAGCAGCCGCACGCCGAAGGGGCTGAAGAAGGGCGGGCGCGACGTGAATCCGGATGCCTTGACAGCATCGCGCACTTTGCGAACCTCGGTCGCCGCGGGAGGCGTGACGGGAGCAAGACCGCTGGGGCTAGAGGTGGAACTGACTGCGCAGTTCGCTTCAGGCGCGTGGAACGTTCGATTGCTCACAGGGGGCAAGCCTCACGCGGGTGCCGCGGTTGAGGTGTTCTTAGCGGGGGCCTCGTCCGCCGCGGTGGCGGGCAAGACCGACACAGAGGGCAAGATCCGGTATCAGCCACCAGCGGGTGCGGCGAAACCGGCGCTCTTCTTGGCGGAGTTCAAGAACGCCGCCCCGCGGAGCGCGGCCTACGACGCTGTGAATTACGAGACCTCTCTTTTTGTGAGCTGGTAGCTGGCCCATGCATATCGCGGACGGCATCATCCCCAACATCTGGTGCGGCGTGGCGCACGCCGTGGCGTGGACTGGCGTGTATGCACTGGGAAGGCGCATCGAGACCGAGGAGGTGGTGCGGTTGGGTATGCTCGCTTCGGCGAACTTCGTGGTGTCGTTGATTCACTTCCCGCTTGGGGCGACCTCTGTGCATTTGGGGCTATATGGACTGATCGGCATCCTCGCCGGAAGGCGGGCCTTTCCCGTCATCTTCGCCGCCCTGTTGCTGCAGTCGTTTCTGTTCCAGCATGGCGGCCTATTGTCGTTGGGCATCAACGCGGTGAACATAGGCGGCGGCGCTTTGCTGGCAGCCGCGCTGTGGCGCACGGGAGCGGGGCCGGAGTCGTTGCGGGCGTTTCTCTGCGGCTTTCTCGGTGTTGCTGCGCCCGCGTTGCTGATTGCCATCGAATTCTCGCTGACCGGCTACGGCAAAGGCTTCTTCTTCATGACGGCGCTCTACTTGGGCGCGGCCGCCTTGGAAGGGGCATTGACGGCGGCCGTGGTGGCATTTCTGAGGCGGGCGCGGCCTGAGTTTCTGGCACGGCCATTCGCTCCTGCATCGTGACCTCCCTCTTCCCTTCCCTCGACCCTCGCGCGCGGTTGCTGAGCGTGCTGGCGGCGACGATCATCGTTGCCTCCACGCCTCCGGCCGGATTGCTGGCATTCGCGTTGTACGTTCCGCTGGCGCTGCTATTCGTAATGACCGGGCCCGCACGGGCGCACTATCTGGCATGGCGCTGCGCCGCGGCAGCGCCGTTTCTCCTGATGGCGGGCGGATTGCTCGCGCTGCAGGCTGCGCTCTCGGCGAACGGCATTGAGTCGGGCGCTCCGGCAGCGCTGGCTGTGGTGGGCAAGGGTTTCCTCGCGGTCCTGATGCTCGCCTTCCTGACGGCCACAACGACGCTTGCTGATTTGTTGTGGGCGCTGCGAAAGCTCGGCTCGCCAGGGCCGTTGAACGTGATTCTCGGCATGATGTACCGCTACACGAACCTGCTGTGGGAGGAATATGCCCGTATGGAGCGGGCGCGCGACTGCCGCACCGTGAACCCGTTGGGATGGCGGAGCCTTTCGCTACAGGGCCACCATGTGGGCAGCCTCATTGTTCGCAGTTGGGACCGTGCGGACCGCATCCACGCGGCCATGCTGTCGCGTGGCTTCACTGGTGTATGGCCGGTGGCTGTGCGCAGCCGATTCGGCGTAGGCGATGCGATGTTCGTCCTACTGGTCGCGGCCCTGTTCCTGGCCCCGCGGCTGCTGTTGTAGAGGCCGTTATCGCGTTTGATTCTTCTCGACACGGCTGGCGGCGGCACGCAGCATGGCGTCCAGCTGGCTCCTCGGGAAGATGCGGCCGCCCAGAATCAGCGCTTCCAATTCCCGCGTGGCCCCGATGGCGGTGAGGGGATTGGCGCGGAGCAGTAACAGATCCGCCCTCATGCCCTCCGCCACCGCGCCTTCGGTAGCCTCCGTACCGCGCCAGCGGGCGGCGTTGGAGGTAGCCGTGCGCAGTGCTTCGGCCGGTGTCAGTCCAGCCTCCACCATCATGGCGAGTTCCTCGTGGATGGACCAACCGGGCATAACGTAGTTGTTGGAGACTCCGCAATCGGTACCGGCGAGCAAGGGGACGCCGGCCTTGTGGGCCTGCACGGTGAGTTCGCGCACCTGCCGGGCGGACTTCTTAAGGGCTTCGAGTACAGCGCCAGAGGGTGGACGGCGGCGGCCGGTTTCGGGATTCCAACTGGCCCAAATGGCAGGATCGAAGAACCGTTTGCGGGGATCGCTGTCGAACTTCTGCTCGCTGATTTCGTATCGTACGCGCGCCTCGACCATGAGGGTGGGTGTCACCCAAAACGGACGCGCGGCCAACTGTGCGTAGATACGGCCGGCCTCACCCGCGTCGTGCATCCACAGTTGGCGTTTGGTTGTTTCGGCGCCATCGGCGGCGATGCTTACCTTCGCGCGCTGGCGGCCTTCGGCGAGGTAGCTTTCCCACACTTCGGGCTTGGGCGTTCTCAGGTACATGCCGTGTTCCATGCCATCCAATCCGGCTTCCAGGGCGGCGGCCAGCGTCAGATTACGCGGCAAATGGCCGGTGACCTTAAGCCCCTGCGCATGGGCCTCCTCGAGGACGGCACGAAGTAGGGGGAGTTCCACCTCGTTGTAGTAAACCTTGATGAAATCCGCACCCTCCTTCTTCATCTGCTTCACGGCCTCGCGGGCATCCGCGGCACTCATGGTAGAGACCGATCCGGGCCAGGAAGGTACAGCCCCGTCTAATTTGCGGCCTGCGGTGAGGATACGCGGACCCAGGCGTTTTCCGGCGGCAATCTCATCGCGCCAGCGGAGCACGTGCTCATGCAGGTCGCCACCCATCTCGCGAACACCGACGACGCCATGGGCGAGGAAGAGTTCCAGGGTGGCGGCGTTTTCGTCCACCAGCGGCCGGTCGCGGTCGACGGGATTGCTGCGAAGGTGGACGTGCATGTCCCAGAGCCCGGGCATGAGGTAGTGACCGCTGCCGTCGATCACCTGGGTTTGCGCCGGTGGACGGGTGGAAGCCGCAGGGCCAAGGGCCGTGATGCGGTTACCTGTGACGACGACGGTCTGACCCGGCACGATGGTGCCTGCCGTCAGGTCGACGACATTCACGCCGGTGATGGCAATGGTCTGAGCTCCCAGCGAGGAGGCGACGAGAAAGGCGGCAAGCCGGATCATCTGAACAGAATAGTACCCGGAGTGGCAGGTGTGCTCAGTTATCTCGCCTCGCGGTGCAGCCCCGCTTCCGTGCAGACCTCGTCCATTGTCTCCTGGTCAAGGATGCGGTCGGTGGAGACGGCTTCGAAGGGGGCATCGTTGGCCCGGGCGCCGCGGAGGAATTCGATGACGGCAAGTGGTGGCGAATCCCAATACATCTGGTAGTGACCCGGTTCGCCCTGGACGAAACGGTAGTGCGAAGCGATGGACTCCAGTTGGACGAACGGGACGGCGAGGATCTCCGGTTCGCGATTCAGGAGCCGTTTCGGCCAGGCGCGGTCGCGGACGATGACGACGCACTCCACGGTGGGCATGGCGACAGGGATGGCATCGCTCCAGACGGCTCCCGAACTGAGATGGCCGTCCACCATGAAGTAACTGATCTTGGGTACGAACACGGATTCGCCGACGCGTTCCTGCATGGCTGCACGCCGGAAGTTCCAGCGCCATTCGGCTTCAATGGTCGAAGCGGGGCGAGTGAACCAGCCTTCAAAGCCCGTGGACGGATCAGCGGCAAGGCGGTAGCCCGCGCGGTTTCCGCTTTCAAAAGCAGAGAGGAACGAACCGGGGGTAAACTCCGCATGCATGGCCCCCTCGGGACCGGTGCGCCGCACCAGATCGAACTGTTGAACGAAGCTCTGCGCCTCCTCCACAGCCTCGAGGGCAAAGATGTGGGAGCGCGCGTAACTGATCTGGATTTGCGGGTAATCGCCCCCCAGATCGAACCAGAAATAGACGCCCGTATCTTCGTTCAGATACTGCGCCGTAAATCCATCCATGCGGTAGTTCTTGCGCTGCTCGAAATACTCGTGCAGGTCTTCGATGGGCGGGGACTCTCCGCTGCCCCGCGTTTGAAAAGTAAGGTCAAAGCCCATGTGGTAGTGGAATCATACAGAATTGCAGGCTGCAATTCAGCCATACTCAGCAAAATCCCGCCGCGGCGGGATGAGGTGGCACTCGGCTCCGGTCATAGCGGACCGGCACAACACCCGGGAGTCTGGCGCGCAACATTCTCGATTCCCTAGTGTGAGCCTATCAGAATGGCGGTAGCGGGCGGCGGGTGGAGGATGGCGGCTCAACGCGCAATGCTTCCCGCCTCCAGCCCCTTGTCGAGCGCGTAGCGAGCGCCGACAGCACCGGTGGAGGAGTTGGCGCGGGTGAGGCCGGCCAGGGAGCGGATTCGAAAAAGAGCCTCGACGCCAGTGCAGTGGGCCCCCATAAGTACCTGCAGCCCTTGCTCCTTGAGGCGGGCGGCGGTCCAGGCCAGGGTCTCGTCGGAGGCGGAGAACAGGTGGATTCCACCGATAACGGCCTCAATTCGCGGCGAGGAGACCTGTGCGCGGGCGTACTCGGAGATGTTGACGATGCCGGCGTGGCCGCAGCCGGTGACAACAACGAGGCCGCGTGCGGTATTCGCAATGAGTGCCATGTCCTCGGGCAGGTTGTCCTCGGCGGTGGCACCGTCGGGCAGGCGGATGCGGCCGCTGCCGCTCCAGTTGCGTTCGGGATGCTTGCGCGGCACGGGCCCGGTGAGCCAGAGGCCGGGAGCGAGGGAGCGGAAGTTGTCGACCTCGATCACCTCACCGCCGGTGGCGCGGAACGCGGCCAGGACGTCGGCTCCGGGGGTGCGCTCACTCTTGCCAGACAGTCGCGGGTAGGCGAAGCCTTTGGCCACCCAGAGACGGCTGAGGGCCTTAGGGTTCTTCGTCATCACCTGTTTGCGCAGTGTCAGTAGACCGCCGGTGTGGTCGCCGTGGGCGTGGCTGAGAATGACGTCCTCGACAGTGGAGAGATCGATTTGGAGTTCCGTGATGTTGATGGCGACGGTATCTGGCCGGTTCCCGGTATCGAAGAGAATCCGCCTGCCGCCGCTTTCAATGAGGGCCGAGAAGCCCCATTCGCCAATACCACGGGAGTCAGCGGTTTGCGTGCTCAGGACGGTAAGGCGGAAATCCGTGGCTTGAGGAGGTTGGGCGGACAGGGTTACGGCGCACATAAACAGGAGGCCTCGCTTCATGCCTCTAGTATTGCGCTTGGATGGGTTCGTATTGGAGGGGATTGAAGTCGGCGAGGAGGGTAGCTGGGCCCAGTCCGCGCTTGGTGAGGCGGGCCGCGTTGAGCGTGCCAGCCACGGTCCAGACGATGCGGGCGCCGTCGAGGCCGGCCCATTCCCATTCAGGAAGAAAACGCACTGCCCCGGTGGCTGCCTCTACCAGTGCATATTCAGCCCAATGACAGCCCCTGCCAGGCGTAGAGGGAAGTCCGGAGCAAAGTCGCACGCGCAACAGCCAGCCCGACGAGGCAGGCCGATCATAGATGGGAAGTTCCGTGCAGACCTGCAGCCAGCCGTCGCGTTCGAACCGCACGGCCTGTGGTCCGCCGATCCAGCGGCTGGTGTGGACCCGCGTGAGTTCCTCGCACTCGCGCAGGGCCGTCGGCCAACCGGTGGTGGTGAAGGTTCGGTTATCGAGAAACACACCGCCGCCGCCCCAGGTGTCGCCTTGCGGATAAAGCGAGACTGCCTTCAGATAGGGTGCGCGTGAAACGGCGGTGTAGGAACCCTTGGTCTCAGAGGACCAGCGACCGTTCAGCGCGAAGTAGAGCAGATGGCGACCGTCGGGCGAGAGGTCGCAGCGTTCCTCATAGATGCGTCCCCTGAGCCACTGTCCGACCTGAAACGTGTCATTGGCGCGATCCCAGCCGATGGTGCACACCAGATTGGAAGGCCCCCGGCGGAGAATGACCGCGTACGGGGCATCGCGGGCGAGCAGAACGTGGAGCCGTGCGGGGAAGCGCATGGGGGCCCTAGCGGGGAGCGGGAAAAAGGATCTGGAAGTCGGCTCCGTGGCCGGGCTCGGAGTGCAGGGTGAGTTGCGCGCCGTGGCGTCGGGCCACGCGTTCGACGATGGTAAGGCCGAGCCCGCGGCTGGACTGTTCGCCTTCCCGGGTGGTGAAGAAGGGATGGAAGATGCGCTGCTGGATCTCCTGCGGGATACCGGGCCCGGTGTCGCGGACGCGCAGCAGCGTACCGCGCGGAGTAGCCGCGGTGGCCAACAGAATGACGCCGCCGGGTTCGGGAAGCGAGGCAATGGCGTCGCGGGCGTTGGTGGCGAGATTGAGTGCGAGCTGGTGCAACTCGACCGGGTCGCCGAGGACGGTGGGGAGCGGGTCGGCCAGTTCGGTGCGCAGCAGGACGCGGGGCGGCAGAGTCACGCGGAGAAGCTCGGCGACTTCGCGCAGCGAAGCGTTGAGGTCGACGGGCTCATGGCGCGGCGGCTCAAGGCGGGCAGCGCGCGAGAGGTGGCCCGCCAGCTCGGTGGCGCGCTCGGCGGCGCGTTGGATGATGAGGGCTGTCTCGGCCGCTTCGCTCCCCTGGGGGACGATGGTTTCCAGCAGCGCGGCGTTGCCGAGTATAGCCCCGAGCAGGTTGTTGAAGTCGTGAGCGAGTGAGCGCAGGTACAACTGGAGACCGGCGTCGTGGGCGAGCAGCCCCTGGCGCGCGGTCTCTTCTTTCATGTGCGGCGGGTCTTTCAGAACTCGTAGAGTAGCGTACCCGGCACGGGACTGGAGGCTTCGGCCGTGGCGCCTTCCGTGACGCCGACGGCCACCTCACCCTCGGTGTGCACGGGGCGGCAGAAGATGCCGTTGTCGCCCAGATAGACCTCAAGGGCGCTGGGACGCGGCAAGGAGCCCTGGATGATGGCCTCCGACAGCGGGTCCTCGATGTACTTCTGCAGAGCGCGGCGCAGCGGGCGGGCCCCGTAGCTGCGGTCGCCAAGCGTCTTTTCGAGGAGGTAGCGGGCGGCCTCGTCGGTGAGGGCGATCGTGATCTGCTTGGCCTGCAGATTCGTGTTGATCTGCTGCACGAGCAGGCCGACGATCTTGATCAGGTCCTCATCGTTGAGCGAGGTGAACAGAATCGTCTCGTCGAGCCGGTTGAGGAACTCCGGATTGAAGGCGCGTTTCACTTCCTGGAGAACCATATCCTCGACCTTGGGCGGCACCCCGGCTACAGGGGCGGCAAAGCCCAACTGTCCGCGCTTTTCCAGGAAGCGCGCGCCGAGATTGGAGGTCATGATGATGATGGTGTTCTTGAAGTCAACCGTGTTGCCGAGTCCGTCAGTGAGCTGGCCGTCCTCAAACACCTGCAGCAGGATGTTGTAGATATCCGGGTGCGCTTTCTCGATTTCATCGAGCAGGATGATCGAATAGGGCGAGCGTTTGACGCGCTCGGTGAGCTGGCCGCCTTCCTCGTATCCGACGTATCCCGGAGGCGAGCCGATGAGCTTCGAAACCGAGTGTTTCTCCATGAACTCGGACATATCGAAGCGGATGAGCGACTTCTCGCTGCCGAACAGGAACTCGGCCAGCGCGCGCGCCACCTCGGTCTTGCCGACGCCGGTGGGCCCCAGGAATAGGAACGATCCGGCGGGGCGCTTGGGTGACTTGAGCCCGGCGCGCGAACGTCGGATGGCGCGGGCCAGCGCGGAGATGGCCTTCTCCTGGCTGACAACGCGCTTGTGCAGTTCTTCCTCAATGCGCAGGAGTTTGGTGACTTCCTCCTCGCGGATCGCCGTCATCGGCACGCCGGTCCAGCGGGCCACCACGTCCTCAATATCATCTTTGCCGACGACACCGGTGGAGGTGTCGTCCAGATTGTACTTTTCACGCAGCAGGCGCAGGTTCTCGCGCTCCTTGCGTTCCTCGTCGGAGTAAAAGCGAGCCTTCTCGAATTCGTGATTCGCGATGGCGTTCTCCATACGGTGGACGATGAACTTGATGCGCTTCTGGATGTCGGCGATCTCGGCCGGAAGCGTCGTCTGGCGCAGTTTCACGCGGGCCCCAGCTTCGTCGATCAGGTCGATGGCCTTATCGGGCAGGAAGCGATCCGGGATGAAACGGGCGCTGGCGTAGACCGCGCCTTCGATGGCTTCATCGGTGTAGGCGACGGCGTGAAATTTCTCGTACCGCTCCTTAATCCCGAACAGGATCTTGATGGCGTCGGCTTCGCCCGGAGGCGGAACTTTCACGGCTTGAAAGCGTCGCTCAAGCGAGCGATCCTTCTCAATCGACTTGCGGTACTCGCCCGGCGTGGTGGCGCCGATGCACTGGATCTCTCCGCGTGAGAGGGCGGGCTTGAGGATGTTGGCCGCATCGAGTGACCCCTCGGCCGAACCGGCGCCGACGAGTGTGTGCAATTCATCGATGAAGATGATGGCGTTCTGGTTCTCCATCAACTCCTTCATGATGGTCTTCAGGCGCTCTTCAAACTGGCCGCGATACTTGGTGCCGGCAACAATGAGCGACAGGTCGAGGGCAAGAATGCGTTTATCGGCGAGGAAACTGGGCACGTCGCCATCGGCGATGCGCTGAGCCAACCCTTCGACGATGGCCGTCTTGCCGACGCCGGGCTCGCCAATCAGCACCGGGTTGTTCTTGGTGCGCCGGCACAGGATCTGGATGACGCGGTCGCACTCATAGTCACGGCCGATGAGCGGATCGAGCGAGCCGTCCATGGCGGTCTGCGTCAGGTCGCGCGAAAATTCCGAGAGCAGAGAGGATTCCTTGGGGCGGCTGGAGGCCATCTTCTCCGAGGTCGACCGGGCGATCTCCTCGCGCACCTGGCTCAGGCGGAGGCCACGCTCATGGAGGATCTCGGCGGCGAAACACTTCTCCTCGCGCAGCAGGCCAAGCAACAGGTGTTCGGTGCCGATGTGCTTATGCGTCAACCGCTCAGCCTCTTCAGCCGCGTAGGCGAGCACGCGCTTGCACTCGTGCGAGAGAGGGAGGTCGACCGAGGTCGACACCTTCTCGCGCATCGTGGTGTGGGCTTCAATCTGCTTGCGGATTGACTCCAGCGCGGCGTGCGAGCGGAGGAAGCGGTTGGCCAGCGCCTTGTCTTCGCGCAGCAACCCCAACAGGAGATGCTCGGTCTCGATGTACGGGCTGCCGAACTGGCTGGCCTCGTAGCGGGCGAAAAAGATCACCCGTCTTGCCTTCTCCGTATAGCGTTCAAACATATTCCCTGCAGTCTCCCCGTCTTGAACCGATCGGTCCAAGTGAAGCCTCTGGGCCCCTTCGGTACTTTTCAGTCCGTACATCTACTGGATGCTCGGGCCCCCCAATGGGTTGCCCCGGCACGCCAAGGTTCGGCCCGACCCCACGGTCCGGCTCAGGCGTCAGTCCCTGATGATTCATCGGCCGCACCTGCTTTTAATTTTAAGACGCGATGACAGCGTTGCGCGAATGCCAGGTTGTGGGTGACGATGACGCTGGTCAGCCCATGCGCGCGGTGAAGTTCAAAAATCAGATCCACAACGGCCTCGGCTGTGTGAGGGTCGAGGTTCCCGGTGGGCTCATCGGCGAGCAGGATGCGGGGCCTGGTGACCAGGGCGCGGGCCAGGGAAACGCGCTGCTGCTCGCCGCCGGAGAGTTCCCCGGGGCGGTGGCTGGCACGGGTGGCGAGGCCAACCTCGCGCAGCCGTTCGCGCGCCTGGCGCAGCGCCTCCGCAGGCCGCGAGCCGGCGACCAGCAACGGCATGGCGGCGTTTTCCTCGGCCGTGAATTCGGGCAGCAGGGCGTGTTGCTGCCAGACAAAGCCCATCGCGCGGTTGCGGTGACGGGCGCGTCCGGCCTCATCCATGGCATAGAGGTCTTCGCCGCCGCACCGGACCGTTCCTTCGCTAGGCGTATCGAGTCCGCCCAGCAGATGGAGCAAAGTTGACTTCCCCGACCCCGACTCACCCACCACGGCCAGCGTCTCGCCAGCGTGGATTTCCAGGTGTAAATTTTCCAAGATCGTCAATGTTGACGCACCAGAGGTATACCGTTTGGTCAATCCCACGGCAGTCAGGATGGGGCCGGATTCGGGCTGAGCTTGGGGGGCGGCCATCGGATGCGCTGTGTGCCTGTTCCTCTTCACGCTAGCATGCGCCGAACTGATTCACCCATTCACGGTTTCCGGCCGGAGGGCGGGCCAAAGCGGATCGTAAGCGTGACGGGCTCCTTGCCGCCCCAGGCATGGACGAGCAACTTGACGGCAGCGTCCGGAGGGGCAAGCGAGGCATCGGCCGTAAGTTCCAGGCGGTCGCCTGTGAGAGCGGAGCCCTGGCGCGGCGTTCGCCCGCGGCGGGGCTTGGCTTTGAGCCAGAGGGGGAGGGGGCCGCCGGTGTTGGTTGTGATGGAGTAGGAAAGCCCTGGCCAGGAGGAGGAAACCAGCACCGCGGCATGGGAGGCGGAACTGTCCAGCACAATCTCAGCCGGTTCCACGAACAGCAGCGGCGCGCCGCGGACGGTCCAGGCCCAATCACTCATGCGTTCCGAGCAGGGCGTGGACACCCGGACCGAAATGGCGCCGGACTCGATGCGCTGGGGTTCTCCGCGCAGCCTGCCATCGGCCTCCAGATGCACACCGTCCGGGAGTTCGCCTCCTGCCAACTGAAACAGGGGTTGAAATCCGGCGCACCCAAGCGTCCCCGCAGCCGGCAATTGATGGTGATAGGGCTGGTGCACCACAGCTGGCGGCAGGGGTTCCGCGTACACCGCGGGGAATAGTGCCGGGACTAACCACAATAAGCGCCTCACAGTTCCCATATCGGAAGCTGCAGCCGCTCCGATAAGGAAAGCGACGGACTCGATATGACGACGACAACACGACCCTGGTTGCCCCTCCTGGCGTTATCCGTGTGTGCCGCAGGCTTGCTGCCGGCCAGCGACGACAGTCACAAGAAACCTGTGGAAACCAAGCCCGCGGCCAAGGACGCTCCAAAGGCGGACGCGCACAAGGCAGATGCGCATAAGGCGGAAGCAAAAAAGGAAGCGCCGAAACCGGCGCCGGCTCCGCCCGCGGCGGCCAAGCCTGCGCCTCCTCCATCAGCGCCAGTGCGGAGCGCCTCGATCCGGCGTGCGCCTGTGCGCAAACCGGCGGTAACCCATCGTGCGACGCCCCCGGTGACGGTGACCGCTTCGCCGGAGGCAGCGGCTCCGCCCGCACCCTCCACGGCAGTCATCCACTTGGTGACGCACTCAGCGGGCAGCGCGATGGCGAACGGATTTCCGATTCCGGCCGAAGTGACCAAGGTGGCTGAAGAGGAGGACCGGGCCGTGCGGGAGCGTGCCGAGTGGGCGCGGGTGGAGAGGGAAAGGCAGGAGATGGAGCGGACTCTGGCCCAGCGGGAACGAACCCTGGCCGCGCGGGAGGCGGCCCTGCGCCAACCCGAACCGGAGCCCGAACCGCAGCCCGAGCCGAAGTATCCGCCGGTGATGCGGAAGCGTGTCGACCGCAACGTGCTGACAAACGAAGGCCTCGTGCGGTTGGCCGACGCCGGCTACGACGAGGTATTCCTGATGGAGTTGATCCGGCGCAAGCAGGGGAAATTTGATACGACCGTAGAGGGGTTGTCGTATCTCATGCGGGCCGGGCTGTCGCAGCAGATGGTGCGCACAGTGTTGGCGGTGGAGGAGTGGGAGCGTGCTCGCCGCGCCGAAGAGTTGGCCGGGGTTTCGCCGCCACCACCGGTCGCCAGCGGAGCGCCGCCCGCGGCGCCTCCTGTTGCGATTCCGGCGGGGATGAAGGAGGTCCGGCAGAAGGTGATGGTGCCGGACGGGCAGCTACGCGCCGGCGAGCGGGGCGTCATGATGCTTGCGCCTTCAGGCGAGCGCTGGTATTGGGTGCCGGATGCGGCTAACCGCTAGTCCGGATGTTTCACCACGATCGCAGCGAGCAGCGAGGAGAGCCGTGCGAATGCAAGGCGCGCGAAGGGTGCCGGACGCAGGCGTACGGGAACAGTACGTCGAGGACGGCATGCCAGCGCAACGCAGCCGTCGCGCGGTGATCACGCTCCGCACCCGATGGCTGGTGAAATTTCCGCGCTAGGCGGCGCCCGTTAGACGACGATCCGCCAGGGCTTGCGGTCTTCTTTGGAGAGGAACCGCCGCGCCTCCGCCTGTTGTGTCGTCCAGCGCTTGGAGTCCCAATCCAGACGCAGCTTCGCACGAAGCGCCACGTTGCCCAGCAGGCAGGCGGTGGTGGAGCGCTGGCAAACTTCGACATCTGAGATCGGGCGCTGCCGCGTACGGATACACTCGAGGAAGTTCTTCCAGTGGGCGTCGTTGGCGTTGTTGCTCGACTTCTCCTGGCGTTCTGTGAGCGAGGAACCGCGTTCGGGGACCAGGTGGAAGCCGGAACGGTCGACGAAAAGGGTGCCCTTGTTTCCATGGAAGAGGATGCCGTAGCCCTTCCCCATCATGGAATTGGCGTTGCCGAGACGGTTTTCGTAGGTGGCGATAAAGGACGGGTACTCGTAGGTCACCTGGAGCGTGTCCGGGGTGTCGCGGTTGTCCTTGATGTAGTTCTTAGTGCCAAGCGATGTGATGGCGGTGGGCATGGCCTCATCAAAGGCCATGTGGACGATGTCGAGCAGGTGGATCCCCCAATCGGTCATCATGCCGCCGGCATAGTCCCAGAACCAGCGGAAGTGGGAAAAAGCTTTAGGGTCGATGCCGAAGCGGTTGGCGTTGAAAGGCCGCATGGGGGCGGGCCCGAGCCACATATCCCAGTTGAGTTCCTTGGGCGGTTCGGCGTCGGGCGGATTGCCGATGCCCGCGGGCTCCGTGTTGCCGTAGTTCCAGGTGCGCACGAAGGTCACCTGGCCAAGGTCGCCCGACTTCACAATCTGCGCCGCCGTTTGAAAGTGGATTCCGGAGCGCTGCATGGTGCCTGCCTGGACGACGCGTTTGTACTTGCGCGCCGCCTGCACCATTTTTGTACCTTCATCGACGGTGACGCAGATGGGCTTTTCCACATAGACGTCCTTGCCCGCCTTGCAGGCCTCGACGGTCATGTACGCATGCCAGTGATCGGGTGTGGAGATGCAGACGGCATCGATGGACTTGTCGGCCAGCACCTCACGAAAATCCTTGATCGCCTTGGCCTTGTTCTTCGTCATCTCGACGGCCTTGTTCAGGTTCGGCTCATAGACGTCGCAGACGGCGACGACTTCGACGTTGTCCTGGCGCATGGCGTGAGTGAGATTGCCCTGACCCATGCGGCCCATGCCGATGAAAGCGGTGCTCAGCCGGTTATTGGCCCCGGCGACCTGACCGGCGAAGAGGTTCGTGGTGTAGAGGGAGGCAGCCGAAGCGGCGGCGGTGGATTTCAGGAAGGCACGGCGGTTGTTGGGAGGTTGGGAGTCCTGCGACATAGCGGTTTGCATTCTATCAAAGCGCTACGGGGTGGCAGCCGTTCGATCGGCGTCCGATCGGACGGCCGGTCAGCGGCCTTGGAGCAGTTCGCGGATCCGCCGGGCAAAGGCGCGAAGGGCGATCCAGCGATGGCCTCGGCCCGTAAATACGTGGGCCGGGCCTAGGGAACCGCGCAGGTAGTAGGCATCCAGCCGGGGCAAATCGTGAAGCGGTTCGCGCCCGGTCCAATAGCCGAGCCGGGTGCCGCAGGCCACTTCATAGAGCGCGGCGGTGCGGGAGCGGACTGACGCGTTGGCGAGCCCAGCGGGATAGGCATAGGCGGCAGGTTGGAAACCGGTTCGATCCTGGATGATCTGGGCGGGGAGCGCCAGCTCGTTGGAGAGTTGCGCAGGAGCAAGCGCGCGCAGGTCGGGATGGGTATGCGAGTGCGCTCCCAACTCGACGCCGGCGGCGGCGAGTTCGCGGAGTCGGGGCCAGTCGAGTAGGGGCAGGCGGGGGATGCCGCTGGATTGACTGGGCCAATCGTTGTGACCGCCGGCATGGCCGGTGACGACAAAGAGAGTAGCGGGCAGGTTCAGCCGCGACAGGACAGGCCATGCTTGTTCGGCGAAGTTGACGAAGGCGTCGTCGAAGGTGAGCGCGATCGCGCCGGGACGCCGCAGTGCTTCGCGTAGACTCACCACGGCGACACCGCTGTCGCGAAGCGTCTCCATGGCGGCGCCAAAGGCATCGGGATCAAAGGAAATAACCGAGCCGGAGCGATCCAGGGAATGGAACGTGAGGATGGCCGAGGCCGGACTGCGGTCAGCGCCCATTGCCCATGGCGCGGGCCTCATGTGCGGACCGGCGGTTCCACAGCGTTCTCCACAAATGGCGCGAGAGGCCGACGGTGAAGGAGATGCCGTTATAAAAGTGATAGAGGATGTGGAAGGGGATCGCGGCGATGGCGAACGTCCGGCCTTGCCGCGCGGCCAGGAACAGGTAGAACTGGTTGTTCAGGAGAATGACGACCGCCAGCAGGATGAACAGCAGCGCCACCACCGGATGCCGTGGCGCGTAGGCCACGCAGCAGAGGATGGCGGCGGCCGTGTACACGCCCAAGATCAGCCGGCCAAACAGAGATCGCTTTTCCGCGACGATTTCGTAGCGGTGGCGCATAAACAGCAGGGGGAGGGCGAAGGCGAGAAAGGGGATCAGCGCCAACTGGCGGGACACATAGCTCAGGGCGCCCAGAGCCACAATGGAGAGCGCCATCACGACGTTGACCGTTTTGGATCGCCTATTGCCGCGGTCGACCCAATACCGATTCAAAGCGAAGAACAAGAGGCAGAAAAAGGGGGCAAGGAACTCCGCCCGCAGCCAGAACGTGTTGAATAGGGCGGCTAGCAGAATCAGGTAAACCAGCGCTACGCTGACGCGTTGGCTGATCTGTAGATTCAGGTCGTCGGGCATGCGATTGTCGCGCAGAATGAGTTCCGTCCAGGGAATGCCGCGATCCAGCACGTCGGTCTTCACGAGGCCCCAAAAGGTCCACCGCTTGAGGTGGGTAACCTGGATCGAATCGTCGAGCATGAGCTTGCAGCCGGCCGATTTCAGCCGGTAGCCCAACTCGATATCCTCGATGGCGGGCCGCTTGTAGGTGGTGTCGAACCCGCTATGTTTCAGGAATAGGTCGCGACGGATGGCGCCGCAGCCGCTCCAGAAGGTGGACGCTTCGCGCCGGCCTCGCTGGTGCACGAAGTGGTGCATGAGGTTGCGGTATCGGGACAGGAAATCGGGGTGCGCGGGTGCGTCGTCGTAAGAGCCGATGAGGGCATCAAGGGAGGCATCGTCTTCAAACGCGGCGATGACATCGCCGATGGTACGGTGGCGGACACAGACATCGGCGTCAATGAAGAACAGAATGTCGCCCGTGGCCTCGCGCGCCCCGAGGTTTCTCGCCGCGGCCGGCCCCTTGCGCCCGCCATTCGAAATGAGTCTGACGCCGAACTCGCGGGCCACCTGAGGCGACTCATCGGTGGAGCCATCGTCGACAACAAGAATCTCATGTGGGGCTACTTCGCACTGGCGGATGTGGTTGAGGCACTGCCGCAGGTAGGCAGCCGAGTTGTAGACCGGAACTATGAGGGAGAGGCGCAAAGATCACGTCCAGTTTGGCACAAGCGTCAGTTCCGTCGTGGGAATTCGTGAGTCACGCGGTAGACGGTGTAGTACTGGTCTTCATAAAACTGTCTCGCGCGGCCGGTGCTGAGGAAGGGCTCAATGGCAAGATGAAAACCGTCGCGTTTGGTGAGGATCACCCAATCGAAGTTGCCCCGGGATAATTCCTCTCGCACCGATTCTGGCGAACACCAGCGGCGGCTGCACGGGTTGCAGGTGAAGCGTTCCGGATGATCGGCGTAGGCTCCGGCGCAATTGACAATGCCATGAATAGTGTCCTGGGGGCGGGCCAATTTGAGGGTCGCGGCCAGTGACGCGTAGTCCTGGGTGATGGCCGAGAGGTATTCGCCGCGGTTCATACGGCCGGTGAAGTATGCCAGCAGGGGCGCGTTCACTTCGACGAGCATCGTGCCCCAGAGACCAAACAGCAGACAGAAGACGAGCGCGGCGGCCAGGCCGAGCCTCATCACGGTTTGGCTTTCGTCCCACAGTTTGGAGAATTGCGTGGCAAGCAACATGAGAAGGACAGAAAGCGGCGCGACAACGTAGCGGACCACCGCGAACATGGTGGCCCAGCCGAGGTAGTAGATACCGGCGAATACAACAACCGCCCACCAGCGGCGACGCATCGGAAGGGCGAGGATCAGCAGCGGGGCGAATACCACCAGGGAAGCGCCGAGGGGATTGGCGGAGGGAGACGTGTACTCCCAAGCTGCTTGTCCGGCAAAATTGACTTCGCGGAAGACCTCCACCATCCGCCCTTTAAACGTCCGCCGTTCGTGGTAGTCGTCAAGGGTTCCCACCACCGCATCGTTGACTTCCTCCGGGTAGAGCGGATTACCGGTGTACCAGGCGGCGCG
This sequence comes from Acidobacteriota bacterium, assembly GCA_017304135.1. Taxonomy (GTDB): domain Bacteria; phylum Acidobacteriota; class Terriglobia; order Bryobacterales; family Bryobacteraceae; genus JAFLBB01. Next base: position 41,342 of record JAFLBB010000015.1, on the reverse strand, counting down.
GATGAAGTAAGCCGAAGCCACCAGAATGCCGATGAGGGCGATTCGGGATACGACGCGTATGGGGTGGCCCGACTTCCAGGCGGCATGCAGGAAGAGCACGGAGACGGCGAGTCCGCCGAATACGGCGGGCTGTTTTACGTGCAGGGCCGCGGCCAGCAGGAAGGCGCCCCACAGTAGCACGGTGGTTGATCCTTCGCCGAGAAACCGCAGGTAGGCATAGAGCCCAGCCAGGACGCACACAGCCAGCGCCGCGTCGTTCTTGGCCACGCTGGAACTCCAATTCACCGCCGGAACCGCCAGCAGGAGCGTTACGCCCAGCAGCGCCGCCTGGCGACCCGCTCCGCATTCGCGGGCAATCAGCCAGCACAGGCCGGCAAGCATGGGGAAAAAGGCCGCCGCCGCCAACTGTGCAGCAATCTGTCCTCCGAGCGGCAGGGCGATTGCCATCATGAGTTCGACGCCTTGTGGAAAGAACGAATATGGAATCCCGTCCACCGGCCGCAGCGTTCCCCATTGCGCGTACATGATGGCGGTGTAGAGATGATGGCGCAGGGCATCCCAGACACGGCTCGGGGCGAGGGCGGTGAGTGTGCTCATCGCTGTGAGCAACAGGAGCCAGGGGATACAGAAACCGGCCAGGCCATGGGCGAGCGAGCGGTCCTCGGCCCAACTCTTCCGTAAACGGCGGACGGTATCCGGCAGCGCGGCTAGCTCGCGCCGGCCCGCCACCAGGCCACCGGCGGCGAGCGCCAGCGTGAGCCACGGCCGCAGCAATCCCAGGAGGCCGGCCGGGAATAGAAGCACCATCAGCGAGATCCAGCCTGTGATGAGGGGAAGTAGAAGGCTCTCCGAATCGCAGCGCAGTGCGATGCCGAGCCTTCGCAGCAGGGCGGCGCCCCAACCGTAGGCGCTGATCAACAGAACCAATATGGTCAGCATTGCCCGTGGTTCATAGACCAACGAAATCGCGAGCGGCAGGAGGATCAACGCGGGAAGCTCCCAGGATCGCCAGGAAGGCCTGCTGCCGCGCAGGATGAGGTAAAGTCCACATCCCATCAGCCAGATGGGCATGGCAAGAAGAAATGCCTTGAAGTAGCCCGGACCGGGATTCCGAAACTGTTCGGCATGCCAAAGGAACGGCTGCCAGAACAGGGACAGTGCGTAGGCCAGCCAGGCTAGCCACATGGCGGCCCTCAGGATGGCCCACGCCTTGCCGGCAGGACTGCTTGCGGAGTGGTTTGGCATCCGATACCTCTCAGCGCTCGGGTGTAACACTCCGGCCAGGTACGGCTGGCTGCGAGGCGTCAAGTTTCCTCAATTCGGCCTCGGTTACCACGCGGCCTTCCTCGAGGTATTCCTCGTCAACATTGGCTTCCCAGAGGTCATAGTGGGCCCCCATCACGTTCCGCGCCGCGAAAACACCGGTGAGCATCGAGTGATCCTGGTTGTTGTAGCGGTGCATTCCATTGCGCCCAACCAACTGCAAACCGGGGGTCTGCTGGAGGAACTTCCGGATAAGGCTGAGGCCGCTTTTGTACTGATCGTCATACACGGGGTAGGCCTTGGGCATGCGCACAACCGCGCCGCCAAGGACGGCGCTTTCCGGCGCGAGCCGCAACTGGGCCAGTTCCCGTGTGGCCAGGGTGATGAGATCTTCGTCCGATGAGGCCCACAGCGGGTCGCCTTCCTGGCAGAAATACTCCAGTCCGAGGCAGGACTTGGAATCATCGGGAACCATCTCCGGGCTCCAGTTCTTGAAGTTCTGGATGCGGCCTACGCTCACACCGGGATCATGCACGTAGATCCAGTTGTCGCTGAACAGGTGCCGCGCATTCAGGAACAGGGCGACAGTGACGAAGTCGCGATAGCGAAACTTGCGGGCGGCCGGAGCAAGCCATTCTGGAGCGGCGGGACGCAAGGCGTGCACCAGATTCTGGATAGGCATGGAGCTGATGACCTGTGCGGCTTCAAACCGCCCTGCCGTGGTCTCGACGGCGCCGACCCCGGAAGGCGACCACTCAATGGCCTGGACCCGTGCGCCGAGCACGATGCGCGTGCCTGCGTCTTCGAGAATCTGGTGCAGCCGTTCCCACATCATGCCCGGGCCGCGGCGCGGGTAGAGAAACTCTGGGATGAGCGTTTTAATCTCGTCCGATTTGCCCCGCTTGGGTCTAATGGCGTTCAGCAGGAGGCTGCTCAGCGAGAGCCCCTGAATGCGCTGAGCAGCCCAGTCAGCGCCGATCTCTTTGCAACTCATGCCCCACACTTTCTCGGTGTAGGTCTTGAAGAATATTTCAAACAGCCGGGAGCCGAAACGGTTGGTGATCCAGGTTTCCAGGTCGTGTTCCGGCCGGATGGGGAGAAGACGGGCTTTCAGGAAACTGAGTCCGCAGCGTGCGCTCTCGACGACGCCGAGTTTGCGGAGCGCTTCACCCGGCAGCAGCGGGTAGTTCAGGAAATTACCCTTGTAGTAAATGCGCGACAGGCGCGGGCGGGTCAACAGGTCGTCGCCCAGCACCTCGCGCCAGATTTGCTCCACGAGCGAGACTTTGGTGTAGAAACGATGGCCGCCGATATCGAACAGGTAGCCGTTGTGGGAGACGGTCCGCGAGATGCCGCCCACGACCGTGTCTTGCTCCACTACCGTGCAGCGAATCCCGTGGCGCAGGAGTTCATAAGCGGCGGTCAGGCCGGCTGGCCCGGCACCGATGACGACCACCTGTGGAGGCGATGAATTGATTCCCTGCACGTCCCTCTGCGAAATATGCGAGTATAGCGTACTCACGATGCAAACAGCGCGGAATCGCCATTTCAATCGCACATGACGACGAGGGCTTCCGTTGTGGTGCTCGGGGCCGGCCCGGCCGGACTGGGGGTGGCGTTCCGGTTAGCACGCCGTGGAATGTCAGTGACGGTGATCGAGCGCGCCGCTGAGGTTGGGGGCAACGCCGGCAGTTTCGACTGCTCCGGGTTTCGGGCTGACTATGGCAGCCACCGCCTGCATCCAACCTGCGAGCCCGGCATCCTCGAGGACATTCGGACCTTTCTTGGCGACGATCTTCTGGATCGCCCGCGACATGGCCGCATTCATCTCGCCGGCAGGTGGCTCCATTTCCCCCTCAAGCCCGCCGACCTGTTGCTGAAGGCCCCGCTGACATTGATCGCCGGTTTCGCCCGTGACACGATACTGAAACCGTTTCGCGCGGCGAGCAAGGGCGAGTCATTTGCCGACATTCTTCGCGAGGGACTGGGACCAGCGATGTGCGAGCAGTTCTATTTCCCCTACGCAAGGAAGATCTGGGGACTTGAACCTGAAGCTCTGGATGCGGAACAGGCCCGCCGCCGGGTGGCCGCGGGGTCGGCGTCGAAGCTCATCGCCAAGGTGCTGGGACTGCTGCCCGGTTTCAGGAAGCCAGGGGCGGGACGGTTCTACTACCCACGTGGCGGATTCGGCCAGATCGCGGAAGGTTACCGCGACGCCGCCCTTGCGGCGGGCGCGGAACTCCGCCTGAACGCACCGTTGGAGGAGATCCACCTGGATCCGGATTCGGTTCTGATCCGCGCCGGCGGGACGGACCATCGAGCATCGCTGGCTCTGTCCACGATCCCGGTAACAGTGCTGACCCGTGTTTTGAGCCAGATGGCGCCGCCGGACGTGCTCGCCAGTGCGGCCGCCCTGCGCTACCGGGCCATGCTCCTGGTGAACCTCGTTCTGTCAACGCCCCGGTTCACCGAATTTGATGCGCACTACTTTCCCTCAAGCGGCATCCGCATCACGCGGCTGTCTGAACCGCGCAACTACTCTCTGCAGGGGCCGCCCGGCCGCACGTTGCTCTGCGCGGAGTTGCCTTGCGATGCACATGACGAGGTTTGGCGGATGACCGCGGATGACTTGGCGGATCTGGTGCGCGAGGACCTGGCTCGCGCCGGCCTGCCCATCGAGGTACCGGTGGAGCACGTCGAGGTTCGCCGGCTCGCGCAGGCATACCCGATCTACGAACGCGGCTTTCACCACCATCTGGTGCGGTTGAACCGCTGGCTCGATTCGCTGCCGCGGGTGGTCAGCCTCGGCCGTCAGGGGTTGTTCGCGCACGACAACACGCATCACACGCTGGCGATGGCGTATGCGGCCGCGCGCTGCACCGGCGATGATGGGACGTTCGACCATGTGCGCTGGCAGAAGGAACGGACCGCCTTTGCGTCGTTCGTGGTCGAGGATTGAACCGCCGTGCATTTCGCCATCGATGCCACCACATGGACCAACGCGCGCGGCTACGGGCGTTTCACACGCTCGCTGGTGGCGGCGCTGGTCAATCTGGAGCAGCCTCACCGGTACACACTCTTCACTGACACCCCAGGCGCCGTACCGGAACTCCCTAGCCGTGTCGATGTTCAGTTGGTCGCCTCTGACCGCCCGGCAGCCCTTGCGGCGTCGGCCGAGGGACGGCGTGGCATCCTGGACATGCTGCGCATGAGCCGCGCTCTCTCCGGCGCCTCGTGCGACTGCTTGCTGTTTCCCACCGCCTACAGCTATGTGCCCATACTTTCCCGTGCGCCGGTCGCTGTCGTTTTTCACGATGTGATCGCGGAGCGATTCCCCGAGTTGACCGTGCCTTCGGCTGGCGCGCGTTGGATGTGGAACACCAAGGTGCGGTTGGCGCGCATGCAGGCCGGCGCGGTGATCACCGTCTCGGACTATTCCCGTCGCGAATTGGCGCGCCAGTTCCGGCTCGACGAGAGATCGATCCAGGTGGTAAGCGAAGCGGCGGACCCCGTCTTCCGCGCCATGCCGTCGCCGGAAGTGGAGGCGGCGCTGCAACCGCTAGCCCTTCCCCCCGGACCGCTGGTTGTCTACGCGGGCGGCTTCGGACCGCACAAGAATGTGCCGATGCTGGTGGAGGCATTCGCCAGTGTGGGGCGCCGCTATCCGGCGGCCACGCTGGTTTTGGTGGGCGAGAATAAAAGGGAGGTCTTTCATTCCGAAATTGGGCGAATCGACCGGCTCGTGGAGTCACGCGGCATACTGGACCGGGTACGCTTCACGGGTTTCCTGCCGGATGCAGTGCTGGCGGCGCTGCTGAACCGCGCCTGGGTGCTTGTGTTGCCATCGTTGATGGAGGGCTTCGGACTTCCCGCCATCGAGGCCGCGGCCTGCGGCTGTGCCGTGATTGCCACGCGGGAAAGCCCGTTGCCTGCGCTGCTGGCCGGCGGTGGCATCTTCATCGATCCCAACCAGCCGGCAGAGTTGGAGGCCGCGCTGGAGGCTGTGCTAGCATCGGATGGTTTCCGGTCAGAACTGGCGCAACACGCCCTCTGCGCGGCTTCAGAACTTACGTGGCGAAACTCAGCGATTCAGATGCTCTCGATTCTGGAAGCGGCCGCGGGGGGGCGATAGACCAGCCCTTGCGGTTCCTGCATCTCGCTACGTTTTACCCTCCCTACAGTTTCGGCGGCGATGCCATGTACGTGTACCGGCTTGCTCATACGCTGGCCGGGTTGGGCCACGATGTGGATGTGATCCACAACGTGGATGCCTTTCATCTGCAGCATCCAGCCGAGCCGAAGATCGCATTCGCCGAACACCCCGGGGTGCGCCGCCACGAACTCAGGAGCGGGTGGGGAAGGTTGGGCTTGCTTGCGACACACCAGTCCGGGAGGCCCTTGGCTCATCAAAAGCAGATCGAGGAGGTCTTCCGCTCAAAGCCTTACGATGTGGTTCACTACCACAACATCTCGCTGCTCGGACCGGATGTGCTGCGGTATGGAGTGGCCGGCGGGCGCGCCGTGAAGATCTACACAACGCACGAGCACTGGCTCGTCTGCCCGATGCATGTTCTATGGAAATTCAGTGAGCGAGCCTGCGAGAAACCGGAGTGTATGGAGTGTGTCCTGCGAGGCCTTCGCCCCCCCCAAATCTGGCGCTCGTCCGGTTTTCTTGCGCGATGCGCGCATCACGTAGACCGATTCGTCAGCCCCAGCCGGTTCACGGCCCGCATGCACGCTGAGCGCGGTTTCAGCCAGCCTGTCGAACACCTGCCGTACTTCATCCCGCGGGCCGATGCCGACTGGCAACATCCCCAGCCCCCGCCCCAGGACAAGCCATACTTCCTCTTTGTGGGCCGCCTGGAACGGATCAAGGGGCTCGATACGTTGATCGAGGCTTGGCGGAGCATTGATAACTACGATCTCCTCGTGGCCGGCGGCGGCGTCGAGGAGGAGGCTCTGCGCGCGCAGGCATCGACGAATCCGCGCATCCGGTTTCTGGGACAGTTGACCCAATCGCAGCTGGGGGCTGTGTACCACCATGCGATCGCGGTGATCGTGCCCTCACTCACCTATGAGACGTTCGGCATGATCCTGATTGAGGCCTTCGCGCGCAAAACACCCGCCATCGCGCGCAACCTCGGCGCGCTACCGGAAGTGATTCAGGATGCCCAGGCCGGCTTCGTTTATGACGACGAAGCGGGCCTGCTGGACGCCGTCGAGCGGATGGCTTCCGACACCGCCACCCGCAACGACATGGGCGAGCGTGGCTACTCGGCCTTCGAGCGCTGGTGGACCCCGGAAGCTCATCTGCGCCTCTACGCCTCTTTCCTCAGGGACACTGCACGCGCTAAATTGAGTACTTCCCCTCTTCACGAATGGCACACTACCTCATCACCGGCGGGGCCGGATTCATCGGCTCGCACCTTGCCGAAGCCCTGATCGCCCGAGGGCATCGCGTTACCCTGCTCGATGACCTTTCCAGCGGCCACGCCGGCAACATTGCGCATCTCGGCGGCGGATGCCGCTTCGTGGAAGCCTGCGTCACCAACCGTGCCGTTCTTGACCCGCTTGTCCAGAACTGCGACGCGGTCTTTCACCTTGCGGCCACGGTTGGTGTCTACAACATCGTGCGTTCACCCGTGGAGACAATCGCCAACAATATCAACGGCACCGAGTGTGTTCTCGAAGCGGCCACGCCGGCGAAGCGAAAAGTGATCATCGCTTCCACATCGGAGGTCTACGGAAAAGGCACTCGCTCCCCCTTCAGCGAAGACGACGACTTGCTGCTCGGACCGACATCCAAGTCGCGCTGGAGCTATGCCGCCAGCAAGATCATCGATGAGTTTCTCGCCCTGGCCTACTGGCATGAGCGGGGTGTTCCGGCGCTGGCCACGCGTTTTTTCAACACAGTCGGCCCGCGGCAATCGGGACGTTATGGCATGGTGGTTCCCCGGTTTTTGGCCCATGCGCTTTCAGGCCGCAACCTGCCTGTTCATGGAAGCGGAGAGCAGTCGCGGTCGTTCACCTATGTCGGCGATGTCGTGGAGTGGCTATGCCGGCTGGTGGAGATTCCAGGCACGGAAGGCCGGATCTTCAACCTGGGGAACCCGAGCGAAGTCACCATTCGTGGGCTTGCCGAGCGCATTATCCAGCTCACGGGGTCTGCCTCCGGAATTGACCTCATCCCCTATGAGCAGGCCTATGAACCGGGCTTTGAAGACATCGAGCGGCGCCTTCCCGACATCTCCCGCATCGTCGCGCTGACGGGTTACTTGCCGCGCGTGGGGCTGGACGAGGCGATTGAGCGGACTCGCGACTGGATGTTAGCCAACGGGCTTCCAGCGAAGGAGCAAGCGCAGTGAAGCAGCGGGTGGCGCTATTGGCGCTGCTCGGCGCGGCGTTGGCGGTCCGCCTCTACCGGCTGGATGATGGCCTGTGGATTGATGAGATCGGAACTTGGGTCCGCTTCATGGGTCTGCCACTCTGGAAGATCCCCACTGTTTACGGTTCGGAGAATCAACATTTTTCGTATAGCCTGCTCGCCCGGCTCTCACTGATGGTCTTTGGCGAATCGAATTGGGCGTTCCGCTTACCCGCTGCCCTGTTCGGCGCGGCCAGCATTTGGGCTACCTGGTGGATGGCGCGATCGGTAGCCTCGCCGCGCGAGGCATTCGCGGCGGCTTCGCTATTGACGTTTTCCTATCACCACGTCTGGTTCAGCCAGAATGCACGCGGGTATTCCGGGCTGCTCTTTTGGACCATGCTCGCCAGCGGTTTTTTCATCCGCGCCTTGGAGTCCCACTCGCGGCGCGACTGGTTTCTCTGGGCGGCCTGCGCGGCGCTGGGCGTCTATACGCACGCGACCATGGCCTTCGTCCTATTGGCCCACGCCGCGATTGCCTGCGCGTGGTGCGTGCGCAACGGCCGGTGGATGTCCATCGCCGGGTGGTTTGCCATTGGCGCGGCGATTACCGTGCTTCTGCACGCTCCGGCGCTGCCCGCTATTCGAGCGGGTTTGAAGGGCACAGTCAGCGTGGTGAACGAATGGAAGAGCCCGCTGTGGACACTTGCTGAAATCGCGCGCGGCCTCATGCTCAACTTCGCCGGTGCCGCCGTGGCGGTTGTGGGACTCGCCGTTTTCCTCACCGGGCTGGTGAGCTATCTCCGCTCCCGGCCGATCGTTGTGGCGCTGCTGCTGCTTCCGGCCGTTGCCGGCGCCTCCATCGTACTGGCCCTCGGTCACCATCTTTGGCCGCGCTTCTTCTACTTCTGCTTTGGCTTCGCGGCATTGATCGCGGTACGAGGGGTGGATCGGTTGGCCGCGCGGGTGAGCCCGCAGCTCGTCACGCCGGCGCTCGCGGCGATGGTCCTTGTTTCCGCCCTCTCCCTGCGTAACGTCTATGGCCCGAAACAGGATTATGTCGGCGCGCTTCAGTATGCACGATCGCAGGCGAGCGAGTCGGGGATTGTGGCCTCAGCAGACCTCGCCAGCTATGTCTACACGAACTTCCTGCCCGGCCCCCGGACGCTGCGCACGCCGGCGGACCTCACCGCGGCACGCCAGGGCCGGCGCGTCTACCTGCTCTACACGCTGACTCCCGTTTTCCAGGCACAACTGCCGGAACTCTATAGAGCAGCCACAACCGAAGCCGTCACGGTCAAGCGCTTCCCTGGAACACTGAAAGACGGCACGGTATTTGTGGCGGAGTTCGCGCCGCTGCCCTGATGGCCGCCACCATGCTAGCCTCGTACTTCCTCGCCGCATGAACGCGCTCCCGTCCCATCCCGCGCTCCGCTTGTTCCTCACCTGCTGGCTTGTCTATGCGCTTCACTTTGCCACGAACACGGTGCGTGAGATCTACCTCGGGCTGGCTATCGGCGACCATCTTTCCTTCCGCGTCGACGAGTACGGCGGCCTGCATCACGATCTTTTCGAGACTCCAGGCCGGGGTTGGCACATCGGGAACAACCCCGGCGCATCGATGCTTGGCGCCATTCCTTATGCCCTTGCACGGCCCGTGATTGATCGTATTGTCGAACGCGTGAACCGCTCTCGGGCGTCCTCGGGGCTCGCCGCGCCACCGGCATATGATTCCCCCTGGGCCCCTGCCCGCAAGTTCTACGCCGAGGCGTGGCGGCGCGGGCTGGACGTCAAGTTTGGACTCGGCGCGTTTGTCATGCACGCCTTCTGCATGGCTCCTCTCTCCGCTCTCGGTGTCGTGGTCATGTTCTTTCTGCTGCGGCGCATGATGAAGGATGAGCAGCGGGCACTCTGGTTTTCATTACTGTATGCCTTTGGTACGCCCTTGTTTTTCCGTACGGGCTACCTGAACCAGAATATGCTGGTGGGCCATTGCATCCTGGGTGCCTTCGCCGCGCTGACGCTACTGGAGGGCCGGCGTGCCGCGCTCATCGCCGGTTTCCTGGGCGGCTTTTCGCTGCTGCTGGATTATTCGGGCGCGGTAGCGCTGGGGTGCTTGTTCCTGTACGCTGCGCTGCTCCGCCGCGACTACGCCCTTCCGTATGCCATCGCCGCAGCGCCGCCCATTCTCCTGCTCTGGTTCTATCAATGGGCCAGTTTTGGCCATCCGTTTTACCCTGGCCAACACTACATGCCACCGGTAGAGTGGGTCGACAGAGGCTACCAGGGGGTGAGCGGACCTCAATGGGAGTTGCTGTGGATGTTGGCCTTTGACTACCGCTTTGGCTTATTCGTCAGTTGTCCGCTGCTGCTGGCCGCCGCGGCGGCTCCGCTCTTGCGCCAAACACTTCTTACGAAACGGCAACTGAGTCTCCTTCTCCTTCTCTTCGTGTTATTCTGGACTTTTTTCTCCACGGTTAACTACACGCGCCTGCAATACAATACCGGCGTTCGATACATGGCTCCGATGATCCCTGTTCTATTTCTGCCTGCGGCCGCGGCACTGGCACGGCTGTCACGCCCGGCGCTGTATTTTGTTTCGGTGGCGGCGCTGGGACAGGCCTGGTGCATGGCCATGTACCGGGACGTGGAGCGCGGTTGGGGGGTGCTCGATCCAGTTCTCCATGTCCTTTTGGCCGGGTTCCAGTTGCCGGCGCTCACGACGCTGAACCGGATGAACCTTGGCATGGAGGCGCTCGCTGGAGGCGTTTCGCCATTGCCCCTGTTTGCTTTCACCGGCGCGCTCGTCTATGGCATCTGGAGGCGGGCTTGAAGGTTCTGCTAGTCAATCCGTTTCAGGTCGAATACGTTCACAAAAAGGGGCGCATCTACAATCGCACCTGGACACCGCTCGACCTGGCGTATTGCTCGGCGATGTTGGAGCGCCATGGAATTCAGGCCGACATCCTCGATGCCAACGCCGAGCAGATTGGTCCGGATGGCGTCGCCCAGCGCTCCCGCGACTACGACAAGGTGTTCCTCACTTCGACTTCGCTCGACCGCTGGCAGTGTCCGCACCTGGATTTGAATCCGTTCTTCAAGACGGTCGCTGCCGTCCGTGCCGTCGCCCCCGAGGTGTATGTGCTGGGCAGCCACGGCACGGTGAAACCGGCGGAGATGCTCGAAGAGACCAAGGCCGACGCCATCGTGCGCGGAGAACCGGAGTATACGGTCGAAGAGCTCTGCGCGGGCAAGCCGATGGCGCAGATCCGGGGCATCACGTGGCGCAACAACGGCGAGGTAATGCACAATCCCGATCAGCTTCCGGTGAAGATGGACGAATTGCCGCTACCCGCCTTCGAGAAGCTGCCGATGACGCACTACAACTATGAGGTGCTGGGTGACCACTTCACGTTGTTCGAAATGACGCGCGGATGCGCGTCGAAGTGCACATTCTGCCTGCTGAAGACCTATGGCACGGGAGTGCGGAAGAAGTCAGTGGAAACGCTGGCGCGCGAAGTGGAGCACGCGATTACGCACTACGGCATCAAGACAGCGTATTTCATCGACCTTGAGTTCACGGTGTTGCGCAAGCAGGTGGTGGAATTCTGCGAGTGGCTGATCAGGAAGCGGTTCGACTTCACCTGGTGTTGCCAGACCCGCCTCGACCTGGTCGATGACGAACTGCTCGGCCTGATGAAGCGCGCCGGCTGCCGGCTGATTCACGCGGGCGTTGAGGCTGGTTCGGACGAAATTCTGGCGATCACCGACAAGCGCATCACCATGAAGCAGATTGAGCAAGGCATGAAACTCGTCCATTCGCATGGCATCGAGACGGCGTGCTTCTTCATGATGGGCTTCCCGGAATCCGGTCACGATGAGATGGACCGCATCGTACGCTTCGCCAAGCGGCTGAACCCCACCTACGCTCTGTTCCACATCGCCGCGCCCTACCCTGGCACAAAGCTGCATGAACAGGTAAAAAACGACCCGAATCTCCGCTTTAGCGACGGCTCGCTGTTTCCCGAGGCAATCGAGGGCCGCTTCACGCTGCCGGAGTTGAAGGCCATGACGCGGTCGGCCTATCTCGGCTATTACCTGAGACCGTCCTATGTCGCCGCCCGGCTGGCCAAGGGCCAGTTCCGCCCCCTGCTGAGCCAGTTCCAGCTATTCTTGAACTTCATCAGGTCATAACCAATGCATACGCCCGTCAGCGTGGTGATCCCCTGCTACAACGAGCAGGAGGGGATCACACAAGTCATTGCCGAAGTTCGTTCCGCCCTTGCTCCATCGGGACGCGCGGTTGAGATTATTGTCGTCGACGATGGTTCCACGGATCAGTCAGCGCGAGCCGCCCTCCAAGCCGGCGTCCGCGTCCTCCGCCATCGCAGCAATCGCGGCTATGGCGCGGCCCTGAAGACTGGGATCTCGGCCGCCAGCCACTCGCTCACCGTGATCATGGATGGCGACAGCACCTACCCCGCCGAAGCCATCCCCCCCCTCCTCGATCGCCTCGGTCAGGCCGACATGGTGGTGGGTGCGCGGCGGCTCTCCGGCGCCAACATCCCCCTGCTAAGGCGTCCGGCGAAGTGGTTCCTCAACCGGCTGGCCAACTTCATGGTCTCGGCGCGGATTCCCGACCTCAACTCCGGCCTGCGCGCCTTCCGCCGCGACATCGTGTTGCAGTACTTCCCCATCCTGCCCGATCAGTTTTCCTGGACGACCACGATTACGCTGGCCATGCATTGCGACAAATATGCCGTCGCCTACCTCCCCATCGAGTACCGCGCCCGCAAAGGCTCGTCGAAAATCGTGCCGTGGGATGCCTACAACTTCCTGATGCTGATTTTGCGTACGGCCATGCTGTTCCGGCCGCTGCGTGTGTTTCTGCCGCTGATCATCATCTTCCTCGCCTATGGCTTCGTTAAGATGGCGCTCGATCTGATGCATCAGCCCAATATCTCCGCTTCGGCGTTGCTGGCATTTCTGTCCGCTCTGCAATTGCTGCTCACGGGCATGATCGGTGACGCCATCGCCGCCCGCCTTTCGCGCATCAGTCCGCCAGCTTCCGGTGTTGCGCGCGGCGACGAGGTGGTGGAGGAAAGCCTCGAAGGCTAAACCATGCTCCTGCGCGCCTACCTGCTCGCCGGACTGGCTGCCCATAAGTTCGTCTGGGAATATCTGAAGCGGGCCCAGGCCGTGGCCGCGCCCAACGCAGGCCCGGTGCTGATCCGCGCCGCGAAGATGTCCTTCCTGGTGGCGTTGATCGCTCAGGCGTTGCTTCCCCATCTGCTCCCCATCGCCACCGAGCCACTGCCTATGCAGCTTGCCGGAATCGTCCTGTTCACGGCCGGGCTGGCCTTGGCCGTCTCCGCGCGTATCACCCTGGGCTCGAACTGGACCGACATCGAACAAGGCGCGGTAGGCAATCGCCACGAGGTGGTGGCACGCGGGGTATACCGGTTCATCCGTCACCCCATCTACACGGGCGATGCGCTGCTGATCCTCGGTTTTGAACTCGCGCTGAATTCGTGGCTATGTCTCATCGTGCTTCCGCTGTGTGTGTATATCCGCGGGAAAGCGCGCGAGGAGGAGGCGCGGCTTGCCGCCGCCCTTCCGGGCTACAAGGCATACCGCGAAACCACAGGGAGGTTCTTGCCTCGGTTATGAAGATCACGGAAATCCGCACCTGGCTCGTGGAAGGAATCAAGTACAACTGGACGCTCGTGAAGGTCTACACGGACTCCGGGCTCACGGGGATTGGCGAGGCCACCAACTGGCCGGGCAGCCCGCTTGTGGAGGCCGCCTGCCGGCATGTGGGCGAGGTCCTGATTGGCGAGGATCCTACGCGGATCGACTACATCTGGTCGCGCCTCTACCGCGATATGAACTGGCTCGGGCAGGGCGGTCCGCTGCTGAGCGCCATTTCGGCCATAGACATCGCGCTGTGGGACATCTTGGGCAAGCGCGCCGGGCTGCCTGTTTACGAACTGCTCGGCGGGGCCTACCGCAAGCGCATCCAGCTCTATGCCAATTACTGGTTTCTCGAAGGCGACGGGTCGCCCGAATCCTATGCTTCGCAGGCGCGCGCGATGGCGGCCCAAGGCTTCACGGCATGCAAGTTCGACCCCTTCGCCCACACCAGCTACAACTACGGCAGCGACTTGGCCGACAATCTCTCGCTGACCGAGCCGCAGAAGCAACTAGCGCTCGACCGCCTGCGCACCGTCTCCGCCGCGCTTGGCCCGGCATTCCCGATTGCCGTTGAGACGCACGCCATGTTGAACGGCCCCACCGCTGTGGAGATGGCCCACCGCATCGCCCGCGAGGGTATCAACTGCATGTGGTATGAAGAGCCGGCTGGTCCGGAGTTTCCCGATGCCATCGCGGCCATCAAGCGCCAGATCCCGCTGCCGGTGTGCGTCGGCGAGCGGCTGCATTCGCGGTACATGCTGCGGCCTATTCTCGAAAAGCAGGCCGCCGATATCGTCATGCCAGACATCACCCGCTGCGGCGGCATTTCGGAGATGCGCAAGATGGCGGCGCTGGCCGAAACGTACAACATTCCCATTGCTCCGCACAACCCGAATGGCCCCATCTCAACGATTGCTTCGGCGCACGTGATGGCCGCCACGCCGAACTTCTTCCGCCAGGAATACATGCTCATGGACGTGCCCTGGCGCGACACCGTCATCGACAAGCCGCTTCCCATCGGCGATGGTTTCTTTCATCTATCGGACGCGCCGGGACTTGGATTCGATCTCGTGGAGTCCGAGTTGGAGGCCCATCCCGGCGTTCGCACGGTGCGCCCGGGCTTTTACATTTAGCTCCACCCGGCGGTGACTTGCCGCTGTTTCGCCGCTTACACACCTTAACAAGGCTTTACGGTTTCGCGCGTATCCAATTGGCGCCGATGAGAGTCTTGATTAGCAGGTGTTATCCGTCCTTCTCAGTTTCGGTTTCTTCTACCTCCTATCCGTTCCGGCGGCCACGGCACAGGTCGCGCCGGAATATCGCATGGAACCGGCTGAGCCTCACTGGATGCCCGGCGAGGCGGACTCCAATTCCCCGGCGCACTGGGTGAACGGAACGTTGTACCTGTTCAATTCCAACGGCAACCCTGTGCGCACGCAAGGCTCGTCGTTCCGGGAACTTCGGGCCGCCCGCGCCGTACTGTTTTACGACTACGAATACTCGCTGCGATGGATCGAATCCACATGGCTCGACGACGACGGCACGCTGTACGCCTGGTATCACCGCGAAGCATTCGTTTGTCCGGACGAGGGGTTGAGCGCGCCAGAAATCGGCGCGCTGGTGAGCTACGACAATGGAGCCACTTTCTTCGATCTGGGCATCGTCCTGCGTTCCGGCGACAGGCCGGATTGCGGCGCCGGCAATGGCTACTTCGCTGGCGGGCATGGGGACTTCACCGTGGTCCTCGATCGCGAGCGCCAGTATTTCTACTTCCTTTTCAGCAACTACGGCGGCCCCGTCTCGCGCCAGGGAATCGCGCTGGCGCGCATGGCCTTCGAGGACCGCGCCAACCCTGCGGGAAACGTCTGGAAACTGGATTTCGGTGCCTGGGAGCAGCCAGGCTTGGAGGGGGCAGTCACGCCCATCCTCCCTGTTGTTACCGGCTGGGGCGCACAGGACACCGATGCCTACTGGGGGCCCTCGGTACACTGGAACACCTACCTGAACCAGTGGGTGATGCTGATGAACCACTCCTGTTGCACGCCAGGCTGGCCGCAGGAGGGCGTCTACATCAGCTTCGCGACCGACATTGCACAGCCCGGAGCGTGGACCTCCCCGCAGCGGATTCTGGAGGGCGGTCCGTGGTACCCGCAAGTGCTCGGAATGAACGAGGGAGAAACCGACAAGGAGGCAGGGGAACGCGTCCGTTTGTTTGCCGGGGCCTGGTCGGAGTGGGAATTGGTGTTCAGCCGCTGAGGCGGCGGTTTAGGAGTTTTTCAGGACAACGCGCTGCGCTTCCAGGCAGGCTTCATCGAGACAAGTATGCAGCCGACGGAACTCCTCCAGCAGGCTCCATTGAGCCAGCACCCGGCAATCGGTAGGCCCGCGCCCATCGAGCACGGTGGATTCGCACGCACGCCGCGCGCCACGCATGGCCATCGACCGGCTGGCGAGAAGGGCCATCCTCGATGAGTCCCTGGTGAGTTCCAGCGGCTCGGGGATCAGTTCGCAGACGACGGTCACGTATTCCAGCGTGGCGCGGCAGAGCGCTTTCAGCGGCCAGTCCCAGCCGCTTTCCGAACGGCTGGCGGCTGCCTGGACGTCGTCCAGGGCCTCCATTACCGACGTCAGCAGACAGGCCAGCATCCGCAGATCCTCTCCGTCCAGAGGCGTGATGGCCGAATCGCACAATTCGGCCGTCAGCGTGGCTTTTTCCCGCCAGACTCCGGCAAGGCAGTGCTGAATCCGGGTCTGCGCGGCAGGCCCGGTGAGCGCGCCGCGTTCGCCCAGTAGCGACTCGGCAACCTCCCGCACACCACTCGACTCCCGATATAGGAATTGCGAGAACCGGTTGCGGTCTGCCAGCAGGGAACGGATCCTTGCAGCCAGAGTTCGCTTGGGGAGAATCAACGGGGGCCGTTGCGATTCCGCCGTGGCTGTGGCGTGAAACGCCAGAGGAGAGGGGGTTGGAGCCTGGGACGCCATAAGTGGCAACCTAGAGCATAGTCTGATGAGATGAAGCGATCGTGACAGTTTGGTGACGGCGGCCGCCTTGCCCCCAACTCCCCGAATTAATACATGTTAATCTTACGGAATGCTGGACTTCGAGTCAATCCGCCCCTATCTGCCGTGGATGTTCCAGTTGCTCCGCGTCCTCTTCATCCTCCTGGTGGCGGCGATTGCTGTCCGCACCGTGAACGGCGTCGTGCCCCGAATGCGGGCAGGAGTCGTCACGAGGATGTCGGCTGGGGGCGCCAATGCATCCATGGCGGAATTGGAAAAACGGGCCCGCACCATCAGCGGCATTGTCCGCAAATCGGCCGGCGTCGCCATCTGGGTGGTAGCCCTGATGATGTCGTTGCGGGAGATCGGGTTCGATCTCGGACCCATACTGGCCGGCGCTGGTATTGCCGGTCTGGCAATTGGGTTCGGCGCGCAAAATCTGGT
Organism: Acidobacteriota bacterium; assembly: GCA_017304135.1. Taxonomy (GTDB): domain Bacteria; phylum Acidobacteriota; class Terriglobia; order Bryobacterales; family Bryobacteraceae; genus JAFLBB01. The sequence goes on along the minus strand of JAFLBB010000015.1, from coordinate 24,574 downwards.
ACGTGACGTCATCAGCGGCTTCTTCATCCTGTTGGAGAACCAGGTCCGCGTGAACGACATTGCGGTGGTCAATGGTACATCAGGCCTGGTGGAGGAGATCAACCTCCGCACGATCGTGCTGCGGGGGCTTGACGGCACGGTCCACATTTTCCCCAATGGCACGATCACTACACTTTCCAACATGACCATGGGCTACAGCTATTACGTCTTTGACGTGGGGGTGGCCTATAAGGAAGACACCGACCGGGTAGTGGCAGTGCTTCGCGAACTGGATGAGGAAATGCGCGCCGATGACCGCTTCCGGACGCTCATCCTGGAACCGCTGGAGATTCTCGGCGTGGATCAACTTGCCGATTCCGCCGTCATCCTGAAGGCCCGCTACAAGACCGAGCCCATCCAGCAGTTCAACGTCGGCCGGGAGATGAACCGCCGCATCAAGAAGAGGTTCGATGCGTTGGGAATCGAGATCCCCTTCCCGCACATGAGTGTGTACTTCGGCGAGGCGTCAAAACCGGTTCGATTTCAGGGCGAGTTGGACCGCGGACAGCTGCGCGAATTGATCCGCGAGGAGTTGCGCGCGACGTTGCGCGAGGAGTTTCCCGGAATCCCGCGGAGTTGAACGATCCGCCGATGCTAGCCCGGTTTCCGCGCCACCGCGAGGAGTGTTTCAAAGTGAGGCGGCTCATCCTCGCGATGAACGATGTTGATTTCGGCATCGTGCAGTCCCGCGTCACGGAGAAACCGCGCCAGTTCCGGCTGCGAAAAGCCCAACCAGACGTGCGCGTAGAGCTCACGCGCTTCCTCGTACCTGTGGCGCAGGAGATCGACAATGGCCACGCGGCCGCCAGGCGCGAGAATCCGCGCTGCCTCGGCGACAGCCCGAGCGGGGTGAATCGCATGGTGCAGGCTTTGATGAAACAGAGCCAGGTCGCAGGAGCCGCTGTCAATGGGCAGGTCCTCCAGATCGCCGAGCTTGTATTCCAGGTTTTTCACCTTGTACTGCCGCGCCAGCGAGCGGCCATACTCGACCATCCTCTCCGAATTGTCCACGGCAATGACACGCTTGGCGCGGCGCGAGAGATGCAATGCGTTGGAAGCCTCACCGGCGCCGAGATCCGCAATCACCATCGGCGGCAGCACGCGGAACAACATTTCGGCGATCCCCTTCCAACTGCGCCCAGGCACGTAGTGGCGCCCGAAGCGGCCGGCAAGTTCGTCGAAGTGGGTGCGCAGGGTGTCCTTGCGCCGCGCCAGGATGAGGCCCAGGGCGTCGTCGTCGGCGGCGGCTTCGGCAATCTCCTCGCGCGTGCGTTTGAGGATGTCGCGCAGGGTCGACGACAATTCCTTCGGCGGAGCGAGCTGGTAGAGGCTCTTTTGCCCCGCCCGCCGCAGTTCCACCAGCCTGGCCTGCTTGAGCTGCGCCAGCAACATCGAGATGCGCGACTGGCCCATGCCGAGGATCTCCTGCAACTCCCCCACCGAGAGTTCTTCCTTTTCCAGCAGCCGGAGAACGCGGAGGCGTGACTCGTCACCCAGGAGTTTGAGAGCTTTGACGAGTCCGGCCATATCCGAAAACAGTGTATCAAGAAAACATGATTCCTTGATTGACGAATTGTGGTATCGTAGAAACGAGGAGCAGAACGACTGCGATGAGCACTGTCACCAATACGCTCGCGGCCGAATATAAGGTCGCCGATCTCGCCCTGGCCGACTGGGGCCGCAAGGAAATTTCCATCGCCGAGCACGAGATGCCCGGCCTGATGTCGATCCGCAAGAAGTACGCCGCGGAGAAACCGCTGCAGGGTGTCCGTGTAACGGGCTCCCTGCACATGACGATTCAGACCGCGGTTCTGATCGAAACGCTAAAGGACCTTGGCGCCGATGTGCGCTGGGCCTCGTGCAACATCTTTTCCACGCAGGACCACGCCGCGGCCGCCATTGCCATGGCCGGCACGCCGGTGTTTGCCTGGAAAGGCGAGACACTCGAGGAATACTGGGATTGCACCTACCAGGCCATCGGCTTTCCTGGAGGCAAGGGTCCGGAACTCGTGGTGGACGACGGCGGCGACGTGACGCTGCTTCTCCACAAGGGGTATGAGCTCGAGAACGGCTCCGATTGGGTGAACACTTCCTCGGGCAGCCATGAAGAGAAGGTGATCAAGGACCTGCTCAAGAAGATCCACGCCGAGAACCCGAAGCGCTGGACGGAGATTGTGAAGGCCTGGCGCGGCGTTTCCGAGGAGACGACCACCGGCGTGCACCGGCTCTACCAGATGCAGAAGGAAGGCAAACTTCTCGTTCCGGCGATCAACGTGAACGACTCGGTCACCAAGTCGAAGTTCGACAATCTTTACGGTTGCCGCGAGTCACTGGCTGACGGCATCAAGCGCGCCACGGACGTCATGATGGCAGGTAAGGTCGCCGTCGTCTGCGGGTATGGCGACGTGGGCAAGGGCTCGGCGCACTCACTGCGCGGGATGGGCGCGCGCGTCATCGTCACCGAGATCGACCCGATCAATGCCCTGCAGGCGGCCATGGAAGGCTACCAAGTGACCACAGTCGAAGAGACGCTCGGCCTTGGCGACATCTACGTCACCACCACCGGCAACGTCGACATCATCACGCTCGAGCACATGCAGCACATGAAGGACCAGGCCATCGTCTGCAACATCGGCCACTTCGATAACGAGATCCAAATTGACCGGTTGAACACCATGGCCGGCACGGTGCGGACCAACATCAAACCGCAGGTGGACATGTACACCTTCCCCACCGGCAACAGCATCTACATGCTCGCCGAGGGCCGCCTGGTGAACCTCGGCTGCGCCACCGGCCACCCGAGCTTCGTCATGTCGAACAGCTTCGCCAACCAGACGCTGGCGCAGATTGATCTGTGGCAGAAAAAGGACGAGTACAAGGTCGGCGTCTACACGCTGCCGAAGTACCTCGACGAAGAAGTGGCTCGCCTGCACCTGGAGAAGATCGGCGTGAAACTGACCACGCTCACCCAGCGCCAGGCCGACTACATCGGCGTTCCGGTGGAAGGCCCGTACAAGCCGGACCACTACCGCTACTAACCGCACGCTTTGCGCGCGATTCTGAAGGCCGCTACCCGCAAGGGTGGCGGCCTTTTCTATGCCACCATTGCCCCCCCCTTCCCTCCCACCCGCGCCTTTGCTACACCAGAGTCCAGATGAACTAGTGTAGTGCGTCACACGCTTTGAGCATTACTGGGGCGACCTGGGCCGGTACAAGGCACAACAAGGGCCTACCTCGCAGCCCCTTCTGGACTGTTCATCATTTGCGACGCGGACCACTAGATTCAGCCATCATCCCTTCGCCCACGCGCATGGGTTCCGACACGCGGGCGAAGGTTCCGCATTCACAGGAGCACCTCAATCATGAACATCACCCGGCGGCGGGGATTGCAGACAGCGGCGGGACTCGCCGCGGCCGGTCTCACGCCCGCATTGGCGGCCTCAACGATTGGCAAGAACGCGCTCGGCGCGCCGCATCGCGTCAGCCGCACAGGGACGGGCTTGCAGTTTGCGACCATGAACTCGAACCGCGTCGACCACAAGGCGCGCGTAAGCAAACAGATCGGCGTGAATTACGCAATCTGCGGCGCCAACCTGGGCCGTGTGCCGAAAAGCGAGTACGAAGCGGCGCTGGCAACGATGAAGACCGACTTCGCCTCCATCGGCATGACCGTGGCCGGCGTCGAAAGCCATCCCGTGCCCGCCGAGAAGATCAAACTCGGCATCGAAGGGCGCGACGAGGAGATCGAAAACTACATCGCCGCGATCAAGGCGCTGAGTAACGTCGGAATCAAGGTGCTCTGCTACAACTTCATGGCCGGGCTTGGGTGGTATCGCACGCAGGTGGACGCCAAGGGCCGCGGCGGGGCGCTGCTGACGGACTTCGATCTGGCCGCCTCGAAAGGGCAGGGACTCACGAAGTGGGGTGAGGTGCCGGAAGAGAAGGTCTGGCAGAACATCGAATACTTCCTGAAAGCCGTCATCCCGGTGGCCGAGAAGGCAGGGGTGCAGATGGCGCTGCACCCGGATGATCCGCCGCTGTCGCCATTGCGTGGCATCGGGCGCATCGTAACTAGCGCGGCGAACTACCGCAAGATCATGAACCTCGTGCCGAGCCCGGTGAACGGAGTCACCTTCTGCCAGGCCAACTTCATCGCCATGGGCGAGGACTGCGTCTCGCTCGTCCGTGAGTGGGGCAAGAAAAAGATCTTCTTCGTCCACTTCCGCGACATCGCCGGCACGCGCGACCACTTCACCGAGACCTTCCACGACGAAGGCCAGACCGACATGGTGAAGATGCTCAAGACGTATCACGAGGTGGGGCTGCAGGTGCCGATCCGGCCCGACCATGCGCCCACGCTCGACGAGGAGACCAACGACCGCCCCGGCTATGCCATTCAGGGCAAGATCTTCGCCATCGGCTACATGAAGGGTGTCATGCAGGGGCTCGGGCTGCCGTACGCCTGATCGCCGAGCGCCCTGGCGCACAGCGCCGGAGCCAAGCGATACACTGGTGGCTCCCATGGTGAAACGTCGTCACTTCCTCGTCTCGGCGGCCGCGGCCGCTTCGCAAAGCTGGGCCCAAGCCAATGACCGCGTCCGCGTGGCCATCATCGGTGTGGGCTCGCGCGGTTCGGCGCACATCAAGGAGATGCCGGAGGGCGCGAACATTGAGGTCGCGGCGCTGGTGGACCCCGATGGCAACCGGACCGAAGCCGCCGCCTCGGAGATCTACAAGCGAACAGGCAAGCGTCCCAGAGTCGACGCCGACATGCGGCGCATCTTCGACGACAAGGAGATCGACGCCGTCACCATCGCCACCACCAACCACTGGCACACGCTGACGGCGATCTGGGCGATGCAGGCGGGCAAGGATGTCTATGTCGAAAAGCCCGTTTCGCACAACGTGTGGGAAGGGACGAAACTGGTGGAGTCCGCGCGCAAGTACAAGCGCATCGCCGCGGGAGGCACGCAACGCCGCTGGTGGGGCCGCTTCCGCAAGGCGATTGAAGTGGTGCACTCCGGCGCCATTGGCGATATCTACCAGGGCAACTTCTTCTTCCCCGGCTCGCGCGACAGCATTGGGTTCAAGGAGCACAAACCCGTACCCGGCTGGCTGAACTGGGATCTGTGGGTGGGTCCCGCCCCGATGCAGCCGTATCACGAAAACCTGGTGCACTATAACTGGCACTGGTTCTGGGATTTCGGCAACGGCGAACTGGGCAACAACGGCATCCACCTCATCGACATCCTGCGATGGGGTATGAAGAAGCGGCTGCCGGTGAGCATTGAATCCAGTGGCGGGCGCTTCGGCTACAAGGACCAGGCGCAGACCCCGAATACACAGAACGTCACGTGGACCTACGGCGACGGCGCAATGATCCTCGGCCAGTTGCGCGGGCTCTACACGGAAGAGCCGATGTCCTGGGATTTCTTCGGCACCAAGGGCCACATGCACGTGATGGCCGATGGCCGCTTCCGCGTCCGCATGGGCCGCAACAAGGAACTGGAGCCCGAGACCACATACCCCGAAAACGAGAGCCACTTCCAGAGCTTTGCTAACGCCATCCGCGCACGCGACCCGAAGTTGCTCTCGGCGGAAATCGAGGAGACCTTCCTTTCCACCGCGCTTTGTCACCTCGGCAATATCAGCTACCGCCTCGCCCGCAAGCTGAAGTTCGACGAAGCCAGCATGCAATTCCCCGGCGACGCCGAGGCGAACAGGATGCTCACACGCGAGTATCGCCAGCCGTATGTGGTGCCGGAGCGGGTGTAGGAGCGTTGCCCCGGCCCATCACCTTCCGTAGTGAAACCGGCACCGCAACACCGTCAGCCGGCCCTTCTCGACTTGGTACACCAACCGATGCCGCGCATCGATGCGTCGCGACCAGCATCCAGCGAGCGGCCCGCCCAGAGGCTCCGGTTTGCCAATGCCATCGAAGGGATGCCGCTGAATCTCGCGAATGAGCAGGTGAACACTTGGGGATCTTCACCATGCGGGTACGCTCGGCGTTCGCCTCCTCGACCGACTTCATCAGCCGTCGAGTTTTGGCCGGCGTGCTGAGCAGATAGTTCATCTCCTGCCTCGATTGGTAGTCAGGCCGCGAGACCCTAACGACCGGAGTCTTGTCCTTCCCCGTCACATGAACCGGTGCGTAGTCCGCTGCCACCGCATCGAGCTTTTTGACGAATTCTGTACGCACCTGATTGGAGGAGACGGTCTTCACGGCCCTATTGTGTGGTCTTCTGTACTTTCCATCTGCCCCCCCAACGCACCAACGCCGCCCGAACCCCTTGGGGCGCGGGCGGCGTGGCTTGATCCGTAACTGCAGAAGAAGAGGCTGCTCGCCCTACTTCTCGCCGCCTTTCTTGACGGCTTCGCGCAGTTCCTTGAGCACGGCCTTGCGGCTGAGCTTGATCTTATTGCCTTCGATGGCGAGGCACTTCACCTGGATCATGTCGCCTTCCTGCAACTCGTCGGTCACCTGCTTCACGCGGCTTTCGGCGATCTCGCTGATGTGCAGCAGTCCGTCGGTGCCGGGGAAGATTTCGACGAAGGCGCCGAAGTCGACGATGCGCACCACTTTACCCAGGTAGATCTTGCCCACCTCGGCCACGGCGCAGATCTCCTGCACACGCTTGAGCGCCGCTTGCGCCTTGTCGCCGTCGGTGGCGAAGATGTTCACCGTACCGTCGTCGCTGATGTCGATCTTGGTCTGCGTCTCTTCGGTGATCGAGCGGATCATCTTGCCGCCCGGCCCGATGAGTTCGCGGATCTTGTCCACCGGGATGGTCACAGTGTAGATGCGCGGAGCATAGGGCGACATCTCGGGGCGTCCGCTGGCCAGCGTGGCGTCCATGTTATCGAGAATCTCCAGCCGCGCCTTCCTGGCCTGGGCCAGAGCTTCGCGCATAAGCGACGCCGACACGTTGGGCACCTTAATGTCCATCTGCAGCGCCGTTACGCCTTCGCGCGTTCCGGCCACCTTGAAGTCCATATCGCCATAGTGGTCTTCGGCGCCGGCGATGTCGGTGAGCACGGCGTACTTGTCGCCTTCCTTCACCAGCCCCATGGCGATACCGGCCACCGAGGCCTTCAACGGAACGCCCGCGTCCATCAGGCTGAGCGAACCACCGCAGACGCTGGCCATCGAACTCGAACCGTTCGACTCGAGAATTTCCGACACCACTTTCAGCGTGTAGGGGAACTCCTTCTCGTCGGGAAGGACCGCCGTCAGCGCCCGCTCGGCCAGCGCACCGTGGCCGATCTCACGCCGTCCCGGTCCGCGCATGAACCCAACCTCACCCACCGAGAACGGCGGGAAGTTGTAGTGCAGCATAAACCGCTTGGCCTGCACCGCGCCCTGGTCGAGCAGTTCGATGCGTTGCTCGTCGTCCTTGGTGCCTAAAGTCGCCGTCACCAGGGCCTGCGTTTCACCGCGCGTGAAGAGCGCCGAGCCGTGCGTGCGGGGCAGAACGCCCGTCTCGGTGGTGATGGTGCGAAGTTGATCGAACTTGCGCCCGTCCGGACGGCGGCGCTTCTCCAGCATTTCGTCGCGGAAGATGCTCTCTTTCAACCGGTCAAACAGGGCTTTGGCTTGGGTTTGCTCTTCCGGAGTCTCAAAGAGCGCCTTGGCCTTTGCCTTGGCTTCGTCCACCTTGGCGTAGCTTTCCAGCTTGCTGTATTTCCCGGTGTTCAACGCGTCGGTCAGATCGGCTCGCACGGCGTCCTCGATCTTCTTGTACATCTCCTGATTCACCGGCGGCGCCTCATAGACCCGCTTCGCCTTGCCAGCCAGCTTCTGCAGGTCTTTGATCGCGGCGATGATCTTGCGGCAGGTTTCATGGCCGAACTCGATGGCGTCCACCACCTGGTCTTCACTCACCTGACTGGCGCCCGCTTCCACCATCACGATGCCGTCCTCTGTGCCGGCAAGGAGGATCGTCAACTCAGCGTCGCGCGCCTCGTCGTAGGTGGGGAATGGAATCAGTTTGCCGCCCGACATGCTCACGCGCGTGCCGGCGAGCACATGGTGGAAGGGAATCTCGCTGATGGCCAGGGCGGCCGCCGCGCCGACGATGGCCAGCGGGCCGGGGTCGATCTGCGGGTCGGCCGAAAGCACCATGCCGATCACTTGCGTGTCGCACATGTAGCCTTCAGGGAAGAGCGGACGGATGGGCCGGTCGATGAACCGGCAGGTGAGAACCTCTTTTTCGCTCGGGCGCCCTTCGCGCTTAATGAAGCCGCCCGGGAATTTGCCGGCGGCGTAGGTGGCTTCCCGGTAGTCCACCGTTAGGGGGAAAAACGCTTGATTCGGCTTCGGCTCCAGATTGGAGCAGGCGGTGACCAGCACCACCGTCTCGCCCAGGCGCACCACAACGGCGCCGCCTGCCTGCTTGGCCAGTTTGCCCGTTTCCAGGCTGAGCTTCTTACCCTGCAGGTCTACTTCAACTGTATGGATCATTTCCATCTCCTTAATCGTCACGTCCGATCAAGGGAGACTTCAGGAATGCTATCGGGATGGAACTCTCAGCCCTGCCATGCCACCGCGCCGCCCCCTCGGGCGGTTCCCAGCCGTCTGCGACGGACTAGCGGCGGAGACCAAGACGGTCAATCAGGGACTTGTAGCGCTCCGGAGCCGTGCGCTTCAGGTAATCGAGCAAACGCCGACGCCGGGCGACCAGCAGCAGCAAACCGCGCCGCGAGTGGTGGTCCTTCTTGTTGGCTTTAAAATGCTCGGTCAAATCCAGAATCCGCTTGCTCAACAGCGCTACTTGCACTTCCGGCGAGCCGCAGTCGGTCTTGTGGACCCGGTAGTTCTGAACGATTTCCTGCTTGATCTCAACCGCAAGTGCCATACTGTGTTACGAACTCCTCGTTTTCCTTGAATCTCTCTTTATCGATCCCTCACAGGATAGCACAAGGCCCGGCGCCTCCTCGTTCCGCATCCGGCCGGCCGCAGCCCAGGCCATCCGGCGCGAGGCAACGGTAGAATAGGGTGCTTCCCTCTATGCACGACTTATCCAATTTTCGGTCCAACCTCGATGCCGTGGCCGAACGGCTCGCCACCCGCGGCTTCACCCTCGACGTCGCCGCCTTCCGCGCCCTCGACACCGAACGCCGCGCCGCGCTCACAGAAAGCGAATCACTGAAAGCCCAGCGGAACGCCGAAAGCATGGAAATCGGCAAGTTGAAAAAGGCGGGCGCCGACACCACTGAGCTGCAGGCCAAGGTCCGCACGCTGGGTGAACGCACCGCTGTGTTGGAAAAACAGGCTGCCGAATTGGACGACCGATTCCGCGAACTCCTGGCCGGCATTCCGAATACGCCCCACGACTCGGTGCCCACCGGCAAGAGCGCCGAAGACAATGTCGTCGTTCGGGGCGGCGAACCTCCGGCCCCTCTTCCTTTCCCCGCTAAAGCCCACTGGGATCTCGGGCCCGACCTCGGCATCCTGGACTTTGACCGTGCCGCCAAGATCACTGGCGCCCGCTTTGCCGTCTACGTCGATCTCGGCGCTAAGCTCGAACGCGCCCTCATCAACTTCATGCTCGACGTCCACACCCGCGAGCACGGCTACACCGAGATCCTGCCGCCCTTCATGATCAATTCGGCCAGCCTCTTCGGCACTGGCCAGTTGCCCAAGTTCGCCGCCGATCTGTTCAAAATCGAAGGCACCGACTACTGGCTCGCCCCCACCGCCGAAGTCCCCGTAACCAACCTGTTCCGCGATGAGACGCTGGAAGCGGAGAGCCTGCCCATTTCACTGTGCGCCTACACGCCCTGCTTCCGCTCGGAAGCCGGCAGCTATGGGCGCGACGTGCGAGGAATCATCCGCCAACACCAGTTCCAAAAGGTTGAACTGGTCAAGTTCACACGTCCCGATCAGAGCTTCGAGCAACTGGAAAAGCTGACCTCCGATGCCGAGGATATTCTGAACCGTCTCGGCCTGCCCTTCCGCACCGTCGTTCTCTGCACGGGCGACATGGGCTTTTCCTCAGCCAAGACTTACGACATCGAAGTCTGGCTTCCGAGCCAGCGCGAGTTCAAGGAGATCAGCTCCTGCTCCAGCTTCGAGGCCTTCCAGGCCCGCCGGGCGGGCATCCGCTGCCGCTCGGGCAAGAAGACCGAACCGCTGCACACACTCAACGGCAGCGGCCTTGCGGTGGGCCGCACCTGGGTAGCCATTGTCGAGAACTACCAGCAGGCCGATGGTTCGATCGTGATCCCCGAGGCCCTGCGCCCCTATCTCAACGCGGAACGGATCACCGCCCGCGGCAAACTAGGCTAGTCACAGCCGGTTGAAATAAATCGCATCCCGTTAAATACCTGATTCTGGGGCTATTCCCCAAGAGTCGTGCCTTTGCCTTGGCCGGGCCGCGTGAAGTCGTCGGCTACGCTTGGTCCGGCGATAAAAGTGCGGCCGCGATCAACGCAGACCGCACGGCATGGGGACTTGCACAAGGATGGTCCGCGACTCCCAAGAGGCGATTGCCTTTTGTGATGATGCGGACCATCCTCTTTTTCGCCCCTGCTATCCAACCCGCCACCAGGAGGATTGCCCCCACATGTCGACAAAATGCGGCAGATTGATGGAAGTCTGCATCCCGTTGTGTTTTCTGCTGCTCGGTAGCCGGGCCATCGCGGCGCCCCCGCCGCTCACCACCATCCAGGACGAGATCTTCCTCGCCGATGGATCCCCCTACTCGGGTTTCGTGGAGATCGAATGGAACTCGTTTGAAACCGAAGGAGGCGCCCAGATTGCCAAACAGGCCATGCGCCTGCGGCTGTTCAGCGGCAAGCTACGTGTCCAGTTGACCCCAACTACTACGGCCACCCCCGCTGCCTTCTATAAGGTCAAGTACCTCAGCGATGGCAGGACCTTTTTCACCGAAACATGGAACGTTCCTCCATCGGCCAGCAATCTGCGTGTCCGTGACGTCCGCGCTTCCCTTCCTGGCACGGTGGTTGGCGGCGGCGGCTCATCGGGCTCACTGGAAACCGTCACAATCGCCGACGTGGAAGGGCTGCAAGCGGCCTTGGATGAACGCCCGCGCGCAGGGGCCGGATTCGTTCCTGGGCGCACCGCTATGATCAACACCTTCGGCGAACTCGATTCGGTGGTCGGCTTCGAAAGCGACTGCGTCAAGGTCGACGGGAGTGCCGAGGTATGCGGGACGGGGGGAGCACCTTCTCTTGGCGCCCAATTCATCGACGCCGAAACGCCATCCGGCACCGTCAACGGCACGAACACGGTCTTCACGCTCAGCCAGACGCCCGACCCGGCCGGCAGCCTGTTGCTGTACCGAAATGGAATTCTCCAGAAGGCCGGCAGTGATTTCAACCTCTCCGCGGCGACCATCACATTTGTTGCCGCTGCCACTCCTCAGGTGGACGATATCCTGACGGCGGTTTACCGGATCTCCGGTTCTGCCTTGGCCAATTCGCAGGTGCTGTGCTCAACCAGCGGCACCGCCACGAACCAGACCACGCTCATCAGCCTCGGCACTTGTACCATCCCGGCAGATGTACTTCAGGAGGGCGACCGCGTTGAGGTGAGTTTCCACTATACGCATGAGGGCAGCCTCTCCGGCTTCGAAAACCAATTGGTTTGGGGCGGCAGCGCACTTGTGAACGAAGGGCTCCCCTCCACGGAAACCGCCGCCGTCGGCCGGTTCTCCCTATCGGCGGGAACCGCGATCGTCTACTGGTCGGGCCAATCCTGGGGTGAGACAAGCGCCATGGCTACCGCGGCAGGATCCCTGGCCTCGACCTTCTCAACACCCATCACGATTGATTTCCAAGCCCAACTCACCTCAGCCTCGCCCGATACGGTCACATTGCGCAACTTCAGCGTGATCCGGCACCCCAAACCATAAACATGGTGCCCGCGGAAAGGGGTCGTGGAGCCGGCGCAGCCTTGTTTCTCTACGACCCAGGACGGCATAGTACTATCAGCTCGTTAGGGGGATTTCATAGCCCCCCTAGGGAATCACCCCAGTATTTTTGGCCCATCCATACAGGGATAATCAGGTAGACAGAACTGGAGGAGGGAACCATGGTTCACACATGGGAACGACTGATCACGAGCTTTTGGTGCGACCGTCGAGGCCAGGACCTGATCGAATATGCCATGCTGGCCGCCTTCTTGGCGGTGGCGGTGGGAGCCGTATTCCCAAGCGATATCGCCCCCAATATCAGTAGAGTATTCTCCAAGGTGACCAGCATGATGGACGCCTCGGGCGCCTTCGGGTGATCATGGAAGATATTTCTTCAGGTCCGGATTGAGCTGGGCCTGAACTTCGGGCTTGTCCAGGTCTTCTTTCTTGACAAGCCTCGGAGAAAGGTCGTTGATCTTCACGACGGATTTGCCCGCTAACTTGTCCAGCGCCGCCTGAACAGACTCAGCGCCCATTTTGAAGGGGTGCTGCACCACCAGGGAATCGATGACCCCGTTGCGGAGGTCGTCCAACAAGGTGGGGCTCCAGTCGAAGCCGACTAGGGTCCCCTTCCACTTTCTGCCCTTCACCGCCTGCGCCGCACCTACCGCCGAAGATTCATTGGAAGCGAACATCCCCTGAACGCTGGGAAACGCCGTCAACATGTTCTCGGCAACTTGCAGCGACTTGGCGAAATCAGCCATGCCGAACCGTTTGTCGACGATTCGGATGGCGGGGAACTTCGCTTTGATCGTGTCCTCGAACCCGGATTCGCGGGCCATTGTCGAGGCCGCGCCCGGCTGGACCGCCACGATCACAACCTCGCCCTTGCCGCCCAACACCTCGCCCATGCGCTCGGCGGCCATGCGTCCCGCTCCATAGTTGTCGGTGGCGACTTGCGAAACGAAGTTCTGCGTGTCCACGCCGGAATCGAAGATGACCACGGGAATATTGGCCTTGGCCGCGCGATCCACCACGCCCACCATGGCTGTCTTGTCGATCGGCGCGAGGCAGATTGCGTCCACACGGCGGTTGATCATCGCTTCGACGATCTGAATCTGCCCCGTAAAGTCGGTCTCCGAAGCAGGACCGTTCCAGATAATCTCCACTCCGGCCGGCTGGGCCACGCTCAGGGCTCCGGCGTGCACCGACTGCCAGAACATGTGCGCCCGCCCTTTGGGAATCACGGCGATCGTACGTTTGTGCTCCCGGTTGCAGCCGGATAGGAAAAGGGAAAGGGCCAGCGCGCACAGCACGCCGGCCCGGAGAAGATAAGAGCGCATCGACAACTAGCCTACTACGCCCCGCTTGCCCGCACTACCTCGGCGTCGCTTTGTCCAATGGGACCAGCCATGAGGGGATCTCCGGCTCATCCGCTGGCCCGCTCTTCTGTCCCAGCGCGATCCCCCAGCGGTGCTGCCACACAATGCCGTCTGTACCCTGGTACCGGTCCTCGGTCCGGTACACGGGATCCTGCATTGCCTCGCCCAACGGGACGAACCGGTAGCCGCGCCGCCGGAAGCGCTCCAGCATCTCACCCATGATCTGCGAGTTCAGCGTGTTGGCGTGCATCAGAAACACGTGGGCGATGTCGCGACCGAAGAGGCGGCGCGTCAGCCCTTCGTGATAGTCGAGCATGGTGTCGAGATAGGCCAATGACGCCTGCCTCACCTTGGCCGCCCCGGCAGTGTCGCCTTGCGCCAGCAGCCGGTCAAAGAGCGACGCAAACCACCAGTCGGAGTGCTCCAGTGTGACCGGTGCGACACGGTATCCACGCGAAGCGAGAAACCCCTCGAAGTCGGCCCGTTTGCCCGCATCGCCGCCCGTGTGAAGGAATGGATGCCGCAGCCACAACTCGCGCCGTCCTGCTTTCTCCATCATCGGGCGCCACACCACTTCGCCATGGATGACATCGTCGGCGAACCACTGCCCGCTTTGCTTGTTGAAGTCCGCGTGCGTGTAGGTGTGGTTGCCCAGCGCCATACCGGCGTCGATCCACTGCTGCAGCAGCGCGGCGCGCGCGTCCCGCTCGCCGGGAATCTGCACCTTGCTTTCATTCACAAAACCAATGGCGGGCACGCGCGCCTCACGCAGCGCCTGCAGCAGGCGGGTTGTACCCGCCTGCGCCGTCGCCAGGGCCCGGTCGCGCGAGACAAACGGCAGATCGTCGATCGTGATGGCCACCGTACGCTGGGCTGGGATGGGCAGCGCGCCGGCCAGGAGCAGAACCAGACCGGCGGCCTTCCGCACTACACGGCCTCCAACACCGGACGCGTCGCCAGCACATTGCGAATGATGGCCAGGATCTGTTCCCGTTCCTCACCTGCGAGCGGCAACCGGGGCGCCCGCGTCATCTCCGAACCCAAACCTGTTTCCGCCATGCAGAGCTTGATGTACTGCACCAGTTTCACCTTCGTGTCCAGGTGCAGCAGCGGTGTGTACCAGCGATACAGTGCCCGCGCCTCCTCCCAGCGGCCTGCCATGGCCAGTTCCCACAGCACACGGTTCTCGTTCGGAAACGCATTCACCAATCCCGACACCCAACCAGTCACGCCCAGCATCGCCGATTCCAGCACCAGGTCGTCCACTCCACTGAACAATAAATAGCGGTCACCTAGCAGGTTGATGATGTCGGTGATCCGCCGCACATTGTCGGAGGATTCCTTCACAGCCACCATGGTCGGCTCGTCGGCCAGTTCAGCCAGCATCTCCGGCGTCAGGTCGACCGGATAGGCCACGGGATTGTTGTAGATCATCACCGGCAGCGACGACGCCCGCGCCACCGTACGGAAGTGAACCAGCGCTTCCCGCCGGTCGGCTTTGTACACCATGGCCGGCAGCACCATCAGTCCGTCCAGCCCCAGCCGCTCGCAATCGGCGGCATACCGCACCGCCGTCGCCGTGGTGAACTCAGCCACCCCGGAGAGCACCGGGATCCTCCCTTTGGCTACGGGCAGCAGATCGCGCAGCACCGTCAGCTTCTCGTCATAACTGAGCGCCGTGTTCTCGCCAACCGAGCCCAGCAGGATGACGCCATGGATCCCCGCTGCGATCATCTGTTCCAGGTGCCGCGCCGTTGCGGCGAGCTCAAGGGACTGGTCCGCGTGAAACTGCGTCGTGAGTGCGGGAAAGACACCGTGCCAGTTAGGGAGAGGCATAAAATGAAGTGTAGCCGAGGTTGCGCCTTCACATGGCGGCCGGAGCACGCAGGAGGAGAACATGCGGCATCGATGGGTAGCGGTGGCGGCAGTGGCGCTTTCGCTTGTCTCAGCGGCGGGATGGGCCGCGGACCAGGGCAAGGAAAAGGCCGCGGAAGCGGCAGCGCTCAAATGGCTGTCCCTGGTGGACGACGGCCAGTACGGCGAAAGCTGGAGCCAGTCTTCGGAGGTTTTTCGCCAGGCGATCAGCCGGGAACAATGGGAGCAGGCTCTGCGAAAAGTGCGAACCCCTCTGGGAAAACTCGTTTCGCGCAAGCTCTCCAGCGCCACGCACGCCGTCAGTCTGCCCGGTGCACCCGAAGGCGAGTATGTCGTCCTCCAATTCGCAACTGGCTACGAGAATAAGAAGGGTGCCATCGAGACGATCACCCCGATGCTCGAAAAGGATGGCGCATGGCGAGTCTCGGGCTACTTCGTGAAGTAACCGGCCGGCCTCCGTGCACCCCGCTGTCTTAACCTCCTTAACCTCGCTTTTACACGTCCTTAGCTGCGCGACACGGTCGCGGCGGGATAGCGTGAAGTAGAGGGATTCGCATGACGGACCTGGCAGTGGACAGGCAAACCCGGCTCTCGTGGCTCCTGGTTGGCGCGCTGGGAGTGCTGTGCGCCGTCCTTGGGTTCGTGCAATATCGTTGGATCGAAGAGGTTTCGCAGGCGCACCGGGAGCGTATGCGAAACGAGATCAGTGGGCGATTGCAGCGGCTCCGCCTGGATTTCCAGGACACCGTGCGCGGCGTCGAGGCGCTGCAAGCACGCCCGTCACGCGAAGCCAGCGATGCGCGCGAGGAGAGTGAAGCCGGCTATGTCGAGCGCTGGCGGCTGTGGCGCGAGCGCGAACCTCACGCCGCCCTGGTGAAACGGCTCGGACTGGTATTTCCCATCGGCGACTCCGTCCATCTGCGTCTGATGGACACGGGTGCCTCCGGGTTTCGGGATGCCGAATGGCCGCCGGAGTGGACTGGCGCGCGCGAACGCTTCGAGGCACGCATCCACCGCGGGGGCCCGCCACCTACTCCCGGCATGGAGTCAGCGCTCATCGAATTTCCCCGCTTCGGCGGCCGTCCGCCTTCAGGCGACGGATTCATCCCGCCTCAGGGCAGGGGCCGCGCCAGTGAACCGCCCCGTCTTGCGGAAGTGGAGTGGCTCGTCGTCGAACTCGATCAGGCATACCTCAGCAGCCGCCTCATTCCCGCGCTGATCCGCAAACACTTCAGCGATGATGGGTCCTCGCTCTACCAGTCTGTCGTCGTGTCCCGCCGCGACCCCAAGAAGGTTCTCTTCAGCACCGCGGCCGGAGGCGAGCAGGCGTTGATGGATAGCGCCAGCGGGTCCATCACGCTCTTTGATGAGTTCCGTTTCCCGGGCATCCGCCCCATGGCGGGTCCAGGCGATCCAGGTTCCGGCGGTCGCAAGGCCGGCTCGCCCCCGGGCCCCCCAGGCCCTGGCGGCACCGGGCGCTGGCTGCTGTTTGTCCGCAATGAAGCAGGCTCGGTGGACACGCTTGTCGCCCGCGGGCGCTGGCGCAACTATGCCGTCTCGGGCGCCCTCTTCGCGTTGCTGCTGGCCACAGCCTGGGTCCTGATCCGTTTCACACGCAAGGCCCAGCAGCTTGCTGAGTTGCAGATGAACTTCGTGGCCGGGGTTTCCCATGAGTTGCGCACGCCGCTTGCCGTGATCGGCACGGCCGCCTACAACCTGCGCGGAAAATTGGCGGGAAATCCGGCCCAGGTGAGCAAGTACGGTGCGCTCATCGAATCGGAGTCGCGTAAACTGTCGGCCATGGTCGAACAGATCCTGGAGTTCACCGCACTGCGTTCGGGCAGGGGTGTGCGGCGCAGCGAACCGGTGCTGCTGGAGGAGATCATTGAACAGGGGTTGCAGGCCAATAAAGAGTTGCAGTCCGGCACATTCGAGTTGGAGAAGAAGATCGAGCCGCGGCTGCCGGTAGTGCTCGGCGACCCCGTTGCGCTGCGGCATGCCCTGCAGAATCTGCTCAGCAACGCGGTGAAGTATGGCACCGAGGGCAGCAACTGGATTGGTCTGGCCGCATCGAGCGCGGAAACCGGAGCGGGCGCCTTCGTCGAAATCCGCGTCGCTGACCATGGGCCTGGCATTCCGGCCGAAGACCAGGCGCACATCTTTGAACCGTTCTATCGTGGTCAGTATGCGCTGCGCGACCAGATTCACGGCACGGGCCTCGGGCTCGATCTGGTCAAGCGGATCGTCGAGGCGCATGGCGGTACAATCCGCGTGGAGAGCGCGCCCATGCAGGGCGCGGCATTCGTGATGAGAATTCCGGCGGCGCCGGCGGAGTATCAGGATGAGTTCGCGCATACTGCTGGTTGAAGATGAGCCGGGCCTTGTGCTGACGATCTCGGATCTGCTCGCCAGCGAAGGCTATGAGGTGGAGTCGGCCACCGATGGCCGTGCGGGGCTCGAACGTGCCCTGAGGGGCCCCTTCGACCTCGTCATCCTCGACGTCATGCTTCCTGGCAAGAACGGCTTTGATGTCTGCCGCGAACTTCGCCAGCACGGCCGGGATGTCGCCGTGCTCATGCTCACCGCCAAGAGCGGCGTGACCGACCGCGTCGTAGGCCTGAAACTCGGCGCCGACGACTATCTCGCCAAGCCGTTCGATCCCGGAGAACTGCTGGCTCGCGTCGAAGCCCTACTGCGCCGCGTGAAGAAGGAACACCGCCTGGAAGTGAAGGTCTATTCCTTCGGCTCCGTGGAAGCGGATTTCGAATCCGGCATTGTGAGGCGTGCCGGGCAACCCGTTCCCCTGGCGGCCAAGGAGATGCAATTGCTCCGTTACCTTGTCGAGAACCGGGGCAAAGTGCTTCCCCGCGAGGAGATCCTGGCCGATGTGTGGGAATATCAGTCCGGCGTCTCGTCGCGGACCATCGATGTCCACGTCGCCTGGCTGCGTCAAAAACTCGAAGACAATCCCGCCTCGCCGCGCTTCATCCACACCGTTCGCGGCACGGGCTATCGCTTCGGCGATTAGTCCAGATACGCGTCCGGAACTAGTGGTGGATTCCCGCAACGGCTTCGTGTAGCGCCGTCAGCGCTCAGTTCCCCGTAATGGTCACATCACGCGTAATGCCGCCGGCCTGAATGCGGAATACGTTCGTCCCTTCCGTGAGACCAAGTTGCACGTTGATCGTGTAGAGCCCCGGAATCTCCCCATCGAAGCGGTTCAACCGGGTGATGACCGCGTCGCCGGACGTCACGCTCACCTCCGGGTCGGTGGTGGTAATGGCCAGGCCCGCCGCGTCGATGACGCGGAAGTAGACGGCATTACGGAGATTGGCGCCGCGGCGGCCCGATGGGGTGCTGTCCAGAATCAGGATCGCCGCCGGCTCGTTGGAAGCCACGGCGTACCAGTAGGGCACGCCAACGGCCTGGCCCGTGGAGGCCGGCGAAATGGCGAGCATGCCCTGATAGGCGCCCGGCGCCAGATTGTCAGCCTGGAATCGTATGGACACCTGCCGCGATGCCCCTGGTGCGAGGGTAACGGCGGAATCCACCGGCACAGGCGCCGCCAGGTTGGCATCGAATGCCTGCGTCGTAAGGAAATAGGTTTCTTCGGCGGTGGAGATGTTGGTCAACGTCACACTGCGGGCGATGTTCGGGTTTGCGCCGCCCGCGCCGAGACTGAGCGAAGAGGGCACGGCGGTCACGGTGGATCGCAGCGCCGATTCCACATTCAGCAGGCCGGCGCCGGTGAGTTGCAGGTCGCGATGATAGCCGTCAGCCGTGTCGGCGGGCGAGGCCGCGTTGACCAGCAGCGACTTGACCTGGCCCGGGCTCAGCCCCGGCCTCGCGGCCTTCACCATCGCCGCCGCACCGGCCGTCATCGGCGCCGAGAAACTGGTGCCGTTCACCTGGATGAATCCGTTGGCACTGTACATATCGCCACGGTTGTCAAACGACTGCGTGGCAGTGTAAACGTGCTGACCCACCGCCAGTAGATCGGGCTTCAAGCCAAGATCTACGCTCGGCCCGGCGCCAGAGAATCTTGCCGGTTCATTTGGCTGGATGGGCACTGGCCCGAGGGTGAACCGTAACGTCGCCGTCAGTTGCCGGCCCTCGGCGATCGCGTTCTTCACCAGCGAGCCCTGTACATGACCGATCATCTGGGCGGGTAAGCTGGCCGCGCCGGTGGACATGGTGATCGCACCAGGCGCATCTGCCGCGGCATAGACCAGCGCCGCCACGGCGCCGGCACGCTGGGCGTTGTTGATCTTGGTTTCAAACGGGCAGATGCCGCGCAGCACCAGGGCCACGCGCCCGTTCAGGCTGCCCGCGGCGAATCCGCCGCAGCCAAGCCCATCGCCATCCAACTGGGACACATCACTGATGGGGGCCGACACCTCGCTTGCCGATGCTGTGCCACTCCCATTGACGGCAATGAAATCACCCACCCCATCGACGATCGCCGAAGCGGCCAGGATGCGGTCGCTCGTACTCGCTCCGGCGGCTAACGAGGAGGGGGCCGTGGCCGGCGAGGACAGCGTGTTCAGGCTTCCTCCGTTGTTGCCGGACGCAGTCACAACGAGAACCCCGGCGGCTGTCGCCCGCTCGATGGCCTCCACCAGCGGATCGAACTCCAGCCGCGGAGCGAGGTCGCTGCCGAGCGAAAGGTTGATTATGTCCATGCCGTCGGCGACGGCGTCATCGATGGCCTTCATCACTACGTCGTCGCTCGAACCATCGTTGGAGCCCGGCGAACCGAACACCTTATAGTTCCCGATCCAGGCATCCGGGGCCATGCCCTCCACTGTCGCCAGCGGACCGGCGGCACGTACACCGGCGGCAATGGCAGCCACGGCCGTGCCGTGTCCGACTCGGTCGCGCGGTGAGTTGTCGGGGTCACGATTGGGCAGGAGCGATACATAACTGCGGGCAACGATCACCTTGCCCGATGTGAACGACAGAGCCGGCTCATCTCCCGCCTTGGGGAAGCCCGCTGGCGCGGCTAGTTCCCCGGCAAGCATAGAGGCGTGCGTCTGGTCGACGCCGGAGTCGATAACCGCGATCTTCACGCCGGCCCCGCCCTTGCCGCTACCCAGCAGGGCGCGCGCTTCGCCTACCCGGTGCAGCGCCGGAGCGCGGTCCATCAGCAGTTTGAGGCTGCGTGCGGGAATGACGCGCAACACACCCGGCAGTGTCGCGATCTCCGCCGCGCCGGCTTCGTCGGTATCGACAATCAGCGAGTTGACGACCGTTTCCAGGCTCTCCCGGACGGCAATATTGCGCGCCCTCAATAGGGCGCGGTAGGAGTCTTGCTCGGCCCGCACACGCGCGCGCGTCTGGAACGCACGGGGGGGAGCGGACGGCGAGGAGAGCTGGACAATGTACCGCCCTGGGATGATCTCAGCCGTCAGAGGAACAAGGGCGGCCAGGAGGAGCAGCGCACTAGCGAGAAGGGGACGAAGGAAGGAACGAAACTGCATATACCTATAGGACCCGTTCGGCCAGGCTGTGGTTGCGGAACAGATCTTCCTTTTACTTTCTTAACAGCAAATACGGAGGGACGGGAAACGGTTGCGGGCAAAGACGACAGGCGCGGCCCGGAGAGGGGATCCGGGACCGCGCCTGAGGGGGGGGAGAGCTTGGAACGCCCTTAGTTTCGCGGACGGCCGCGCCCGCCGCCGCGCGCGTCGTACTTCGTCTTCTGCTCGGCGGTGAGCAGGGCGTAGAACTTTGCCTCGGCCTTGGCGTGGATACCCGCCAGTTGGCCTTCGATCACGCCAATGGCCGCCGCCAACCGGTCCAGTTCGGCCTCGCTGGCGTTGGCTTTGACAGCCGTGTTCAGCGCCGCGCGCGCGCTGTCCATTTGCCCGCGAGCGGTCTCGGCGGCTGTTTGCGCGGCGGCGAAGATGGCCTGGGCCTGGGTTTTCTGCGCGTCGGTGAGCGAGAGATATCCGGCGAGGTAGTCGAGGCGGCCGGCTTGGGATCGCGGTCCGGGTTGCGCCAAAACGGGAAGCGCGGAAAGGGTCAGCAAGGTCAGGATCGTGATTCTTCGTTTCATGTCGTTTGGTTACGACCTCCTGTAAGGACGAACCCGTCAGCGACCCTTGTGTTGCGTGCGCGCGTCACCGCCAGTGTAAGAAGTGACTTACACAGCCGCGGCCGCGCCAGGCTCCTCGGCAGGGATGGTGAGCCGGTATCCTCTTCCGCGCACCGTTTGGATGTAGCGCGGCTTGTGCGGATTATCCTCGACGCGCTGCCGCAACATGGCGATGTGCACATCGACGGTTCGGGTGAAGGAGGAACGATAGCCCCACACCTCCAAAAGCAGCGCCGCGCGCGAAAACACGGTGCCGGGGTTTTGCGCGAGAAAACGGAGCAGAAGGAACTCCTTGGCGGGAATCGCGACGAGATGTCCGCGCCGGAAGACGCGGCCGCGCGACAGGTCGAGTTCGATATCGCCGATGCGCAGGTTCGGCGGCGCATGCAGCAGCGCGCAACGGCGGACCAGCGCCCGCAGGCGCGCCTCCAGTTCGGGTTCCCCGATGGGTTCGTTGAGCACCTCATCGGCGCCGGCCTCAAGGAGGGCGACACGAAGATCGGGGGGCGCGGCCGGGGCCACGACGAACACGGCCAGTTCAGGGCGGCTGGCATGCAACTGGCGGCAGATCTCCAGCGGAGGCGAATCAAGTACTGCCCCGTATTCGCCGGTTTCGTGAATCAGTACAGCCTCGATTCCGTCTATCCGGTGATAGCGGACTCCCGGCGAACAGGTAGAGAACTGATGGTGAATTGCGGCGGCCATCCCTATCGAGGACGGCGGCGCGGCAACCAGAGTTGCCAGGGAGGGGGAAAGCTTTACGTTCTTAACCCGGCCAGCGGGCCTATGGCTGCGCTTGAGGCGTACCGGCCTGGGCGAGTGAGGTCTGCCGCCGCTGGCGTGTTCGCTTATCGAAATAGGACTTGATTACGTCGCGCACCACCTGTGCGGCCACCGTGCCATGCTCGCCCTCTTCCACCACGGCGGCGGCGACGATCTCCGGGTTGTCGCGCGGGGCGAAGCCGACAAACCAACCGTTATCCTTCATCACCACTTCCATCTTCTTGGCCGCTTCCTTGGAGATGACCTGGGCGGTGCCGGTCTTGCCGCAGAACTCGATGCCGGGGAGTGCGGACCGCGAAGCCGTGCCGCCCTCGTTCACCACCGAGTACATGCCGGCGAGCACCGACTTCAGATGCTCCGGATCGACGGTGGCGCGGCGCGGCTCATCCACGTGTGCGTCCGCGTTGCGCAGCAAGTGGGGCTTAAACCAGGCGCCACCGAGCGCCAGTCCGCCAATCGAGTAAGCGAGCTGGATCGGAGTCACCGTCAGTGCGCCCTGTCCGATGGCGACGGAGATGGTCTCGCCGGCGTACCATTTCTGACGCAGGTGGCGGATCTTCCAGCGCGTCGAAGGCACGATGCCCTCGGCTTCGCCCGGCAGATCGATGCCCGTCCGTTTGCCCAACCCCGTCCGCTCGGCGTATTCGGCAATCTTGTCGATGCCGAGGCGGTCACCGGTCTGATAAAAAAAGACGTCGCAGGACTGGGCCATGGCGCGGTTCAGGGAAACCGTGCCGTGGCCTTTCTTGGCGTGGCAGGCGGTGAAACGGCCATAGAAGGTGGCGCCGCCGGAACAGTGCGCCGTGGTGTGCTCGTCAATGGCGCCGGCTTCGAGAGCCGCCATGGCGACGATCGGCTTGAAGGTGGAGCCAGGCGCCAGTTGGGCCTGGATAGACCGGTTCAGCAGCGGCTTGTCCGGGTTGTAGATGATCTCATTCCATTCGCGCGAGCGGATGCGGCCGGCAAACTTGTTGGGGTCGTAGGCGGGCCGCGAGGCCATGGCGAGGATCTCGCCGTTGCGCGGGTCAAGCGCCACCAGCGACCCCTTGCGGCTCTCCAACGACAGCTCGGCGACGGCTTGCAGATCGAGATCGATGGTCAGTTGAACGCTCTTGCCGGGAACCGCTTCCTTGTTGTCGATCACCTGCCGCACGCGGCCCATGTTGTCGACGATGACGCGGCGCTGCCCGTCGGCGCCCATGAGGACGTCGTTGTAATAGCGTTCGATGCCTGCCTTGCCGATCACGTCGCCCTGTTTGTAGCGGGCAAACTCGGCCGTGTTCAGCTCCTCTTCGCTCACCTCGCCGGTGTAGCCAATGACGTGCGCGGCCAAACCGTCGCGCGCATAGAGGCGCCGCTGTTCGTGGATCAGCTCCATTTCAGGAAAGGTATCCTGGCCCCGGTGCGCCTCCACGAAGGCAAGTTCGGAAGCGGTAAGCTCTTCCTTAATGACGATGGGCTCGTACTTGGGGCGAGTGCGGTCATAGCGTCGCAAGCGCTCGCGGAGATCCTCGCAGTCCAGCTCAAGCCCTTCGCAGATGCTGCTCAGGTGCTGAGGTTTGAGATTAATGCGCGACAGCAACAGGCTGAACGAGGAGTGGTTATCGACGATGACGCGGTTGTCGCGGTCGAGAATCTTGCCCCGCGCGCCGGGGATGGGCACCGTGCGGATGCGGTTGCGTTCAGCTCGATTGAGGTAATATTCCGGGTCCTGCACCTGGAGCTGCCAGAAGCCGGAGAGCAGGAAGACGAGGATGGCGAGGCAGAGGTACTGGAAGAAGACGATCTTGCCGGCGGCGAACTTGGTGTCGTCGCGCAGAACCAGCGGTTGAGGATTCTCCTCCTGCTGGTTGGGGTCGCTGGGGATGAGCTTCACCGGCATGGCGCGCCTGCTCCCATGATAGGCGTTGAGGCCGGGAATGGAGTGAGTGTTCGCATCGCGGCTACACCTTGTCCAGCAGTTGGAATAGCGGCACCGCCACCGCCGCGTTGAGCACGGCAAACAGAATCGTCGTCGCCACTTCAAACTGGATCTGCTGGCCGATCAGGGCACGCGCCAGAACCCAATAAAAGAGCTGGTGGAAGAAGTAGAGTGTCAGCGCCGTGAGGAAGCGCACGAGCGGGTTATCCACATCCACGCGCATGCTGATGTTGGCGGCAAAGAAGCCAATGAGGGTCTTGACGATGCCATACATTCCCAGGGGCAGATTGGAGAGTGCATCCTGGAGCAAGCCGACGCCGCAGCCGTAGCTCAAACCCAAGAGAGGCGCGCGGCGGGTCAGCGCGGTGTGCAGCGTCACCAGCAGCGGCAACTCGAGATAGGCCAAGCTCGACACAAACAGCGGCACATACACCTGGAACAAGAGCGCCAGCAACGGGACAGCGACGAAGAGGACGTAGTGTCCGCGCCGGCGTTCGCGGATGCGCGCCGGTTTGGAATAGAGCGGCTCGCCGAGATGGGTCATGGAGGACATGGGCTCAACGCGGGCGCGCGGCTCCTGGCGTGGCGGGGACGGCCG